>CALAYC010000160.1 GCA_937894935.1 uncultured Verrucomicrobiota bacterium
GTGTGCGATTTCATGCCCACGCCGACGATAGAAAGTTTGCCGATCTTTTCGTCAGTTAAAACTTCTTTGAAACCGATCTCGGCTTTCAATCCATCAATGACCTTTTGCGCCTTGAGCAAGTCCGGTTTGTCCACCGTGAACGAGAGGTCGGTTGCCGGTGCGCCGTTGCCGTGGCTGATGTTCTGCACAATCATATCCACGTTCACATTTGCGTCGCCGATGGCTTTGAAGATGTGTGCCGCCACACCGGGTTTATCGGGCACGGCCACGAGGGTGACTTTGGCCTGATTTTTGTCGAGCGAGACGCCGCGTACGACGACGCCTTCCATGCTTTTGGTTTCTTCTTTCACAATCGTTCCGGGGTTATCATTCAAACTGGAGCGGACTTCAAACACGACGCCAAACTTTTTCGCAAATTCCACCGAGCGACTCTGCATCACCTTGGCGCCGAGGCTCGCGAGTTCGAGCATTTCGTCATAGGAAATTTCCGGCAGCTTGGTCGCATTCGGTACGAGCCGCGGGTCTGCGGTGTAAACGCCATCCACATCCGTGTAAATCTGGCAAAGATCCGCCTTCAACGCAGCGGCCATCCCAATCGCCGTCAGGTCTGAACCACCGCGACCTAACGTCGTAATCTGACCATCTTTGGTCAGGCCTTGAAAACCGGCGACAATGACGACATTACCCGCGTCGAGCGCCTGATGAACCTGCTTGGGTGTGATGTTGTGAATCTTGGCTTTGGTGTGAACGCCATCGGTGACGATGCCGGCTTGGGCACCGGTCATGGAAACGGCCGGGACGTTCAACGCATGCAATGCGATGGCCGTCAGCGCAATGGTCTGTTGTTCCCCGGTGGCGAGCAGCATGTCCATCTCGCGTTCGCTCGGCAGGGGAACGATGTCTTTGGCGAGTTTGATGAGGCTGTCGGTGACGCCGCTCATCGCGGACACAACGACAACAACGCGATCACCGCGGCGGTGGTATTCGGCCACACGTCGGGCGACATTCTTGATGCGATCTGTGTTGCCGACTGACGTGCCGCCGTACTTCTGAACAATCAATGCCATAAAAAACTTGGAACGGCGCGCCGGTTTTTGAGTGGCTACGAAGTCCCAAAGGGACGGGGAGGCTAGCAAAAACGCGCGGTTTGAAAAGGGCGGAGTTAGCCGTTGAAAGCAGAAGCAAAAGCAGCTTAAGCAACCGTTATTACGCCGCTTCGTCAGTCGTTACGCGGGTTGACTGATAGAGCAACAGCGCCGCGAGAGCTGTGAGCGCCAGATTGCGGAAAAAGGCAAAGGCGACGGATTCCAGAAATCGCGCCAGGCTGGAAGTGCGGGAGTCCAGTCCGAGAATGTTCAGGTCGAAACAGCCGCATGAAATGTCGATACCACGTGCCCAGGCCTGCCCCGTGGCCAGGACAAAGATGACCAGCAGGCCGGTCACCAATAGTAATGCCGTCGGTTGCCAAAAGCCCGCCAGCAACAGCAGTCCGCAAATCAATTCCACCCACGGCAACACGACGGCGGTGATTTGCAACAGTGCGCGCGGCAAAGGCAGTTCATAACCGTAGATTGAGCCGAGAAATTCCGTTGGGTTCGCGAGCTTCGAAACGGCCGCCCAGAGCATCAGAATCGCGAGGAGAAATCGCAGGGTGCGCTCGACGTTCGGTGAAAGCGAGAACTTCATGGTGCGACAGGAGCGGGTTTCACGAGTTCGGCCTGTTGATATTCAGCGTAGCCGCCGGTCATGTAGCGAACTGCCGGATAATGAAACTCGTTTACAAATCGCGCCGCAACGCGTGCCGATTGCGAGCAACTCGTGCTGCTGCAATACAAAATCACAATTCTGCCTTCCGGTTGTTGATCGAGAAATTTTTTGAAGTCGTCGGGCATACTCATTTCCGGCAGCGAAATCGCACCCGGAATGTGGCCCGCGTCATACAACGCTTTATGGCGCACGTCCACGAGCACGGCGCGACCGGCCGCGACGAGTACTTTCGCTTCGGGCCAATGAATCGGTGCTGGATTGGCCGGATTATTCGTGTCGCTGACAGGTGTTGGAACGTGATTGTGCGAATGCAGTGACGGTGGCTGCGGTTTCGTTGCAACGGATTTGATTGTGGGCTGAGTCGGGACGGGTGTGGGCGTGGACTGAGGCGCGGGTGACTGCGCGGCAAGTTGAACGTTGCTGTTGGACCGCCATGGTTTGGGGGGAACTGGTGACGGAGCGGAGTCGCTGTTTTTCTCAATCGGCGAATCAACCGACGAATCAGTTTGCGACATAGCAATGCTCGGACTTGCTGCGGGCGAGTTGAATTTAACTCCAACCGGATTCGCGGAATTGAACGTGAATCCCAACACGGTACTCAGCGCGAGAATCGCGATGAGCTGGAATATCACGTTGTGCGGTGAGAAGCGTGCGGGCGTGGTCGAATTCGTTGGGGACTGCGGTGAAGGGGACGTCGCGGCTTTTGACGGTTGTTTCCGGCGCTTGCTCATCGCGAGCGAGCCTAGCAAGCATCGCGCGATTCGCAACGAAACTTCTGATGAGAGCTTTCGGATTCGCGCTTACGAATTTTTCTTATCAGTTTTCCTCTCCATCCAATCCCAACAAGGAAGGGCGTGCGATGCGCAAGATTCGGTGATCTCGATGCGGCGCGAATCGAGATAATCAGTCCGTGCAGTCAGAGCGTGTCGCCAACGGGAACGACGGTCCAGCCGGTCGGCTGATCGGCGTGGACGGTTGTCGTCAGACGAGTGAGCGACGCAGTGGCTGTCTCGGCGGTGCAAGGTTGGGGCGTCACGCTGCGACATCCGACCGTGAATGCGGCACTGGCGACGAGCAACAAAGCGAGACGAAGAAATTTCATAACAGTCGGCATTCAGTCGGGATTAAAAACTGGATTAGCGATAGCAGCGGGCGACGCCGTTGGCCACGGCAAATTAGGCAACTGGGAATGTTTTTAGTCCTGCTTACCGTCGCATGGTCCAGTGCAGGAGAATCATTAATTTCAACCAATGCCGCTTCGTGGAAAATCAGCGCCACTGCGACGCTCAAAGAAACATTCGACAGCAACGTTTATCTTCAGGACGAGGCCAATCTCGCCCGACGCGAATCGTTGGTGACGTCGCTGCGATCCCAATTTGCAATGCGTTGGATGGAGTCGCCGGTGGGAAATGCGACGATAAGTTATCAACCGGAGGCGCACTGGTTTCATTCCGAATCGTCCGAGAACTTTGTGTTGCAGCGCGCGGTTATGGATCTCTCGGGTCGTGCTGCGGATACCGGTTACGAATTCATCACCAGCGCGGTGCTGATTGATGGCGATTCGTCCGGATTGATCTGGTCCGGTCCGGGTGGCGCGCCGGCAACCGGAGCCGCCACGGTGCGCGATCGACGAGATGCGGCGATTTATCGCTCCAGTCTGCGAATCACGCAAAATTTCGGCGCGTGGTTCGCGCGTCCGGTAGCAACCTTTTATCTTCACGATTTCCAAACCGATCATCGCGCTACGCCGGATTATCAAAGTTTTGTAGATCGCGGCGAAGTTACGGCAGGACTCGACCTCGGGTATCGCGGCAAGAGCGTTGTTTTGTGGACCGGTTATCGCTACGGCGCACAGGAGCAGGCGCGGCTGTTGCAATTCCCGGAGGAATATGACAGCCGATTTCATCGCGTGTTGTTTGGAATCGAAGGACGATTTACATCGTGGTTGAAAGGCAGTGTGAATCTTGGGCCGGAGTTTCGGCGTTACGGCAACAAGGTTCATGCGAATTTTGGTGATCGCGACGAACTCAATTTTTACGTGGAAGCCAATCTGACGCTCACACCCACGGACGCAGATGAAATCACGTTGTTGGCAAAACGCTTTGAGCAACCGGGTTCAAGCGGGCGGGCGGCGTACGAAGACTCGACGTACGAAATCGCCTGGCGTCACAAATTTTGCGACACGTGGACGGTGGGCCTCTGCGGGCGGGCGTATGGAACGGCTTTTCTAAAACCAGCTCAACGTGATGATTGGATCTTCAGCGAGAGCGTTTTTGTTAATTATCGCCTCCGCAAATCGCTGGACATGGAATTATCCTACACTGACGAGTCAGGGGAAACGACGACGCCTGCAGCCTCTGGTCGTGAATATCGCCGGCATCTCGTTGCCATCGGCGTGCGTTATCAATTTGATCTGCGGCAATCGCTGGCTTCGTCGAAGTGAGTTGGTTGATGGATTTAGTCGGTAGCAGCGGATGTGGGGCCGCTCTGAACTACGAGCTAAATGAACAGTCGCTTTTTGCCAAGTAGAGTAAGCCGCAGTTCCGACTGAAATTCCCGCTTCCGGCCTTGTTTGTCGTGCCGACGCAGGCTGGTTTTGGCCCATGCCAACGGCAGCAACATTGCTCCGTCCGCACATCAAACTCGATGCGCGCGGCGTGGCGTGGATTGATGACACGAACACGAAAGTCATCGAAGTGGCGCAGGACATGATTGCGCACGGCTGGAGTCCGGAGGAAATCCATTTTCAACACGCGCACCTCTCGCTGGCGCAGATTCATGCCGCGCTGGGTTATTACTACGATCACCAGCCGGAGTTCGATGCGGCCATTCAAGAATCCGTCCGTCGCGTAAGCGAACTGCGAGATCAAGCGACGGAATCTCCCCTCCGTAAAAGGCTGCGCGAACTGGGCAAGCTGGCGTGAGCCTCGGCCTCTACTTGGATGTTCACGTGCCCGCTGCGATCACAAGGGCGCTGGTTCTCCGCGGCGTGGACGTCCTGACCGCCCAACTGGACGGGACCGCCAAGCTCGACGATGCCGCTTTGTTGGATCGGACTACGGATCTTGGTCGCGTGCTCTTCAGTCAGGATGAAGATCTTCTGACTTAAGCGACCAAGCGACAACGCACCGGCCAGCGTTTTGGCGGCGTCATCTACGCGCATCAACTCGGCATCACCCGCACAACGTTGTCGGCGATGACGCTCAACGACAAACCACCGTGCGGAGAATAAACCGCGAAAGACACAAACCACGCGAAAGGAAATCGGTTAAAGCGGCCGTCGTTTTGTCCCCGTCCATTTTCGCGTATTTGGCGTATTTCGCGGTTGCTTCCGGGATGCCTTATTGAGTTTGAGCCGACTCACGTCGGCTGCTACAGAAACTCAATACCGCGGCACTTTGGAATCAATCTCCTCGCTCCAGGCAGTGATGCCGCCTTTGACGCTCTTGAGATATTTGAATCCCTGTTGGCGCAGGAAGTTCAGCGCCTTCATCGAGCGCACACCTGCTTTGCAGTGGATGTAGTAGGTCTGGTTCGGATCGAGTTCGGTGAAGCGCGATTCAATCTGGCTCAAAGGCAGCAACGGCACGCCGTCCACTTTGGCGATCTCGTATTCGTCCGGTTCGCGCACGTCGATGACTTTGATGCCGAGGCTCGGGTTATCCAGCGCCTTTTTCATGTCCTGCACGGTGACTTCGTCGGGATTGCTCTCCGGTTCGGCCGGTGCGGGTTGAATGCCGCAGAATTGTTCGTAATCGATCAATTCCTTGATTGTCGGATTGTCGCCGCAAATCGGGCAGGCCGGGTCGCGCCGCAATTTCAGTTCGCGGAACTTCATGTCGAGTGCGTTGAACAACACAAGTCGGCCAATGAGCGACGTGCCTTTGTTGAGGGCGAGTTTCAAAATTTCGGTCGTCTGGATGCAACCAATGATGCCGGGTAACACGCCGAGCACACCACCTTCCGCGCAACTCGGCACCATACCGGGCGGCGGCGGTTCGGGATACAGACAGCGATAGCAGGGTCCGCCGAGATGCGGCGCAAACACACTGGCCTGGCCTTCGAAACGGAAGATCGAGCCATAGACGTTCGGCTTTTTGAGCAACACGCACGCGTCGTTGGTGAGGTAGCGCGTCGGGAAATTGTCCGTGCCGTCCACGACGATATCGTAGGGGCGGATGATGTCGAGCGCGTTGCTGGAATTGATCGCGGTGTTGTGAATGACGACTTCGGTATTGGGATTGATGCCCGCGATGGTTTCCTTGGCAGACTCGGCTTTGGAGCGACCGACGTCGGCGTCTGTGTGGAGAATCTGGCGTTGCAGATTGGAATAATCCACGGTGTCGAAATCCACGATGCCGATCTTGCCGATGCCTGCGGCGGCGAGATACATGGCGATGGGCGAGCCGAGCCCGCCCGCGCCGATGCACAGGACGCTGGTGGCTTTGATTTTCTTTTGCCCGGCCAGACCGACTTCCGGCAGGATCAGATGCCGCGAATAACGGCGGATTTCTTCATTGCTCAGGTTCATATCAAAAACTGAATTTGGGACTCAGGAAATCAGGCGCGGACGACCACTGTTTCCGGCTTTCCTGATTTCTAAATTAATTATTAGAACCAAATTCGAGTGTGTCAGCGTAGAAGAGATGGCCGGGAAATCAAGTCGGGCGGTGGAAAGATACGGGATGAACTTGTGAGGAAGGACAGACAAGGAAACAGGGGCAGTGGAATGGGAGAAGCGGAATTGTTCTTCCCAAGAACATTCCTCCAAAAGTTAAATTGCCGGAGGTTATTCACCGCGTTCCGCAGGTTGCAGCTCGCGGACAGCGTTTTCCGGTAACGTGGAAAGTGCGCCGAAGACTTTCGTTTCGTTCCCCGGACCTGCGGCCAACATCAAATCAATATCTGTAGTGACGCGTGGCAATCCTGCAGCGATGATGACGAATCCCTCGACGAGATATTTAGCTCCGCGCTGGTTAAGTTCGCGGTAGAGATGCACCAGGTCTGCCTGCACCGGCGGGCGACATTCTAAGTTTGAGAAATCCCGGCCCGAGAGCCGTTGAACTCCTCAAAAATCGGAAAGCGAATCCACGAGCGAATCGAGGGCAAGCGGCAGGCTTGACACAAGGCGGACATTGCCGATGATAAGAGCGCCGTTGTGGGGGCGTACTGGTTTCGACCAGGTGAGCACGCCAGAGGCGGCATGCCGAGGACGATGCGTTGGCCTCGTAAATCATCGCATCAAAACATAACTGCTAACGAAGAATTAGCTCTCGCGGCCTAATGTGCCTCGACGTTCGCCCGCTGACACCTGCTAGGTGGGACGAGCGCAACAGCAGGTATGGCGGAAGGCGGAGATCGCGCGCCCAAGCCGAGATTATTCCATGCGAACTAAGCGGTGGGACTCGAGTCCGAGCGCCATCCCATAGCCGACAAAAAATCTCGGACTAAGCATGTAGTCGCGGCTGGTTGGTTGACTTGGGACGGGGGTTCAATTCCCCCCGCCTCCACCATTTTTTACAGGGGTTTGCTATGGTTGTTGATTCTACGGGGCAGATACGGGACAGCTTGTGTATGCGAAAGCAGCCCAAAAACAACCGGAGGGGGCACATCGAAATCGCACAATTTTAAATACCGTGGCCCGTATTTCGATATCGCTTTTAGCCATGATTGGGAGACCGGTGGGCAACTTATTGCTCCAGCCCCGAATGCTTTGCTCGCAATTCCTCACAGCTTCGATTCCTTGAAGATTAATAAACCTGTCTGTTCTTGAACCGGTCGTCTGAATTAAGGCATGGGGCAGTCCTACAAGCCTTTGGAATAACGGATCCAGCAACACTCAGGCCGGCTTGATAGAAGGTCGGCCACTCGCGGCTGATGCTCGAATTGGTTTAGCGCCCGTCTGGGCTGGAAAACTGCGATTGAAAAAGTTGTTGCGCTGAGAGGCAGGATTGGTAGAACGACCTCGAGCCCGGTTTGCGACCAGTCAGAAAAATTGATGAGGATGAACTGACCTGCGTGGAGCGGCTTGATGATTTATGGGTAAGTTTCCAAAACCAAGAACCGACCCCTTTATGTTTAACACTGAGGACCTCAACTGGATTCCCTTCTTATACTACGATATTCTGGTGCAGATGATCCCTTTGCCTACCTGCCCATTGGATTCTCCGACAGAAATTCCGGTTCATAGCGCGATACTTGTGGATTGGTTTACCCCACTTGGGGTGCCAACGGAGTATTCTGTGGGAATCTTTATATCTAAATGGGGAGACTTGGGAATCTTCAGACACCGTTGGGGGGAAGGTTATACTCCGCCGGAGTATAACCTAAAGACCCAACTTCGGATTTTTGCGCCGAAGCAACCACAATGGCCATCACCCTATTATGTATTCCATACGCCTTGGGGATTTTAATCCAATCATTGCGCGCCTTTTATGAAAATCATCTGCGCTTTGTTGGGATTCAGCATTTGTTCCGGATTAAATGCAACGGAAATGTTAACAAATCAACTCTCTCTGCATCTCGTTGACCCCAGCATTAGCAGATCGGCGCTCCTCGCTGGTCAGATCAAGTTCAAAGCCGTGAAGCTCGTCCCGCAACCCGTCCTTTCAGACGTGGATTTTATCTCTTATGATAAGACTAGTCATGTTTTCGCGGTAAGCGTGGATACGGCCAAGCGAATGGCTGAAAGATTGGGGAGTGCTTCGACAACTATCATTTCAGGAGAGCCATTTTATGGGTTCAGCTGGCAAGACACACCCTTTGTACTGGTTGCAGCAGGTGAACCGATTTATTTGGGCGTTTTTTCGTGCGTGACTTCTTCTGGTGATTACCCCCTGCCAAGAATATATCCCCAAAAAAACCTGGTCAGTTCATATTCCACAAACAATGTAACATTCGTGATCACGTTGAGGCGAGGTGAATCTCCAAGAGGGGGAGCCGTAAATGACTATCCAGACATGCGCAGTGACCCTAGGATTTTAGCTTCGTTGAAAAAATTGAATTTGTGAGTGTGGTCGTAAAGGGGTCGGTTCTTGGTATTGACATGGTCGTAAAGGGGTCGGTTCTTGGTATTGACAACTGTTGGTGGTTGCTCACCTTCTGCG
>CALAYC010000161.1 GCA_937894935.1 uncultured Verrucomicrobiota bacterium
TTCACACGTTGCTGCGCTTACCCACTGGCATCTTTTACGCGCAAGGCGTGAAGGCAAACGTCCTGTTCTTCGATCGCAAACCCGCGCAGGAAAAACCGTGGACAGAGAAACTCTGGATTTACGACCTACGGACGAACATGCATTTCACGCTGAAGGAAAATCCGCTGAAGCGGAGTGATCTGGATGATTTCTTGGAGTGTTATTTTGGGCAGAATGACAGCAATGTGGCTGCGGCGTCCCGCCGCAGTTCTGCCGGGGAACAGAGGCGGGACGCCTCTGCCACGTTAAACCGCCACAAGCGCAAAGAAAGTGAGCGGTTCAAATGCTTCACCTATGACGAATTGCTCAAGCGCGACAAGGTGAACCTGGACATCTTCTGGTTGAAGGACGAGGCGCTCGAAGAATCGGCGAATCTTCCGCCGCCGGAGATCATCGCCGAGGAAATCGCGCAGGACCTCGAAGCGGCGCTGGAGCAATTCGCGACGATTGCGGAGGATTTGAAGTAGAAAGAAAGAGAACCTCAGCAGACTGCGACCTTTCAGCACCGGCTCGCTTGGATTTCATCCTGCTGAAAGTCGCAGACTGCCGAGAGCCGGTTTTGATTTGACTGACCTCTGACTCTCGCTCGCAAACTCGCTGCCGATCAGACGTCAGAGTAAGCGTCTCATTCGCCTGACTCCGTCCGGTTCAGTCGCGCTTCACTTCACTACTGCTGCGTAATCCCCACGACCTTTGCCCGTGCGCCTGATTACTCCGCTCCCGTTCCGTTTCACGCACTGAATCCGGCGGAGACAGGGTAATGCAGAGAGTTTTCACGTCCTTTTTCGCTGCTCGCCGCAGTTCGCACCTCCTCTGCTGAACTTCGTCTCGTTCTATCGCCCTCGCCGCATCGCACCAACAGCCCGCCCCTCGGCTGATGGGGCTATTCTGGTGCGTGCGATTTCTGATGTTTCTTGCGGTACGCGAGCGGGGACAGGTCGAAGGCCTGTTTGAAGACGCGATGAAAATGCGACAAGTCTTCAAAACCCGATTCAAAGGCGACGGCCACCACGGATTTGTCAGTTTGAACCAGCAGTTCCCGGGCATGGGCCAGGCGCAGCTTTTGAAGATATTCCTTCCAACTCTGGTGCGTGATGCGGCGGAACAACTCGGTGAATTGCCGGCGACTGACCCCGGTGGCTTGCGCCGCGTCTTCGAGCGTCTTTTGGCTGTAGAACGTGGATTGCAATCGCTGCACATAGGTGGCGACGCGTTCTGCCCCGGATGATTCCTTTTCGTAGGTCGGCTGATAGGAGTCAATGGGGCGCTGCAACAAGCGCACGGCGCGGACAGCCAATTGCCCCAAACAGGCGAGCATAATGGTTTCCCATCCCTCGCGTTGCGTGCCTTGTTCAAAAAGCATTTCCCGGAAATCCGCTCGAAAATAACGCGCCAGGGGAAAGTCGGAGCCGCTCAGATTCCAATGGGCAAAATTCCGCAACTTCAACTGGGCCTGAAGCGACGGAGACAAAACTTCCGGGCGATAATGAATCGCGAACAGTGTGACCGGATCGGCGGGGACGTCTTCCTGTCGGTGCACCATGCCGCGCGGGACATGGACCAAACTGTTCGGGCCTACTAAATAGCTTTTGCCACCGCCGTCCCAGCGGGCATGGCCGGAGATGACCAGCAGGAATTTGGAGAATTCATCCACCAGTTTGGGCGCGACGAATCCGGGGGCATGGCGGCTTTCAAAGACGCAAACGCCAAAGTCCGGCATGGGCACCACTTTGGGTCGCGTGACCAGTTCAACTTTCTCCGGTTGAAGGACCGGGATTTCTTGAGTTTTTTTCACCATGGGAACGGCAAGGCGCGTCGGGTGAATCCACCCGAGCAACGCCGTACGGGAATTTCATCAAGCTGTGAGTTCAAATAGTTGGCCACGGGTGTCAGGTTAACGCGAGTCAGGTTTGGGGGTCAACCATCGGAAACGGATCCTGTCGCGGGCGACACTGACCGTGAACATACTCTGGTAGAATTGAGACGGAGAAACCGATAACTCACCGGGCTTACGACTTGGCAGAATGACGCTGAGCAGAATGATATGATTTTAAATGGTTCTGCTCTCAGTCCTTCTACTGTTCCTCGGACTAAGTTGCCAGAGCTGGAGCGGGGTCCATGAACTTGGCGACCGGTGACGGCAGTTCGCGTTTGATTTCATGGAGGCGATATCCGAACCCCGGGCCGCGCACAGTGGACAGGTTCACTTTTCCATTGCGGCGCTGATACAGTCCGGGATGGATGCGGGACTCGTGGTTCGACGCTTCCGGATAGAATTGCATGCCGTTGGTTTCGACTCCCATCAGTGTACCGACGCGAGAGGCCAGGAGCACATGAGGGATTTGGGCCAGCATGGGATTCGTGAGGTCCTGCACCATGACGCTCATGCCTTGAGTTTTGGCCCAACAGGCGCTCAAGATTGCGCCGGTCTGGGTCTTGCAGGTTTTCAACGCCACTCCGGACCAGCCGAGTTTGCGTCCCAGTTTCAACAGTCGCCAGTCGTGCGCGCTCTCATCGAGGAAAAGCGGTTTGCGCGAAGAGACGCTGTGCACGTCAATCTGATTGGCGGTCAGATCGTAGGGAAAGGGCTGCTCCACGTAGAGAATCATTCCGTAGATGGGCGGGTTGTCTTTGCGAATGTGATCAAGAATCTCATTCACATACTCGGGTTCAGTGACCGTGCAGTTAAAATCCGCCGAGAGCCAGTCCACCCCCGTTGCCATGGCGATCTGCCCGACCCGTTGCATTCGTTGCAGGTCCCAACTGACGTCATTCCCTCGCAGCTTAACTTTCAAACATTTCAACTGATCTTTGCGAACCCAGTCCGTCAACATCACGGGATAACCGTCTTTGGGTTCGGCTCCGGTCAACTCTGAAGACTCCAGCACGTCCAGTCCTCCCACCAGATGCCAGGCCAGCAATTCCTGCGCGCCCTGGCGCAAAAGAATGTCTTGAGGATACAGCCCCTGAAACGTGCTTTTCCGTCCGTCGGCCGGGGTCATGAAAGCGGCCAGATCCCGGTTCATGAACTCGGCATTGTACGTTTCATAAACCGGACGCTGATGCAGGTTGCCGTAGGCATCATGCAACGCGAGGTCGAAGATCGAGGCGCAAATCAGCGCCGCCAGCCACGGCATGGGTTCGGCCTCAGCGCCACATTGCTGATTGGCCTGTTGCAAGAGGCCCGGCAGTACGTAATCGCAAAAATCAACGCCGAGTTCGAGAGGATGTCCTGTGGCATCGTATCCTGCCCATGCGCTCGTAAGACGAACGCAGAATTTCTCCATCCGTTCCCGCCGCTCTTCCAGCGAAGTTTTGCCGGGCCAGGCCCATTGAACACTCAAGGGTGTTTCCCCCCAGCCCTCCGCGGTGCGTCCCGATGAATCGGCGACGCGGATGCAAGCGCGCGCACACGTCACCGAGATGAGGGTTTCCGCTCCGAACTTGAGCGGTACCCGGGTTTGCACCGGCAAAAAATAAACCGTTGCGCCAATTACTCGAACATCCGTTGGTTTACCCACGTTAATCGCAAGTTGATATTTCAGATTGCAACAGCCCCAAATCCGTCATGTTCCAATGATAACTTTCGGGGCGCGAGATTCTTTGCGTTCAGGGCAGGCCGCAGTGGTTTCTCGGGTAGTAGCGCCAATCTTATCATCGGTTGAGCCTGGCTGGAATTACTGTCGCCCGTTTGCTAGTTCGCCCGTCGGTATTCGGTTTCATCCCGTTGGGTCGTCCAGAAGATGGCATTCACCAACAGACGCCGGAAACTGTCGTCGGTAAAATCCTCCTGCGTGCCCAAGGAGGTGGCGAAGACTCGTCGCGGTCGATCGCGCACCCAGGCGACCGGTTCATGTTTGCCCAGGCTTTCCCCGTTCAGCAACACCACCACGTCGTCCGCCAGGGTGGGGTTTTTGTAGAGCTTGCGAGAGGTGAACGGGGTGACGCCGGCGAGAACCGGATGGTTGGAGCGCCCCAGCGAGAATTCGATTGCCGCAGGGGCATTGGTGTAATGCCCCTTGTAGCCACCGCCCAGGATTTCGCGATCAAACTCCAGATAGTTCTGAAATCCATGGCTCGCGGTGCGGAGGCCAATGACTGGACGCCCGCTGGCGAGATATTTTTGCAGTTGGGCCAATTCAGCGGGAGGCAGCGTGACTCGCCGCGTGAACACAATCATCAAATCGGCTGATTCCAATGCGGCAATCCCCGGGAGACTGTCGCCCTTGTCTTGTCCAAACGCTTGATAACAGACCGCCCGATACCGGGATTCAAACCACGCCTGGAACTCGCGCAACGATTTATCGGACTCGTATTCTGCGGAGGCTGACAACAGGCAGATTTTCAACGGGGCGCTGTCCGCTCCGCACGCGGCGACAGCAATCAAGAGGAGAGTGAAGATTACCGTCCATCGACGGATGCGGAGCCCAAGTTGAGCTACAATCAATTTTGCAGTCATGTGAAACCTGAATTTGGAACGCGGCAGGGTTGATGTGGGTGTGGAGCACCGGTTCAAAGACAAGGGGCTGCCAAGTGATTCACTATCACCCGGCAGCCCCAGCACGATGCCACCGGAATTACGGAATTCGCATCCGATAGTACCGCTGATTACCTCCCGTGGTGTCAGTGATGGTCACTGGTCCTCCGTTCCCCACAACGTTGGTCAGCACGGACCAACTGCTCGCGTCGATGGCGTCCTTGAATTCGATGATGTGCAGGGCGCGTTCGACCGTCACCACATTGAAGGTGATGTTGCCGTCGCTGACCGCAGGATCGTGGATGACCTGGTCGAAGCCCGGCAAATAGGCTCCGGTGCGGAAACTCCATTCATTGGTGCGGGTCGGGTTCGTGCCATCGCCATAAACAATCTCCATGGTGTTGGTCGCGCCTTGGGCAAAGAACACGGGCGGCAGATAGCTGACCGTGGCGCCGGTATCCGTCGGAGTGATGGTTGCATCGTCAGTCACGTCAACGTCGTTGACTTTCAGGACAATCGTGCTGACGTCAACGGGCAGGCCGCCGTTGGCGAGAGTTACGCTGATGCTGGTATCGGGTGAGACGTTGACCGCATTCGCGGCCGGGGCGAGTCCCATGACATAAGGAGAAGCCGGGCCAGCCTGAGGCAGGAACAACATGAAGTTGATGTAAGCCTGATCCGAGGCCGGCGAATTGAGTGAGGTCAGTCGCAGCGTTTGAAGGCCGCTGAGCGACAGCACAATGGGATTGCCCAGGGCATCCACCAACGGTTGATAGGCGAGCGCCTCGCGTCGCTGGAATAACGGACAGTTAAACACGCCCAGCGGAACCGTGGTCTGGTTCGGCAATTGATAGTCGCTGGTTACGCGGTCCAGTTGGAATTGTTGGTTGGCTCCGGAACCTACGCGCAAATAGACGACATAGTTGGTGCCCGGCCACATGCGGGTGTAGTTGAGCCAATCATTGGTGATCCAGCGCTCGGTGATATACTCCGGCAAGGTCAATTCGGTGAGCGCCGGACGCTCGTAGTCAACGGAGGTTTTCTTGCGAATGCCCACAGCATCGCAGCCCGTCGGTAGGGAACGATAATCAAAGCCCGTGTCCGGGTTGCTATCGAAATAATCCACGCCGGGGGTGCCGACCCGCCCGAAATAACCTTCGTCCATGTTGACCGGGCCCAAGTCGCCGAGCCCCGAGGGCAAAGGATTCTGCAGATAGCGGTCCGGATTGATGTTGGTTTGCGTCGTGATGCTCGGGCAGAGGTCGGTGCTGAAGTTGTAGTCCTCTGCTTCGATGATGAAGACGTCCGATTCCACGAACGTGTCGAACCAAAACATGGTGGTGGAGGTCCGGCCCGCCTGGTCAGCGACCGAGAAGGTGCCGTGGTAAACCGTGTTGGGTGCGAGTCCGGCGGAATAAGTGGCCGTGCGGTTGGTGCTGCTGTCCGTGCCATCAAAGGTCAATCCGGCGGAAACATCGACCCCGTTCAAGATCAGGACCATGTTGCTGGCAGGCAGGGAATTTGTCGGTCCGATGGTAAAGGCATTGAATACCAGGTTGGTATCAATCGGTAAAAATACATGTCCGTCCTCCGGATAAATCTTCGCGAGTTTCGGCGCGACATTGTCCAGCGGGGCTTGATAGATGACCAGATTATCGAGGGAAACGATGTTGGTTTCGGTGGCCGGGTTGACGCTGATGTCGTTGCGGGTGCTGGTGCGGGTGCCAATCGTGAAATAAGTGGAGTTGGTCCGGTCACTTTCACTGGTGGTGGAATAATTGCGCCACCGCAGCGTGCCGGTGGTAAAGGTGTTGGTTCCGTCCGTCACACTCGCCGAGTAGGTTTTCGTGGACGGGTCGTTCAGAATCTTGAAATGATAGTTTCGTCCCAAAACGAAGGGCACATTGGTGGAGTTGACTGTAGTGCCCTGGTTTTCACTATTGCTGGCGGTGCTGCCTTCGTAAAAATTCCAGAAGCCGGCTTGGGCGAAGGGCGCGCCCGTATTACTGGCGCCCAAGGCTTTAATCCAGAACGTGGACTGATTTTGCGAGGCACTATTGCCAGTATTGGGCCGGGTGCAGATCGTGAGGAAGTCGTTGCCATTGTTGAACGCGCCGCCGAGCCATTCCAGGCGAATATCGAATTCAATGATGTGCGCTTCCGTAATGTCGAGTCCGGGAACTCCCGTGTAACGCCGGCGCATGGTGGATTCGCTGTTGGCGATTCCAAACCTGAGATAGTTGCCGCCGTCAAACAAGGGGTCGTCACCACCATCGGTAACCACGTGCGGTTCAATGCCGAAATAGCCTACCGCGGCGCCGTTCACACCAAGAACAGAGGTCCAGCCTTCCACCCAGCCATCCGCGGCGGCGCCGGGAAACTGGTTTGAGGTCTCAGCACCTTCGCCATCCGCGAAATTGTTGGTAATCTGCGCCGAGCCTTGAAGCGTCAGCGAGCTGACCGCCACGGCGGCCAGCAGAAGCTTTCCGAATCGCCAAAGCGCGGCGCTGAATCGGGAGAGTTGACCCGGGGATGGGGTTATAAGGATACGTTTCATGCGTTTGATTCCTGTGGGTTGTGTTGGTTGTGGGTTTGAAATTGCGTTTACCAGCCCGGGTACATGCGCTGCAACATCCAGCGGGCGTCCCGTGGCGTGGAGGCCACTTCAATCTGCGGCGGACGACTGCTGCCTGTGACCGGAGCTTTGGTGGAATTCTCCAACCATTTGCGGATTTCCGAGTGCCCATCCGCAAATGAGAGCCCGCCCGCGCCGTTATGGTAACTGGCCGGGTAATCCGTCCACTCCAGTTTGTTGTTCATGTACCATTGGCCGTCATTGAGCGTGTCCGGATGCTCATCAATAAACACCCA
>CALAYC010000162.1 GCA_937894935.1 uncultured Verrucomicrobiota bacterium
GTTGCCTTTGTCGGAGTTCTTGCCGATGCCGTACTGGTGGTAGAGACCGACGTTGAACCACACCGGGGAATTGAATGCGCCGTATTGATTCAGGCAAAGCCACGTCAATTCATCATAAAACACTTCGCCGTCGGCTTTGGTGAAGTAGCCGTCCTTGACGCCCCAATCGGTAATGGTGCGCGTAATGCGATGGATGAGCTGGCGGACGGAGGTTTCGCGTTCCGACGTGTTCTGTTCGCCGTAAAAATATTTCGAGACGACGACTTTGGTGGCGAGCAAAGACCAGGATTTGGGAACTTCGACGTTTTCCTGTTTGAAGATGACTTTGCCGCTGTCGTCGGTGATTTCGGCCGTGCGCTTATCCCACTCGATTTGATCAAACGGGTTTACCTTTGCGTCGCTGAAAACCCGGGTGATGGGGAGGGCTTTGGGGGTGGACGACTTGGTCGGGCGCACGCCTCGGGCGGCGGCGACAGTGGTCGCCGGACGGCGTTTGTTGGCTTTCGCGGGAGCGGTCATAACATCTTCTCGTGCGTCGATCATGGTAATCTTTCTGGTTTAGTTTTTCCCGTGTTATTACACCCCGTTCCGAGGACAAAAATCCGCCCTAAAACGACAAAAAACCGCTTAATTCCTCGGAAAGTCGGGCAATTCTGGGCGACGAAATTCCCCCATTAGTGGGGGAGCGCCGGCATCTTGCTACCACGTATTGTGTGGCTCAAGGAAAATTTCAAAAAATTTTATCGGGCAGATATTCGCCGTCATCTTTCCGCGAAATTGAGCGGGAATTTGGGTTTTTTAGAAAGTTATTCACTCGTGTGAATAACCCATTTTGCCAATACTTTCTTCTTGCGGAGATGACCATCAACCTAAGCAGGGCTCGGTCGTGTTGCGAGTTTGCTTTGAAGCAAGTGGAAAACGGCTTTGACGGTGTGTTCCATCGGTGTCAATCAGCCGAGCCTCATTCGACGGACTTGTTGCGCAAAATCGGTGTGCGAGGGGACGTAAATGGTCGGAATGCGGCTGTGATTTGGAGGTTCGCAGATATCTTCTGCGCAACTTGAATCTGCTCTGAACCAGTTTCTTCCGCTAGAGTTTCGACACCAAAGCGTCGTCGTCCACCGGAAGAATCGTTTTTATGGGGATGGTTGGAGTAGCGTTCCTGGCAGGAAAACGGTGAAAGCTGTGCCCTGGCCAGGAGTGGTTTTGACGTGCAATGCGCCGCCGCCTTCGCGGACGAATCGCTGCACGATATTCAATCCCAGTCCCGTACCTTGCCGTGCGTCTTTGGTGGTGAAGTACGGCTGGAAAATCTTGGGTAACACTTCGGGCGGAATGCCCGGGCCATTGTCGCTGACAGTCAGGCGGACGAGCGGCGCGATGTTCTGGAAATTCTCCACATTCAACAAGCGCTCACCCGGAGCGTCTTTGAAGCATGTCAAATCCAGCGGCTCAGTTTCCAACTCACCGGAAATCCAGACCGCGTGCGGATTCGGAGAAGCCTGCAACGCGTTGACCGTGAGATTGAGCAGCAATTGAATCAAATCCGTGCCATTCATTCGCACGGCACAATCCTGCGCGAGCGGTTGCAGATTGAATTGGTTGTTCTGCAAACTCGGATGCACCTGCACCAGATGATTTAAATCCGAGAGCAATTGATTGACGCCGACGGAGCTGTATTCGCCGGGCTGTTGCCGCAGGAAACCGAGGTAGCGGCGGGAAATTTCAATGCAATTGGTCACCTGTCGCGTCATGGTGCGCAGGCGATCTTTGACAAACGTGAGGCCATCGGCGTCGAGTGTTTCCGCGTTGCCGATGCGTTGATTGATCAATTGCAGAAAACCCGAGATGACGGTCAGCGGGCCGTTGATGTCGTGAATGATGCTCGCGTAAATGTCGCTGCGCGTTTGAGCCACCAATCCTTCTTCACGTTGCCGCTGCAATTCGGAGTAAAGTTTTTGCAGCTTGTCGTTGTTGTTGAGGATTTCAGTGTCGAGCGTGCGTCGCTGCATTGCCGCGTTGACGGCGGCGCGGAGGGTGGAAAGTTCGTAAGGCTTGTTGAGGTAATCGCACGCGCGGAGCTTGAGCGCCTGGCGGATTGTATCCGTCGTCTCAAACGCCGTGAGCATGATGACTTCGATCGTTGAATCGATGTACTTGATGCGTTCGAGGACTTCGACGCCGGACATGCCCGGCATGCGAATGTCGAGGATAGCGACGTCAATTTTGTTTTTCTGAACCAGTTCCAGCGCGGAAGCTCCGTCAGCAGCGGTGAACACTTCGTATTCGTCTTTGAACACGAAGCGCATGGACAAACGTGGCCCGTCCTCATCGTCCACGATGAGAATCGTGCCGCGTTTCCGCGGGGGCGCGGGGGCGATAGCTGGGTCGCCGGACATATTCTGATTCAACTCATCAAGCGCGGCGGCCATATCACTGGCCCATTAAATGGTTGGCAGCCGCCTCAAAGGCGCATCGTAGCCCAGTCGGACTTGCGGACAAGAGAAATTCCATGGATTTACGGTCAATCGAATCGAACTTTCTTTATATCGGTTCGAAATTGCCGGCCTTGAGTGTCTTGCACGACGGCGTAAAGCGGATGCGTGCCAACGCCCAGCAGTGCGCCGTTAATGGAGAAGGTGGCATTGGCCTGATTGTTGAGCGTTTCCAACGCGCCGCCCGTGCTGTAAAGCGTGATCCGGCTGATGTTTCCCGGTGTC
This sequence comes from uncultured Verrucomicrobiota bacterium, assembly GCA_937894935.1. Classification (GTDB taxonomy): domain Bacteria; phylum Verrucomicrobiota; class Verrucomicrobiia; order Limisphaerales; family JADLHS01; genus JADLHS01. The sequence goes on from CALAYC010000162.1 coordinate 2,721, forward strand.
GCGGTGACTTGAACGGTGTAATTGCCGGAAACGGAATTAGTCGCGTTCAATGTTCCAAGATCCAGGGACGCATTCAGAGGCGTGTTTTGAATGCGAACCGGCAGAGTAATTCGCATTTGCGTGCGGACATGGCTGCCTTCGTAAGCAACGGCGGTGAGTTCGTGAAAACCGTCGGGCAAGGCGGCGGTGTTGAGTGGGAAGGTCACGTTCAATTCCGACGCGCCCGCGGTGACGTAAATGTGATTGCGCGGCTGAAGATCGGTTAAGTTGACTTTTAATGCGCGTTGAGTTGTTGGACTCGCAAATAACGACGAAGTGGAACTCGTTAACGCGGCGGTAATTTCAGCGGCTTTCAAACCCGGACTGCGGGCGGCGAGGTGAAACGATTGAGCGGTATTGACGACTGAAAAATCTTCCGCAACTACACCGTCCGCGCCTTGCAACTCAGGCGTGGCGTTGATGCGTTCAAATAAACCCTCCAGCACCTCTGCTGCCGAAGCGTTTGCGGTTTGATTCGTGTAAGTCACCGTGACGACGCTGCCGTTGGTTTTGGTTACAGTCAGGCGTAGCCAATTGCCTGGTTGCATCGAACCGGAGGCGCTGAAAGTGCGTCGCCCTTGTGCTGCGGTGTCGAGAAACGTCGGTCGAGCGCCGGAGATGAAAACTGTCTGCGCGGTCGCGCTGCCGCTTTCGCTGGTGAAACCCGGACCATCGGAAGTCGCCACGGCGCCTGCGCCGCCGATGCGCAGATTGTTGGGTTGCGCCGGACGATTCGTGCCGATGAAACGGAGTTCGACGCGGTCGCCAATCGCAGTGGCGACGGTTTTGGTGAGGTTGCTGATGGTCGGGGTGTTGAGTTGGGCCGCAATGCCTTTGGCAATGGATGCCAACGTGGCATTGACTGGAATTGTGTAGCTGACGTTCCGATTATTGATGCGCATCTTAACAACATTTCCAGCCGTCGGATTGATGTTGGTCAGTGTCTGAAAGAAGTTACCGTCCACAAATAAATCCACACGTTGCAACGGACGCTCGGGGGCGGCGGTAAACTTGACCGTCAGCGGAACGATTCCCGAGAGCGTTGCGTCGGCCGCGGGAGTAATCCATTCGCCCGTTCCTGGTTGCGCGAATGGCGCCGCCAGCGGTTCGGCGACGATCAATCCCTGATACGGCATGCCGAGACTTTGATAGTAACTCTCCGCGATAGTGAAACCGCGCGCCTGGTAGAAATAAACGTGCGGCGTGGGAAATTTTGCGGCTAACGCGTAAGGTTCACTTACCGTGCCGTAACTTCCCGCTGCGCCCGCGCCGATGAATGCGAGCAGGGAAGTTTGTTCTGTATTGCCGGACAACACGCCGCCATACGAGCTCAAGCTGTCGGCTATTGCACCAGGCACGAAGGTATTCGGCGCGACGCTGTAATTTTGCAAACCGGTTTGAAAGCCGAATAGCCCGCTGAGTCCTGAGGGTGAATGGAGGTTTGTTCGCAGTACCTGATAATCATTGCGCAAACGAATGTCGAAAATCGCATGATCATAAGCTGCGGTACGCAAACGGCGAACGGGATCATGACTGTTCGCGAGATAAACGGGAGCGGTAGGGAAGGTGAAATCGCTGGTCACACCTTGATCGACGAGTCGCTTGGCTTGCGCGAGATCCGTGCCGGTCAACATCGTAGCGAGAAACGAATATCCTGAATTCGCCGTCGGTCGCGCATCGGGAAACGCACCTTCACTCGCGTGGAAACTGTTCGTCGTGGCGCCGGTGTTTTTCAATCCGTAGAACAGCGCGCTGGTGGTGCCGTTGTAGGTCGAGTCGGAAAGGGTTGAGTACGGAATGTCCATGGAAAGCACGACGTAATGGATCTGATTCGATAAGCCGCGCGTCGCGATCGCTTGCAACAATGGTTGTAACAGGACGGAGTTGAAATCCGCTGCATCCCAGGTGGTGTTGCCTCCCGGCCAGTCGATGCGCAAAACATTTTCGGGCGGAATCTGACGACGCTCGCAGTAGTAATTTCCGAGCGCAATTGAATCACTGCTGTTCTGATTCACGACAACGAGCGTATTCAAGCCGCTGCCGCCGCCGTGCGCTGAAAGCGCAAAGTGACTCAGTATCAGGATAATCGCAGCGAAAGCGCGCCAACGCGCTAAAGACCAACACATAAATTCATTCTTCCAGCACAGGCAATGCCTTCCGCGGTTGAGGGGCCAATAATTCGGATTTTCCTCAAGCTCGTGGCGCGTTCATTCACCGACAAAGTGCAGCGCGATTTTGCGGCGATGCGGCGCGACGCGGTGTTCCCACAGATAAATGCCTTGCCACGTTCCGAGCGTGAGATGTCCATCCCGCAGCGGCACGCTCAGATTGACAGCGGTCAACGCGGTGCGAATGTGGGCAGGCATGTCGTCATCGCCTTCCGCGGTGTGAATGAACAAAGCGTCGCCATCGGGAACGAGGCGTTTGAAAAAATTCTCCAAGTCCGTGCGCACATCCGGATCGGCGTTTTCCTGAATGAGCAACGACGCGGAAGTATGTCGCAGATGCAGCGTGACTAATCCGTTTTTAAATTTTCCGTTGCGGATCCACTCGGTCACTTCGTCGGTGAATTCATACAAGCCGCGGCCACGCGTGCCGATGCTCAACTCATGAAAACTCTGCCGCAGCATGGCGACGCCTCACTTGTTCGAGGAACTCGCTTCGCGACGGGCGAGCAGTTGTTCAAGTTCGGGATTTTGCGGGTGACCAGCCGCGAGCGCTTTTTGATAGTGGAAGCGCGCGAGTGGAATGTTCGGCGGATTTTCTGATGCGTAGAAAACCGCGAGATTGTTGTGAGCGCCGCCGTGCGCCGGATTCAAAACCACGGCGCGCCGAAACGCCTGTTCCGCCGGACCGCGCAGACCTTTCTGACTCAGCGTAACGCCAAGATAATTTTGTACGTCGGCATTTTGCGGATTCAACTTCGCGGCGCGGTTCAGCGCTTCGATCGCGTCATCGTATTTTTCCTGGCGGAACTTGAGATAGCCGAGGAGTGAAACGGAATGCGGATCGTTGGGAGAAAGTTCCAAGGCACGCTCTAAATTTTTCTCGGCCTCAGCAAGTCGGCCTTGTTCCATCTGAATGGCGGCGAGATTCGCGAGTGTGACCGCGCTGTTGTTGTCCTGTTGCAGAATCGCACGATAATTCTCTTCTGCTTTGTCGTAATCTTTGTTGGCAAAATGCTTCTCCGCCTGCGCGAGCAGATTCACTGTGTTCACGGGAAGATCGCGACTCGTCCGGCGCATGGGATTCGTTTCCACCACCGGAGTGGGCGCGGGTTTGACGGCGGGCTTTTGAAAGAGCGCGAGTTCTTCGAGAGTGTAAGGAACAGCTTTGGCTTCGAACACTTCAACGCGCGCTTTGAGTTGAGCGACTTCGCGAGTCAACTGTTGCACTCGTTCGTTTAACCGACGGCCTTCGCCGGTATGCAATTGCAGGTTTGCTTCATCCAGACGCTTGCGCAGCACATCGCGTTGCCGTTCGAGTTCGCGGATCTTGGCGAGGTCCGTTTCGCGTGAGCCGGAGGTGCTCGCAACCGGCGCTGGTGCTGGAGTGGGTGTAGGAACGGGTGCAGGCGTGGGAACGGGCGTGATTGCGGGTGCGAGAGTTTTCGCTGCAGCGATTTCTGCTTGAGCGTGTTTCAATCGTTCTTCCAAAGCGATTTTTTCCAGTCGCAATACCTCCACGTCCGATTGCATTGCGGCGAGACGTGCTTCTGCTTCCGCCAGTTTTTTGGCTGCTTCTGTGGACGCTTGAGCAGTAGTGCCGGCTTGAGCTGCAGTGTTGCGGGCTTCGGTCAGTTGTTTCTTGAGTAACTCATTTTCTGCGCGTAGCGCTTCAGCCATGGCGGCGCTCGACGTCAATTGTCCCAACCGCTCTTGCAACGCGTTCTTCTCCGCGGTGATACGTTCGGTGGTGGCGCGTTGTTCGGAGAGACGATTGTTAGCTTCCGCCAACGCGGCACGGGCTTCTTCAAGTTCCTTCGTGTTGGCAGCCGGAGCTGGACGGTTTTTCTCAGACTCCAAGCCGGCTTTGAGCAATTCATTTTCTTTGAGCAGCGTTTGAATGCGTTCCTGCGCTTTGGCGAATTCGCGCGGATCAACGGTCGCAGGCTGTGTCGCAAACGCTTCTTTCAGCTTCGCTTCCAACACCTGGCGTTCAGCTTGTAAGCGACGAACCGACTCTTGCAGTTCCAACAATTGTTTGTGCAGTTCCGTGTTCGCCGGAGCGGCGGATTCGACTGCCGGAGCGGGTGCAGCCTGGTCGGCGGATGGACGCGGAGCTGGAGTAGTGGCTGGAGCGACGGGTTGAGATTTTATGGGCTGTGCTCCGGTGATGGCTTCGATGCGTTGCTGCAGATAACTGAGGCGGAAATCAACGATGCGCGGTTGCCATTCAGGATAGGTGCGTTTGATCTGATTGAGCGTGGTATTGGCTTCGAGATACTTTGGCAAGGCCTCGTCACTGCGCCCGTTATTCCGCAAAGCGTCGGCCTGTTGGATCAGGTTATAGACGCGGACGAACTGTTCGTCCGGAGATTGTGCGGAGGCCGCCAGGACTGTTGTCAGTGCAACCAACAGTAAAATGACCAGGTGCTTCATGAGAGGAAATGTAAGGGCGAGTGCGACGATTTGGCAACGGGCGAGTGCGGAAATTGACATCGTCCGCCGCGCCATGATAGCGTCCCGCGCGTCAGAGGTCTGACGTTATGAGCTCGCTCCTGAACCAGCATGTGCTCGTGTTGAACCGATTATGGCAGGCGGTGAACGTCTGCACCGCACGGCGCGCGCTGACGCTGCTTTTTCAAGGGCACGCGCAGGTCGTCATGAACAATCCGGACGGCTCCTTCCAAACCTACACGTTTTCCGCGTGGCATGATTTTTCCCAACAGGAGCCGCATCCGGAATCCGTGCACACCATTTCGTTCCGCATCCGGTTGCCGCGAGTGATTCTGTTACTCGCGTACGATCGGATGCCGAAGAAGGAAGTGAAGTTCACGCGGCACAACATTTTTGAACGCGATCGCAATACCTGCCAGTACTGTGGTCAGGTGTTTGATCGGAAAGATTTGAATCTCGACCACGTTGTTCCACGCGACCGTGGCGGTCCGACGACGTGGGAAAACATTGTCTGCTCGTGCATCGAATGCAATACGCGCAAGGCGAATCGCACGCCGCAAGAAGCGGGTATGCACCTCATCAAGAAGCCGAAGCGCCCGAAGTGGCGGCCGTTTGTGCAGATCAATTTCTCGCTGCACCAGCACGATAGCTGGAAGCACTTCATTGATTTGGCGTATTGGAACGTGGAGTTGGGCGAGGACAAAGTTTAAGCAACAAAGGAAAAAACTATGGGCGCAATCGGGAATTCATCGCTACGACAGAAACCGGGTCAATCCATTTGGCAGTCGAAGCGAGTGTGGCTGTTGTTGCTGGTCCTGGCGGCGTTGATTGTTTTTCCGAAGTTGTGGCTTCTGGCCTTGGCAGCCGGAGTGATTTTCCTGGTCGGGTTGATAGTGCTGGATGTTCTGGGCGGTCCGGCGCTGTATGGGGCGGCTTTGGGACGGTTTGTCGGTTGGGTAATGCGAATCAGTCGCGCTAAATAACCAAACCGAGGCGAGTCGAAAACTTTTCGATCGAAACAAAAAACCCGCTGCCAAAGCAGCGGGTTTTGCGTCAGGAGTTAAAAACTTAGCCGTTGTCGCCGATGGCTTCGACCGGGCAACCTTCCTTGGCTTCTTTGCAGCGGGCTTCTTCTTCCGGAGTTTCCGGCTGCTTATAAACGAACGAGTAACCGCCGTCGTCATTGCGTTTGAAGTTGTCCGGCGCGGTTTCGCGGCACAAATCGCAGTCAATGCATTGATTGTCCACGTAATATTTACCCGCCACATTCTCGGGATATCGGTTTGCTACATCAGCCATAGGAAAATTTGGTTGTCTTGTTTGACTCGGTCAGATGCAGTATGGCGACGATTGCATTGCTGGCAACTCAAAATTCGCCGCGCAACCGCGCGCCGAACCCGTAAACGCTATTTGTTCTTCAACGCGAAAATGGCGTCCTGTGCGTCTTTTTTAACGCTTTTTTCTTTGTGTTCCAGCAACGGTTCAATGAGCGAAATGTGCTCTTTGTTGCCATGCACGGCGATGGTGCGGCACGCGTCGCGAATCACATTCGGATGGCTGTGTTGAAGCAGCGGGGTAATTTCCGGCAATGCTTCGGCGGCTTTGAGACCACGAAGGGCGATCAATCCATCCATGATTTCGCGATGGTCACTGGCTTTGAGCAATGCGCAGATGGATTTGATTTCCTCGGAAGTTACATCGGCATGAAGGACACCGAGCACGCGCGCGGCTTTGCGCCGGACTTTCGGACGTTGGTCGGTGAGATACTTCTTAAGCTCGGCGATAGCTTTGGCGCTGGTGGGATATTCGCGTTCAATGCGCAACATCGCATCTACCACCACGTCTTCTTTCGGCGAGGCGAGTTCGGCGATGGTTTCTTCCTCGGTTTTGGCTTTCTTGGCCGCGTGAACCGGGAAGGTGAAAGCGGCTAACAAAGTACAGGCGAGAACGATCAGAAACGTGCGTTGGGTGAAGCGTGTCTTCATAGTTTTAGTAAGTTAACGGTGTCCAATGGCGCAAACCCGGGCGAACAAGACCGGTTTTTGCCATACGCTGCCAGAGGCAGTCGCGTCCTGGAAGCTACGAGTCGGAGCGCGGTTGTCAATCACCGGGCACGGGTTGGAAACCGTATTTCTTCGCGAGCGCCAAGGCGGAGTTAAGTGATTTAACTCCCGCCGTGCAGGTCGGATCGGACAATGAAGCCGCTGCGAGGCAAACGCCGGTTAACAACGCACGTTGCAGTTCCCATTCTTCGTGTAAACCCCACAACACCCCGGCGCAAAACGCGTCGCCTGCTCCGGCAGTACCGGCGATGTATTTCGGCGGCAGCTTTAGTGCCGGTTGCCAGACGTCTTCACCGCGACGATTGCGTGCGAGCGCGCCTTCGGGAAAATGAATCACGACAAGTTCGCGAACTCCGAGTTGGAGCAGCGCGCCTGCCGCGTGACGCAGCGCGACCGGATCAATCTTGCCGTCGGCAGAACGGACTTTGAATCCGGCCGTTTTGCCTGCTTCGATTTCGTTGAGGATGCAGTAGTCCACGTGTTTCAACACGGGCCGCACGAGATTGGTGAAGCGGTCGCTGTCTTCGCTCACAACGTCCACGCTGGTTTTCAAACCTGCTGCTTGAGCTGCGGCCAACAACTTTCCGGCGCGCGTGCCGAAGCGGCTGTCCGGAATGTCGAGTGCATCGAGAATCAGCAGGTAACCCAGATGAAAAATTTTCGCTTTGGTTTTGGCGAAGTTTAAATCGGTGCCATCCCACAGAGCGTTCGTGCCGCGCGCATGAAAAAACGTGCGTCGGCCGGTTGTGCGTTCCGTCATCACATCGGTGTAGGACGTGAACGAACGTGTTGTTTGTTTGAGAAATTTGACGTCGATTTTACGGCGCCGACAATCGGCTAAAATCGCATTGCCGTTATCGTCCTTCCCGACCAGACCCGCGCCTGCGAGCGGAAACTTCGCCCCGCCCTGGGCGAGGTCGAGCAACAGGTTGTACGGTCCGCCGCCGGTGCCGGTGAATTCATGCGTGATGTTGGCAAGCTGTTCAGCCTGCGGATAAACATCAATGATTTTTACGCGATCAATAATCCAGTTGCCGCCGGCAAGAATACCCCGGCGTTGGCTGGCAGATTGTTTTTTCATGTGGTCAATGGATGGATTCAGTGAACGCGAAGGGCGCGGGGCGAGGCAAGCGGTTTTTAGTGATAGCGAAGGACTTTTGCGCGGTATTCTGCAAGAATTGCTTTTCAAACCGGGGGGCGGAAGTTAATCCTGTCGCATGGCCGAGCGGTTACACACGGGCGAGAAAATTATCCGGGGCATTCCGGTGTCCGCCGGCGTTTCCCGCGGTAAGATTCTCGTCATTGATAAACCGCGCCACAACATCGAGCGCCGGGAATTAACCGAAGCCGAAATCGGCGCGGAACTCAATCGCTTCCAACAGGCGCTGGTCCGCACGCGCGAACAGATTCAGGAAGTGCAACGCCAGCTCGCGCAAAGTCTCGGTGACAACAAAGCCGGCATCTTCGATGCACATCTTCTGGTGCTGGATGATCCCACGGTGATTGATGAGGTTGTTCGTTTGATTCAACATGAGCGGGTCAATGCCGAATTCGCGTTTCATCAGGTGACGGATCGGTTCGTCACGGCGCTGGGTAAAGTTGAAGACGAATACTTGCGCGAACGTTCTACCGACATGCGCGACGTGGCCGGGCGCGTGATGAACAATCTGCTCGGCGTTAATGACCAGTTGGACCTCGCGCATCTCAGTGAGCCTTGCATCATCATTGCCCACGACCTCACGCCATCGAAAACCGCGCAGTTGGATCGCAAACACGTGCTCGGTTTCGCCACGGACATCGGGAGTCGGACGTCGCACACGGCGATCATGGCGCGGTCAATGCGTATTCCGGCGGTGGTCGGCCTGAAGAACGCCAGTGAAAGTTTCAAGAGCGGCGAATACGCCTTACTCGATGGCTTCAACGGATTGATCATCATCAATCCGACGGACCAGACGCTGTTCGAGTACGGGCAACTCGTGCGCAAGCAGGTGTCGCTCGAAGAAAAGCTGCGCGACACCCTCAATCAACACGCCGTCACGCTCGACAACCATCGGGTTTTCATTTCGGCGAACATCGAGCAGCCCGACGATATTGAAGCCGTTCGCAACAGTGGCGCGGAAGGCGTGGGATTGTTCCGCACCGAATATCTCTATCTCAATCGCGAACATCCGCCTTCGGAAGAAGAGCAATATCAGGCGTATTATCAGGTCGCCGAAGCGTTGAAACCGAATCCCGTGGTCATCCGCACGCTGGATTTGGGCGGCGACAAATTGCTCACCTCGCTGGGAATTCCGCAGGAAATGAATCCTTTCCTCGGGTGGCGTGCGATTCGGTATTGCCTCCAACAGGAAGAAGTCTTTCGCGCGCAACTTCGTGCCATTCTTCGCGCCAGTGCCGCCGGCAATCTCAAGATCATGTATCCGATGATCTCGGGCCTGGACGAGTTGATTCAGGCCAATGCCTTCGTGTTGCAAGCGAAAGACGAACTGCGTCGCGAGGGTGTGCCGTTCGATGAGAATATCGAGGTCGGTGCGATGATTGAAACGCCGTCGGCCGCCATCATTGCCGATGCGTTGGGCAAGCGCGTGCAATTTTTCAGCCTCGGTACGAACGACCTGATTCAATACACGCTGGCGGTGGATCGGTTGAATGAAAAGATTGCGCATCTATACGAACCGACGCATCCGGCCATCGTGCGATTGATTCATCGTACCGTTACTTTGGCGCGCGAGAAAAACATCTGGGTCAGTGTGTGCGGCGAAATGGCCGGCGATCCGACGCTCACGCCGTTGTTAATCGGTCTGGGCGTGGATGAACTCAGCGCCGCGCCGTCGTTGCTCGCGCCGTTGAAGTATCTCATCCGGCGACTTAAACTTTCGGACGCGAAAGAGCTGGCGGAGTTTGCGTTGAATTGCGAATCCGCCACGGAAATTCTTTCGCGCAGCACGGAATTGGCGCAACGGGCCGCGCCCAGTCTGTTCGACGCGCGCAAGTGACGGCAGGGGAACATCCCATTTCCACGCGCACCAGTCTGCGCTAACTGACCACCGTCCGAACAACAACGATTGAAAGAACGACAACCATGAAAGTCATTATTCTCGCCGCCGGTTACGCAACGCGGCTTTACCCGCTCACGCTCAACCAACCCAAACCGCTGCTGCCGGTCGCCGGCAAACCGATGGTCGAACACGTGCTCGACAATCTCGCGCCCATGGGCGGCATCGACCGCGTTTACGTCGTTACCAACGCGAAGTTCGCCGGTCATTTCGAGAAATGGTCGGAAGGTTATGCGGCGAAAGCGAAATTGAGTTTCACCACCGTCAATGACGGTTCAACCGATGACTCCAACAAGCTCGGCGCGATTGGCGACATTCATTACGTTCTCAAAACGCAGAACGTGGACGACGACATCATCGTGGTGGCGGGCGATAATCTGTTCGATACGCCGCTGACCGATTTCGGGCGGTTCTGCCGCGAGAAAAACGCCCCGGCGCTGGCGGTGTATGACGTCGGCAATCTCGAAGAAATCAAGAAATACAACTCCATCTCGGTGGATGAAGCGGGGAAGATTACCTTCTTCGAAGAGAAACCGAAAAATCCGACCAGCACACTGACGGGAATCGCGCTGTATTATTATCCGAAGCACACGCTACCGCTCATTAAGCAATACATCGCCGATGGCAATAATCCGGATCAACCGGGTCGTTTGATTCAATGGCTCTATCCGCGTACGCCGGTTTACACGTGGCGCGTGCCCGGACTGTGGTACGACATCGGCTCGAAAGAAACGCTGGAGGAAGCGAATAAAATTTTCGCGAAAGCAGCGTAGGCGAAATTCCGCGTCATCTGACATTAAACCCCGGAAGTCATCGTTGACCTCCGGGGTTTTATTTGCGGCGGAGAATTTATTGGAGGTCTGCGACAAAAACTGTCTGAGGGGAATTTGTTTTAACGCTCGCCCTCACCTGTGTCCTCTCTCCCGGGGAGACGATGCAACCAGGCATGATCCTGGAATAACGCCGGGCTACGGTGCTAATCCAGCGATGTGTTTTTCCTCAAACGCGGCGAATGTTTCTCCCTCTCCGTGGGGTGAGGAAGGTCGAAAAACAAATCTGCAAGTGCCGGTGGATTCATTGGATTACGCGTTGTTGAAGAAATGATTTTACCGCGGAACGCAGAGACGTAGAGTTCTGAAGGCTGTTCTCAGCGCTTCAGCGCCTTTGCGGTTCAAAACCTATGTCTGAAATTCCCAAAGTCTGCGGCCTGCAGTGAAACACCGGAAGGCGTAGGTCAGGACGGGATTTTTGCTGGGGGGCAAGGTGGGGGGCTGCGCTTTGTTTTGTTGATTCATCATTGTTTGCAGTCGCGTGCGGACGGTTCTTGGCTAAACTGGAATTCGCGATTCGCAGTGAATCGTTTGCATGAGCGTCAAAGTTAAAATTTGCGGGATTACCAGTGTGGCCGATGGCCTGGCGGCAGCCGAAGCGGGTGCGGACATGATCGGGCTGATGTTTTATGAACGCAGTCCGCGTTGTATTTCGTTCGAGGTTGCGGCGGAGATTTCTCGCGCGTTGCCGGGGCACATTGTGCGCGTGGGCGTGTTTGTGAATCCGGAGGAGGATGCGGTGTTGCGGGCGATTGGCGAGTGTGGCATCGGTCTGGCGCAGTTTCACGGGGAGGAAACGCCGGAGTTCTGTTCGCAATTCGGCGTGATGAGCATGAAGGCGATTCGCGTGCGTGATGCGGAATCGTTGCTCGCGTTGCCGGAGTATCACACGGAAGCCTTTTTGCTGGATGCGTATTCACCGGATGCTCACGGCGGCACGGGCGCGAAGTTCAATTGGGAGCTGGCGATTGACGCGAAGAAGTATGGTCGTCCGATTTTTCTGGCGGGCGGATTGACGCCGGAAAATGTGGCTGAAGCGGTGCTAAAGGTTCAGCCGTTTGGTGTGGATGTTTCGAGCGGAGTTGAAAGGGCGCCCGGGAAAAAAGATGCGGCCAAAGTCCGCGCGTTTATCGAGGCGGTCCGCGCGAGTTGAGTTTTCAGCATTAGGCGGGCAAAAGTTGCGCGGCAAAATCGGCTCAGGAGCCGCCAAATCGAGGCGAGAAATTGTGCAGCTAACCACTGAAACTACGGTGGTATGCATGGCAGGCGCAGCGCAATCGTCCGAATGCTTCTCGGCATCGGCGTGCTGTCGCTTTTCTCGCTGCCGGGATTAGCGGCGATGAAGGACAGCGATTGTCTGGATTGTCACGCCGATAACACGCTCACCAAAACGACTGAGGCCGGAAAAGAGATTTCGCTGTTCGTTGATCTGGCCAAACTGCAAGCCTCCGCGCATCGCACGAATTCCTGCCTCGCCTGTCACGCGGACCTGAAGGAGGAGCATCCCGATAATGAAATTGCCGCGCTGCCGGTGAATTGCAGTTCCTGTCACGAGCGGCAGCACGCGACTTATGATGCCAGTGTGCATGGGCTTGCGGTGCAGGCGGGCGATGCCGGCGCGCCGTCGTGTCAGGATTGTCACGGGTCGCACGAGATCATTTCGCCGCTGGTGTTGCAATCGCCATTGCACGTTTCGCGACAGGCGGAAACCTGCGGGGCGTGTCACGAGGAGGCTGCGGCGGAATACGCGGCCAGCATTCACGGAAAAGCGTTGGCGGCCGGCGTTCGCGATGCGCCCACGTGCACGGACTGCCATTCCGAGCATCGCATCGAATCGCTTTCAAACGGCGCGGCGCGGAAAATTTCGGAGGAGGTTTGCAGTCGCTGTCACGCGTCGGAACGGCTGAATACGAAGTACCGTTTGCCGACGGATCGGGTGCGCACGTTCCGCGATAGTTATCACGGCTTGGCCTCGCGTTATGACGCGACGTTGGCGGCGAATTGCGGCAGTTGTCACGGGCATCACAAGGTGTTGCCGTCGTCTGATCCGGAATCAACGATTCACAAAGCAAACCTGGTCGCCACTTGCGGCCAATGTCATCCGGGCGCGAACGAGCGATTTGCGTTGAGTCCGATGCACGTGAATCTCGAAGGAGACATCCGGGCGAGCGATGAACTGGGCACGCAGGTCAATTGGTGGGTGCGGAAGTTTTACCTGGTGCTGATTGTCGTGACGATTGGCTGCATGTTGACGCATAACGTGTTGGTGTTCGCGAAGAAGGTAGCGGAGCATTTGCGCGCGCGCGGACGCACCGTGGTGCGGATGAGTTTGTCGCAACGCTGGCAACACGGGTTGTTGGCGCTGAGTTTCATTATGCTGGCAGTGACGGGATTCGCTTTGAAATGGCCGGATTCCTGGCTGGCGAAGATATTGGGATCGAGCGAGCCGTTCCGGCGTTGGTCGCATCGGATTGCCGGCGTGATGCTGTTGCTCGTGGGGTTGTATCACCTGATTTATCTCTGCGTCTCGAAAGACGGACGCAAACTCGTCGTGGATTTTCTACCGGTGAAAAAAGATTTGGCGGACATCGTCGGCACAACGCGCTGGCTGTTGGGACTGCGCAAAGAACGACCGCAGGTGGGGCGCTTCAGTTACGCGGAGAAGATGGAGTATTGGGCAGTGTTGTGGGGAATCGTGGTCATGGGGATTACGGGGTTGGCGGTGTGGTTCAAGATGGAAGTGACGCAGTGGTTCCCGCGTTGGGTCGTGGATGTGGCGCTGACGATTCATTATTACGAAGCTGTTCTCGCGTGCCTCGCCATCATTGTCTGGCATTTCTATCACGTGATCATGGACCCGGATGTCTATCCGGCGAATCTCGCGTGTGTGGATGGAAAAGTTTCCGAACGCTGGCATCGGAAGGAACACCCGTTAGAAGAACCGGTGTACGCCGAAGAAGCCGCAGCGAATAAACCAACCGCTACGTCGAAGCCTGATCAAAAACAGAAACCGCCGGAATCCTGATGGCGTGAGCGGATTGATTTCCGTGAGAGTGATTGATGAAGTCTGGCGAATAAAACCGCGATGCGAGAGCGCGGTCTAGATCATGAGTTCGCGGTAGGACGCGCGAGCGACCAGGACGGGGCAGGGGGCGTGGCGAACGATTTTTTCCGCGGTGCTTCCGAGCAACGCGCGTTTCAAACCGGTGTAACCATGTGTGCCGACGACGATTAAATCCGCACCCAGGGCTTTCGCGGCTTCGGTGATTTCAAAAAACGCGAGGCCGGCGCGGACGACGGTTTCTACAACGCGACACTGGCCAAGCATCTGTTCGGCAAGACGGCTTAGTTGCAATTTCGCTTCGGCAAATTCTTCCGCGTCCGATTGCTCGCCGGTAATAGGAGGAATGTCAGTATCCGGCGGGCCAAAATGCGGTTCAACGACATGCACAAGCGTAAGTGAAGCGGAAAATTTAGCGGCCATTTCGGCCGCGCAAGCGAGAGCGCTGCGACTTTCATCGGAGAAGTCCACGGCGACGAGGATGCGTTGGAAGTTGGGATGCAGATAAGGGTCCCCTTCTGACCTGATTTTGTGTGCTGTCACCGACTTCATGGAATTTGCGAATTGTTAGCAGATTACGAGGGGGTTGGCAGGATGGCTCCGCCTCTGTTGCCGAATAGTTACCCTCTATTGCTGATAAATCGTTTGCCTCTTGTTTGCCGAGGGGTCTCTGGCTACTGTGCCACCGTGGAACGCAGCGAAAACAAGAAGTTCATTGAGGCGCTGTCGCAATCGCAAATTTATCAGGACTACGAGCGGGCCTTTACCAAAACAACCGGCCTGCCGTTGAGCCTGCGTCCTGTCGAAACTTTCCAGCGCGTTCACGGCGGTAAAAAATCGGAGAATCCATTCTGTCTGCTTATGGCCGAGAGCAACCGCGCGTGTGCGGCGTGTTTGCAGGCGCAACAGGAGATTGCCGAACAGCAGGGCTTAGGCCCACGCACGGTGAAATGTTTTGCCGGTCTGTGCGACACCGGCGTGCCGGTTTCGGTCGGCGACGAAATATTGGGCTTTTTACAAACCGGTCAGGTTTTCACGCAAAAACCGACCAAGGCGCAATTCTCAAAAACCGCGCAGTTGTTGGCGGATTGGGGTTGGAAAGTGGATTTGCGCAAATTGGAAGAAGCGTATTTTCAGACGCGCGTGATCAGCCCTAAGCAGTACGAGTCCGTGCTGCATTTGCTGACGATTTTCGCGCAACATCTCGCGCTGGTGAGTAATCAATTGCTCGTGCGTCGCGCGAACTCCGAGCCGCCCGCCATCACCAAGGCGAAGCAGTTCATCGAAGAACATCAGACCGAAGAGATTTCACTCGCGGACGTGGCGAGCGCGGTCAACACGAGCACGTTCTATTTCTGCAAAATGTTTAAAAAAGCGACGGGGCTGAATTTCACGGATTACCTGTCGCGGATTCGGGTCGAGAAAGCGAAGAACCTGCTGTTGAATCCGAATTTACGCATCAGCGAAGTCGCGTTCGCCGCCGGTTTCCAATCGCTCAGTCACTTCAATCGCGTCTTTCGTCGCATTGCGGGCGAGTCTCCGACGCGCTATCGTGAAAAACTTCCCGCCAACTGACGGCATTGCGGCGCGATAGTAATCGGAGCAAGATCCGATTCGCTTTCGCCAAAAAAAGATGAGAGTGCCCCGGAAGGCGGGAGAAAGTTCCTGATATGAACAGCCTGCCAAATCAACCCGGGAAACCGGCGGCGACCGGTCGGTCTGCTTCGCGCAAAGCCAAGATGAAATCTCCCGTTCGGCTTGCGGAAGAAGAGGCAACCCATCGGCACGTGGCAATGGAGAAAGATTTGGAGAATCGGGCGAACGCGATGACAGCTTTATTGGCTGGCATCATGGATCGTCCCGCAACGCGCCACTGGGGGCTGAACGAGTAGTTCAGCGAGAGCCGGATTCTGGTTCAACGCGCTGCTTCAGCGCGACACGATTTCTGTAAACTTCCACCGCGAGAGAATCTGGCGCTCAGTAATGCAATGTGATTTAACTCGCGTTATTTGGCTGAAGTTGTTTGAAGGGATTGAAGAAATTGTTCCGACTCCGCGATGCTGGCATTCATGCGCGCCAGCAGTTGTTCGATTTGCGCCTGCACTTGTGTCGCTTCGCCTTGCAACGAGCCGATGGCTGATGCGTTGAGATTGTGTTTGAGGAACAGCACGTTGTCGCGGAGTTGCGTGAGGACGGGTTTCATCGCGGATTCGGCTGAGCGCACGGTGCGTGAAAGCTGCGTGAAGCGTTCTTTCGTGGTGCGCAATTGAGCCCGGCTGGCGGCGCTGTATTCGGGATTGGAGAATTGCTCAATTTCTTTTTCCCACTCGCGGAACATCGATTCGGCGAGGTCTTCCATCGTTTTGATGCGCGCGCTGACATCGCTCGCTTCTTTGGCGCAACGTTCGTAGGACGTCTTGACCTTTTGATACATCGCTTCGAGTTCGCCGCCTTCGAAGCCGTATAATTCTTTGAGGCGCGTTAAAGCGTCCTTGAACTCTTTCTGCGCGTCCTTTTGCTCGGCTTGCAATTTGGCCACCGACTTCTGGAACAATTCGCGTTTTTCGTAGCCGAAAACATTTTCCATCGTTGCGTTGTAAATCGAACGACAGCCCGTCGTCGCGGCGAGAAATGCGGCGATGACAAACAGTCTGGAAATGGCGCGTGTGAGTTTCATGGCTGGCAAAATGTTCTCTCGAACGGGCGTAATTTAACCCCGCACCACTAAAAGCGCCAAAAGGAAAAATGCCTTCACCCCGGCGGTTTGCGGCTTTTCGACTTTGAACGCGCAGGCTGGATTCGATGTCCATCGGTGCGTAGAATCCGCAATCTCATGAGCACAGGAATCAACGCCATCAACGAAGCCGTCAAAGAAGCGAGCGCTTTCACGCATCCGTTGTTTAACGAATTGGGCAAGGTAGTCGTCGGCCAGCACTACCTGACGGAGCGACTCGTCATCGGCCTGCTCGCCAACGGCCATGTGCTGCTCGAAGGCGTGCCCGGTCTTGCGAAAACCCTCGCGGTGAAATCTCTGGCTAACACGATGCACGTGAAGTTTTCGCGCCTGCAATTCACGCCGGACATGCTGCCTGCCGACGTCATCGGCACGCAGATTTACAATCCGCAATCCGGTGGTTTCACGACCCGCAAAGGTCCGGTGTTCGCCAATCTTGTGCTCGCCGACGAAATCAATCGCGCGCCCGCCAAAGTTCAATCGGCGTTGCTCGAAGCGATGGCGGAACGTCAGGTCACTATCGGCGATCAATCGTTTAAGCTCGAAGAACCATTCCTCGTGCTCGCGACCCAAAATCCCATCGAACAGGAAGGCACGTATCCCTTACCCGAAGCGCAGGTGGACCGCTTCATGTTGAAATTGAAGATCGGCTATCCGACCCGTGCGGAGGAGCGGCAGATTCTTGAAGTGATGGCGAAAACTTCCGGCACGCCAAGCGCGAAGGCGGTGGTTGATCCGAAGGACATTCTTAAAGCGCGCGAAGTCATCAATGACATCTACGTGGATGACAAAGTGAAGGATTACATCGTGGACATTGTCTGCGCCACGCGCGACCCGGACCATTACAAGATCGCCGTGAAGGAATTCATCCAGCTTGGCGCCTCGCCGCGCGCGACCATCGCGCTGACGCTGGCAGCCAAGGCGTATGCGTTTCTCAAAGGCCGCGGCTACGTGACGCCGCAGGACGTGAAGAGCATCGGCATGGACGTCTTGCGCCACCGCGTGGCCATCACCTACGAGGCCGAGGCCGAGGAAAAGACCAGCGAAACGGTCATCCAGAAGATTTTTGATGAACTGCCCGTGCCGTGAGCAAATCGCCAAACATATCAAAGCGAAGTTTCCTTCTAAAGTGTTTCATCGCCGCCGTTCTTGTTCTGGTTCTCGTTTGCTTGGCTACGCAGAACCTTCGTGTAAAGGAAACTTGGCCGCGTTTACAACAAATTGATCGCTCGCTTTCTATTCTAAATGAGCCGACCCGACTTATGAAATTGGCGGGCACTTACAGAGGAACCAATCTGACGACTAATTCCGAGGACATCGATGCCACGGCGGAGACTCGACACGAAGCGGTGCGCGCATTGCTGCTATTGCAGAGCAAAAAGTTCGGCATCAACTTAAAAGCTCCGCACGTAAAAGGCACGGGCATCGATCACATTTGTTCAGCACCGGATTTGTCCGTAACAAATGTTTTTCTCCGTTTGATTGCAACACCGAGTAAAAAAGCCGACATCCATGCAACCGAATGTGACTACTGGTCACTGGAGAATTTAGATTTTGATAAAGACGGTCGTCTCTTAAGTAGAACGGCATACCATCAGCGATGATTCCCCGCGAGATTCTCAAAAAAATCCGGCAGATCGAGATTCGCACGAACCGCATCGTGACCGAATCGCTCGCGGGCGCGCTGCACACAAAGGCCGGAGTTCTTAACCGCGAAATACGCCGAATACTCGAAAGCGGGAAAGGCTTTTTGCCATTTCTTTGTTCGCGTATTTTGCGTGGTTCGCGGTTAAAAATTATTTCCCCATGATCCCCCGCGAGATTCTCAAAAAAATCCGCCAGATCGAGATTCGCACGAACCGCATCGTGACCGAATCGCTCGCGGGCGCGTATCATTCCGTCTTCAAGGGCCAGGGCATGAACTTCGACGAGGTGCGCGAATACCAACCCGGCGACGACGTGCGCGCCATTGACTGGAACGTCACCGCGCGGATGAATCATCCGTTCATCAAGAAATTTGTCGAGGAACGCGAACTTACGTTGATGCTCATCGTGGATGTCAGCGGGTCCGGCCTGTTTGGGTCGCGCGATCAATCCAAACGTGAACTGGCCGCGGAGATTGCGTCCGTGCTCGCGTTTTCTGCAATCCGCAACAACGACAAGGTCGGGCTCATTCTTTTTTCCGATGAGGTGGAAAAATTCATCCCGCCGCGCAAAGGTCGCAGTCATGTGTTGCGGGTGATTCGCGAAGTGCTGTTTTTCGAGCCGAAACGTCGCGGCACGGATTTGAATAAAGCATTGGAGTTTCTGCTGCGCGTGCAATCACACAAAGCGGTGGCGGTAGTGGTGTCCGATTTCATCGGGTCGCCGGCGGAGACGCGACGGACTGGACAACGACAACTGCGACCGCAGTTGCAATTGCTCGAATCGCTTGCGCAGGCGTCGTTCAGCATGTTGAAGCAGGTCAATCGGCGGCACGATGTTGTGGCGGTGCAAATCACGGATCGCTACGAACTGGAATTACCGGCGCTCGGGCGGCTTGTGTTGTGTGATGCGGAAACCGGCGAGGTCATGGAAATCAATACCGGCGACGCACGAAAACGGGAGGCGTTTGTCGCGCGCCAGAACAAAGCGTTGGCGGAAACAGCGCGACTGTTCCGGTCGGCTGGAATTGATTCGGTTCAGTTGCGAACGGATCAACCTTATGGTTCGGCGTTGGCGAAATTTTTCGAGACACGTGAGAAACGGAGACGGCACGGATGAACAACTTCAGACGAATAATGTTTAATGCTCGCCCTCACCCTAACCCTCTTTCCCGAGGAGAGGGAACAGGATGTGAACGCCTTTCTCCCTTCGGAAGTGCTTTTATTAAGCCCGGCCGTAGTTCTTCGCAAAAGACGGCGAATGAGTCTCCCTCTCCTGGGGGTGAGGGAGGTTGTTTCCACTAACTCATGGCTACGAACCAGACCAGTTCAGTTGCTGAAGCAACAGATATTCGCGACATAGCGCCGCCGATTGAGATTTCGAGCGAGTTTGCCTGGCTGTGGTGGCTATTGGCGGTTGTTGTGATTGCTGCTGCGATATTTGGTTTCTGGCGATGGTGGCGCAAACGCGTGCCGCAAGTTCCGATTATTCCATCGGTGCCGGCGCATGTGCGGGCGAAACAAAAATTGCAGGAAGCGCTCGCGCTGATTACACAACCGAAACCGTTCGTCATCGCAGTATCCGACGCGGCGCGCTGGTATTTGGAAGAGCGATTTAATTTCCGCGCGCCGGAACGCACAACAGAGGAATTTCTTCACGAGCTTCAACGCACGGATCGATTGACACGAGAGCAGAAAGAAAGTCTCGGGCAGTTTCTGGCCGGTTGCGATCTGGTGAAGTTCGCCAAATACGAACCGGGCGAGAGTGAACTGCGCGAGCTGCATGCCGCTGCGATCCGGCTCGTCGAAGAAACTGAGCCGACGGAAGTTCAAAGTCAGGCATCCGCATGACCTTTGCGCATCCATATCTTTTGTTGCTGCTGCTGTTGCTGCCGTTGGCGACGTGGTTGAAGGGACGCCGCGGTAAGCCAGCGGCATTTGTCTATTCGTCCACGCAATTGCTGCGCGGCGTGCAGGACATCACGAAATCAAACGCCGGAGCGTTGTTGCTGGTGCTGCGTTGGTTGGCGTTGGCGCTGTTCATTGTTGCATTGGCACAACCGCGATTAACGAAATTTGAAACCACGAAAGCGACAGCGAGCGGCGTGGACATTGTGGTGGCATTTGATTTGTCCGGCAGTATGGCGGCGGAAGATTTTGAAATCAGAGGGCAGCGGGTGAATCGCGTGCAGATGGCGAAGAACGTGTTGGAAAAATTTATCGCCAAGCGCCCGAACGATCGCATCGGCCTTGTCGCATTTGGAACGGAGGCTTACATCGCATCGCCGATTACGCTGGATCACGATTTTCTGCTGAAGAATCTGGAGCGGCTGGAGCTGAACACAATTAACGGCAACCAAACGGCCATTGGTTCGGCGTTGAGTACCGCTATCAATCGACTGCGCGAATTGAAGTCGAAAAGTAAAATCGTGATTCTGATGACTGACGGGCAGAGCAACGCCGGAAAGATTACGCCGTTGACCGCCGCAGAAGCAGCGCAGGCGTTGGGGATTAAAGTTTATACGATTGGCGTGGGCACGCAGGGACAGGCGCCGATGCCGGCGACAGATTTCTTCGGGCGCCGCGTTTATCAGATGGTGCCGGTGGATATTGATGAAGATACGTTGCAGAAAATTTCGGAAATGACCGGCGGGAAATATTATCGCGCGGACAACGCGGAGAAGTTTGAGGCGATTTACGCGGAGATCGACTCGCTTGAGAAGACGGACGCGGAAGTGACGAAGTTCGCGCAGCACACCGAGTTGTTCGCGTGGTTGATTGCAATCGGAATGGTGTTGCTGACGGCCGAGATTGCGATGGGACAAACTGTGTTGAGGAGGTTGCCGTGAATTTCGCTTACGGATACATGCTGTGGATGCTGGCGATTATTCCGCCGGCGCTCATCGTGTTTTTCTGGTGGGCCTGGCGGGAGCGACAGCGATTGATGACACAGTTCATTCAAGCGCGGTTGTTACCAGGATTAACGATTGGGCTCGCGCCGACGCGGCAGAAAGTCCGGTTTGCGTTGATCACCGTTGCGGCGACGTTGTTAATCGTAGCGCTGGCGCGACCGCAATGGGGCTTTACGTGGGAGGAATCGAAACAGAAGGGCCTGGATATTGTCGTGGCGATTGACACGTCGAAATCCATGCTGGCGGAAGATATTGCGCCGAATCGGTTGCAACGGGCGAAACTGGCGGCGTTCGATCTGATGCAGCAAGCGCAGTCAGATCGGTTGGGGGTGGTGGCGTTTGCGGGCAGTGCGTTTTTGCAATGTCCGCTCACGATTGATGACAACGCATTTCGGCAAAGCGTTGAGGCATTGGACGTGAACATCATTCCGCAGGGCGGCACGGCGTTGGCCGAAGCGATTACGACGGCGGCAACGGCGTTCAAGGAAGGTGATAACTTCAAGGTGTTAGTCATTTTCACCGACGGCGAAGATAACGATGAGAACGCGTTGGAAGCTGCCCAGGCCGCAGCGAAAGATGGGATGAAAATTTTCACGGTCGGCATCGGTACGCCGGAAGGGGAAATTCTGCGGATCAAAGACGCGAAAGGCCGAATGGATTATTTGCGTGATGCGGAAGGTAATGCGGTGAAATCGCGATTGAATGAATCGCTGTTGCAGCAAATAGCCGGTGCGACCGAAGGTGGATTTTATCTGCCGCTCCGAGGGGCGAAAACGATTGATACCCTTTACGAAAAAGGACTCGCGCCGCTGCCGAAATCAGAAGGGCAGGAGAAATTGGTGAAACGATTTTACGAGCGCTATCACTGGCCGTTGGGGTTGGCGATCGGGTTGTTGCTGGTGGAAATGTTGTTGCCGGAGCGTGGACGACGAAGCGAGAAAAAGAACAACGTTCAATCGTTGGCGAACAACCCACAAAAAGTTGCCGCAATGCTTCTCGTGATGAGTGCGCTATGGCCAATGGTCGGCGCGGCTTCTCCGGCAACGGCGTTGAAAGATTATCAAAGTGGCAACTTCACGAACGCGCTCACGGAGTATGAGCGATTGCTCAATGAACAGAGCAAAGCGCAAAAACCGGAAGATCCGCGATTGCATTTCAATGCTGGGGTCGCGGCGTATCGCGCGACGAACTTCTCCGTGGCGATTCAGCATTTTAACGCCGTGCTGCTGGCGCGGGACATTCAGTTACAGGCCAAAGCGTATTACAACCTGGGCAACGTGCATTATCGGCTCGGGCAGCAGGCGGAGGAACTTGATAAGCTGGAAGAGGAATGGCGGCTGGCGCTGAAACATTTTCAACACGCGGTTGAACTGGACGCGACGTATGAAGACGCGGAGTTTAATTGCGCTTTTGTGGCGGAACGGTTGAAACAGATTGAACTGATGAAGGAATTGGCGCGACAGGCCAAAGCGGCGGCGGATCAGGCGACGCGACAACGGAATTATCGTCAGGCGCGGCTGATTATGGAGGAGTTATTGCAAGCGAACGTAGCCGCGAAACCGTTTGAAGAGTTCACGCAGAAATTGCGGAACATCGATGCAATTGTGAATCCGGAATGACTATAATGCGACAGGTCAATCAACGTAGCGACGCGGCGAACGGGAAGAGCAGGGGAGCGCATGCCGAGAGTGATTTCGGAAGGCGAACTCGCTTTGGCGTTTCATCGTGGTCGCTGTGTCGCGGAGTTTTTGTCGTTATCGCCGCTTTGCTGGTGTTGAAGCCGTCGGTGAGTGTAGCGCAAACCGCGGACGACTTTTTCCATGGCGGCGCGTTGTCGTATTTGTCCAACAACATCCCGGCGGCGTTGGACGTTGTGACGAATGGTTTGCAGCGATTCCCGAACGATGAAAAGTTGCAGAAGCTTTATGAGCTGTTGAATCAGCAACAGCAACAACAGCAGGAAAATCAAAATCAGGAGAACCAGGAACAGCAAGACCAGCAGAAGCAGGATCAGCAACAACAGGGTGAAAATCAGGAGCAGAAGCCGGACGAACAACAAAAGAAAGACGAGCAGAAACCACAGGAAGACCAGAAATCCGGCGGCGATAAATCAAAACCGGAAGAGCAGAAAGAGGGCGAAACTCAACAGGCCGTTCCGCATCAGATGACGCCGGAGGAGGCGAAACAGTTGCTTGATGCGCAGAAGGGGGAGGAACAGGTTTTAGTTTTCCAACCGCAGGGTGAAAGGAAGAAGCGGACGAAGCAGTTAAAGGATTGGTGAGGAAATTCGCTGCACCAAACGGAAGTCTTTTTAGACAGTTTTTCGCAATAAAAAAGCCACGGTCTAAACCGTGGCTTTTGAAATTATGGAGTGTTCTGTGACTCCGATTATTTGCTCTTCTTGGCAGCCTTGGCCTTCTCTTCGGTCGGAGCGGCTTCGGCTTTTTCGGTGCGCTTGCCGCGCTTTTCCGTTTTAGGCGCTTCAGCAGCGGCGGGAGCGGCTTCGGCAGCGGGAACCGTAATCGGGGTCGTGCTTTCCACGCGCACTTTGAGCGTGCCTTTGACTTCGGCGTGCAGATTCAATTCCACTTCGTGATCGCCCAGGGTCTTGATGGGATGCTCGAGGTGAATCTTGCGCTTGTCGAGCGTGACATCGAATTGATGCTTGAGTTCGTCGGCGATCATGCCGGCGGTCACCGTGCCGAACATCTTGCCGTCTTCGCCGGTTTTGACCTTCACGATGCAAACGAGCTTGGTAAGGCTCTTGGCGAGTTCGGTCATGGTGTTGAACTCATGCGCTTCGCGTTCGGCGCGGCGTTGGCGCAGGACTTCGAGGCGGCGCTTATTGCCAGCGCTCAGCGGAATTGCGAGGCGTTGCGGGAAAAGGTAGTTGCGCGCATAACCGGCGGCGACTTTGACCTGATCGGATTCACCGCCGAGACCGACGATGTGCTGCGTGAGAATGACTTCTGTCTTTGCCATAAAAATTCGTTGTTGATGGTGGCGAGAAAAACTCCCGTTTAATTAAAATCAAAATGGAACGTCGTCGCTCTCCGGCGGACCGTCGCCTTCGAGCGGTTCACCGGCGGGCGCAGCAGGCCGTTGGCGCAGCGGGGCAGAAGCTCCGCCTTCACCGCCCTGCGCGCTACCGAGAAATTGCACGGTTTCAGCTACGACTCCGAGTTTGCTTTTCTTCTGGCCGGTGGTTTTGTCGTCCCACTGATCGAGACGCAAGCGACCTTCAATCAGAATCGGGCGACCTTTCCGCATGTATTGGCCGACGTTTTCGGCGGTGCGACCAAACACGTCCACATCTACAAAAGTGACTTCTTCCTTCTTTTCGCCGGTTTCGGAAGTCCAGACGCGGTTCACCGCGATACCGATCTTGGCAATGGCCGTTCCCTTCGGGGTGTAACGCAACTCGGGATCGCGCGTCAAATTCCCGACGAGGATGACTTTGTTGAAGCTGGCCATAACCGGAGCGGTTGAGGATTACTTGGCGGCTTTGAGTTCGGGCGATTTGGTGAAAATGACGCGGAACACCTCGTCATTCATCGCAAACTTGTTGCGCAAGGTGGCCAAGGCCGACGGTGCGCTGGAGAAAATGACGTTCGCGTAGAATCCACCGGTGTGTTTCTTGTCTGCCACCCGAGCGAAGGGCTTGCGCTCCATCTTCTGGATGGTTTCGATTTTGCCGCCGGCGGCGGTGATGTCGGCAGTGATTTTGTCGAGGGCGTCTTTCACGCCGTCTTCTTTGCCTGCCGTGTTCAATATGAACAAACCTTCGTATCGTTTCATTTTAGTCGTTAAATCATTGCCAAATTAAATCGTCAAAACAGTCGCCCACTCCGGCTTCACTCTTTCACCGATTCAACGTGGCCGTTGAATAAACTCATGGCCTTTGGCAGTCCGTGCGCCAGCCAGCATTCTACCTGATCCGCCGCGCGCGCCAAAACCTGTTCCATCACCGCCATTTCGCTCGCATTCAATCTGCCGAGCACGTGGCCGGATATTTCGCGGCGACTGTCTTTGCGGCCGATGCCGATCCGCAATCGCGCATATTCCCGCGTACCCAGATGCTGCTCAATGGACTCCAAACCGTGATGTCCACCGCTGCTGCCGCCGGGTCGCAATCGGATTTCTCCGAGCGGCAAATCCGCATCGTCCACCGCCACCAGCAACTGCGGGAGCGGCAACTGTAAAAACCTCACTACCGCGCCAACCGCTATACCGCTCAAATTCATGAACGTTTGCGGCTCACACAAAACCAGCCGTTTGCCGTCGCGCTCGGTCTTCGCGAGGCGGGATTGAAACTTCTTCTCGTAGTTCCAATCGGCGTTCCAGCGCCGCGCCAGCAGGTCCGCGAGCATAAAACCCGCATTGTGCCGTGTGTGCGCGTATTCGGCGCCCGGATTGCCCAGTCCCACGATGAGATACCGATCTTCCATGCGCGGGAGGGAAACAGCGGTTTACCCGGAGGCAAACCGCTGGATAAATTACTTCTTCGCTTCCTTTGCCGGGGCAGCTTTCGCTGGAGCAGCCTTGGCGTCGCCTTCTTCCTTCTTTTCCTTCGTCATTTCGACGTCGCCAGCGGTTACGCCTTCGGTTGCGGTGGCTTCAGCTTCGGTCTTCGGCATCGCCACGGTGACCACCGGTGCGATCTTGTTGCCGACGATTTCGACGCCTTCCGGCGCTTTAATGTCGCCGATATGGATCGTCTTGCCGACTTCCAGATCGCTGACATCGATCAAAATCTGCTCGGGCAAATTCTTCGGGAGAGCGCGGACCTTCAGTTTGAAGAGAACGTGTTCCAAGATGCCACCACCGGTTTTGACACCGACGGCTTCGCCCGTGGTTTCCACGGGGACGTTGATGGTGACCATTTCGTTCTCGGCGACTTCATGGAAATCGACATGCAGCACTTTACCGGTGAGCGGGTGGTGCTGAACTTCCTGCACGAGGGCAAGGCGTTTCTTGGAATCCACCGAAAGGTCCACGAGGATGTTTTCGGAAACGGAGTGGTGGATCAAATCATTGAGTTCGCGCGCGACCAATTCGAGGCTTTCAGGCTTGGTCTGGCGGCCGTAGATCACGGCAGGCACACGGCCGGCGGAACGGATTTTTTTGACTTCAGTGCGGCCGGTTTTGGCGCGCGAAAACGCATTTAATGCTACAGATTTCATGTTTAATACTATCTTCGGTCGGCCTTAACTGGTCCGCCCGCCTTTCGTCTCAAACAGCGAGGTCACTGACGAATTACTGTGAATCCGCTTGATGGCTTCGCCCAAAAGTCCCGCGACTGACAACGTGGTAATATTCACGCCCCGAATCGCAGGGCGGGTGACTGTATCAGTTGTGATTAGCTCGTCAATGCTCGATTTACGCAATCTTTCGACGCC
>CALAYC010000163.1 GCA_937894935.1 uncultured Verrucomicrobiota bacterium
GCGCCTGGTCGCATCTGGAGCCGCTTTGACATAGCGTTTCGGCAGCAGGGACCGCAATCCCGCCAACACGTTTTCGCCCCGTCCCCGGCGCTCCAAGCTGGCGCCTTGATATTTATCTGCCGCGGGAAGTTTCTTCAGTTGCTCGGCAACCTTTTCATACCGCACTTCTTCAATCAGGAAATCCCGTCCTTCCAGCGGTCCCTCAACCGGCCGCAACCACTGTTTCGCCACTGGAATATCCCCTCCGTTCTGGCCATCGGCATCTACACTGAAGGCTTTGCCCATGCCAATCCCCGTGCCGCCAAATCCGAGCGTTTCATCGGTCAAGTCGCCGGTTTGGTGCCGGACTTTGGTGGGCGGCGGCGCCTCGACAAATTCTGTGAGCACCTGCAACCGGGTCTGTTTCGGATTCAAGCCGAATGCCTCCGGTCCGGGTGGATTCTCTCTGAGGACAATGTCCTGTTCAAAACCAGCCCGCGTATAGGTATAGCGAAGGTCCGCCCCGAAATCCGTAAAAGCATCCGGATAAACGACCACGTTGTTGCCTACCAGTTGCCCTTCGCATTCTTTCACCTCTGCCAACAACACACTTTCACCAGTCGCGGCGTCAAAATAAGCCAGCCCCCACACCCGCGAGCGCAGCCATTGACCATCCGGCGTCTGCAATTCAATCAACCCGGCTTTGATTTCCGGCGGGAAAATAACTTTGTGCTGTCCCTTGGCCGCGATCGCTCCCGCGTCGTTGGGCAGGATTTCAATTTCTTCCTTCGACTCCTCCCACTCCCCGCGCTCATTCTTGAAGTGCAGCCCCGTCGCCAACTCCTGATAGCTATGTCGCCGCTCCGCCATTTTGCCGTCATACGTCGGCTCATATTCAATCCACTCCCACACCCGGTGATGCGGCCCGCGTTCGGCTATCTGAGGTTTTTCTTTGGTTCCAACCGGTGGCTGCGGTTTTCCAGTTGGAGCGGATTCAGTGGACGCGATGAGGGCAAATGACGCCATTACTACCAGAATACTACGGCCTGATTTCATACTTCCCCTTCAATTATCCCCGCGGTGCGCGGCCCAAAACGCAAGGTCAACTCATCGTGGAGTGGTTGTTAACGTTGTTAAGAACGGCTGTGTGAATTCCTTTATACGCCGGAATTGAACAGGTTCAATAATCAATGCGTTCCAACAATACGCTTTCGGAAAATCTACTTTTGAGAATTACGGTGGCAGCAGCCGCGCAATTGGGTTCTTCCTGCTCTGTAGAAAAGATCGTGGGTTTTGGTTTTGCAGCGCCGAAAGGCGCAGTAGCTTGAATTCGCAAGATGATTTCTACAGAGCAGGCTCCTCCCAGCGCTCGTTCCATCCCGTTCCCGCGCGGACGGAGTTTTTCACCATGTGAAACCGTCCGCCAGCGACTGAGAACCCGGCAGTCAACTCGCCAACCAAAATTCCTGGAAAAATTTATTGCAGTGAGGGCGGGCTCTGCTACTCTCTGCGCCCCGTTTCCCGCAGGGAAAGGGTAAAACAGTTAGACCATTAACAGACAATTGTTCTTTGTATGGCAGGACAACGCATTCGTATTCGGCTCAAGGCCTTTGACTATCGGGTCATTGACCAATCAGCACGCGAAATTGCTGATACTGTAAAACGCACTGGCGCACGCGTCGCCGGTCCAATCCCTCTCCCTACTCGCGTGGAACGGTTCACCGTGCTGCGCTCTCCGCACGCTGACAAAAAGTCGCAGGAGACTTTCGAGCAGCGCACGCATAAGCGGCTCATTGATATCATCGAGCCGACCGCCAAGACTGTGGATGAGCTGAAGAAGCTCAATCTGCCTGCCGGCGTGGATATCACCATCAAGATTTAACTTTCAACGATTTCACACCATGCCTCTTGGACTTATTGGAAAGAAACTCGGTCACACGCGCGTCTATGACGCGAATGGAGTGATGACGCCGGTCACGGTGGTTCTCGTCGGACCGAATCGCGTGTTGCAGGTCAAAACGCAGGCGGGCAAGGATGGCTACAATGCCGTTCAGCTCGGCTTCGATGACCAGAAAGAACATCGCCTCGCCAAACCGTTGCTCGGCCACATCAAAAAGCACAACGGTGTTGCGGTGAAGCGCATCAAGGAATTCCGTAACTTCAGCAAGGAAGTGAAACCCGGCGATGTCGTCGGCGCGAATCTCTTTGCGGTGGGTGATTATGTGGACGCCATCGGCACGACCAAAGGTCGCGGCTTTGAAGGTGTCGTGAAGCGGCACTCGTTCCGCGGTGGTGATCAGACGCACGGCGCGAAAGGTTGGAAACGTCGCTCCGGCGCCATCGGTCAGCGTTTATTCCCGGGCACGGTTATGCGCGGTATGCGCATGCCGGGTCACATGGGGCAGGTTCAGCGCACCGCGCAGAATCTGCAGGTGGTTCAAGTGCGCGAAGAGGACAATCTGCTGTTGATCAAAGGTTCGTTCCCGGGTGCGGAAGGTGATTACGTCATCATTCGCGAATCGAAGAAACGTCCGAAGGGTTGGAAGCCGGCGAATCCGACCGGCGCCCCGACGCCCAAGAAGAAGGCCGCCAAGAAGTAAATAGAGGACTGACATGAAAATCTCCGTTAAAAATTCTCAAGGTCAGGCCGCCGGCGAACACGAAGTGAAATTCGAGTTGGTCGAAGGCGGTCGCGGCACCCAGGCGGTGCACGACACTGTTACGGCTTATCGCGCCGCTCAACGCAGCGGCACCGCTTGCACCAAGACGGCAGGCGAGGTTGCCGGTACGAACAAGAAACCGTGGCGGCAAAAAGGTACAGGTCGCGCTCGCGCCGGCTCGTTCCAATCGCCGTTGTGGGTTGGTGGTGGCGTGGTCTTTGGTCCGAAGCCGCGCAGCTACGCCAAGAAAGTCAACGCCCGCACGAAGCAACTCGCATTGCGCAAGGCGCTCACCGAGCGGTTGAAAGCCGGCGACGTGGTCATCGTGGACGATTTGAAACTGAATTCGCCCAAGACGAAGGAATTCGTCGGTGTGATGAAGGCGCTTGATATCAAAGGTACGGCCCTCGTGGTTTCGACCGGCGACAACAAGAACCTCACATTGGCGGCGCGCAACGTGGAGAAGGTGTCATTGGCTACCAGCGACACGTTGAACACGTATGATGTGTTGCGTCCGAGCAAGTTGATCTTCACCCGCGGCGCATTTGAAAAAGTCGAAGCCCGTTTGAACAAGGAATAACATGAACTCTTTCGACATCGTCAAAACCGTCCGGCTGACCGAAAAGGGCACGCGTCAGGGCGAGAAATACAATCAATACACCGTGGTGGCGGACCGACGGGCGACCAAGCCACAGATTCGCGCTGCGGTGCAGGAACTTTTCAAAGTAAAAGTCCTGAGCGTCAACACGCTCAACGTGCGCGGTAAATATCGTCGGCAACGCACCTCTCAGGCCGGTAAAGCGCCGGATTGGAAGAAAGCGATCGTAACGCTGAAGGAAGGCGATAAGATTTCGCTGACCTGAGTTACGGAAGCCGTTTTACAAGGCGCGAGGTGATTTCACTTCGCGCCTTTTTCATTCGCATTGGCTAAATTTGGAAAGCGCTAAGCCGCGTTTCGATGGCAGCTTAAGTTTCACGTTATGTAAGGAATTTTGAAGGGATTACGAATTTTCAACGTCGGATAGTTCCCAAGTCCAATCAGAAGGTGGCCGCCGTGCAATTTGAGCTGAGAGAAGATTTAACTGACGGAGTTCATGCGTCAGAGCCTTTAATGGGCATGACAGGTTGGTTTTGAAAGAAATGAAAAAGATATTATTTGCAGCAGTCGTGGTGATTTTGGCCGGAGCGAGTTTTTATTATTACAAGAATCGCGATCAGACTTCGACTCCAGCGACTGGAACGGCGCGACTTTCCACGGCAACCGTGGAGTCGCGCGACATTAAATTCGTCATCAATGCCGCGGGTGAAATCGGGCCGGCGGATCAGGTGTCAGTGCGGCCGGAAATCAACGGACGTATTTCCATTTTACCGGTGGATATTGGCGACTCCGTCAAAGCGAGTGACTTGTTGTTCCAATTGGATGATCGCGATCTGCAAATCGAACAGGAATCGCGTGAAACGG
This sequence comes from uncultured Verrucomicrobiota bacterium, assembly GCA_937894935.1. GTDB lineage: Bacteria > Verrucomicrobiota > Verrucomicrobiia > Limisphaerales > JADLHS01 > JADLHS01. The sequence goes on from CALAYC010000163.1 coordinate 4,102, forward strand.
AAATTGCCCGCGCCCGGTTGCAACTCGAGCAATCGGAACGGAATTATCTGCGGAGTCGGGAATTGTTCGATTCGAAACTGATTTCCAAGGAACTCTTTGAGCAAACCAAAACCGAGTATGACCTGGCAAAGAACACTTTGTTGCAGGCGGAGAAGGCGTTGGATCTGGTGATGGATCGGATTCGGAAAACGCGCATCGTTGCGCCGTTTGATTGTACGGTGTTGACGCGACCGGTTTCAGTCGGGCAGGCGGTTTCAGGTTCGGGTGGCGTGAGTGGCGGAACGGAAGTGCTCACCATCGCGAATCTGAACGACATGATTATCAACGCCCACATCAATCAGGCGGACGTCGCGTATTTGAAGATTGGAGAAAACGTGAGCGTATCGGTGGAGGCTGTTCCGGGTTTGCAGGTGGTCGGAAAAATCGAACGCATCGCGCCGCAGGCCACGATTAAAAATAACATCAAAGGTTTCGCGACGCGGATTCTGCTGACGAATGTGGATCAGCGAATTCGTCCCGGGATGACGGCGAACATCCGGATTCCGGTGGCGTCGGCGGATGATGTATTGGCCGTGCCATTGGCGGCGGTGTTCACAGAATTGAATCCCGACAGCCAACGTTACGAGCGATTCGTTTACGTGCGTAACGGTAATAGCTTTGAACGGCGGAATGTGCAGATTGGCGTTTCGGATTATTTCTATGCCGAAGTGCAGTCGGGGCTGAATGCCGGGGATGTCGTGGCGCTTGAACAACCGGCGGAAGAACGCAACAGCAAAGCTCCGGGGGTGGCGGTGGCCGGCAGTGGTGGAAATCGCGCGAGGTAATCATGGCTCTGGTTGAATTGCGAGACGTCACCAAGATTTATCGCCTGGGCGGCGAGGAAATCCGCGCGTTGGATGGCGTTACTCTGGACATTCACGCGGGCGATTTCATTTCCATTATCGGCCCATCGGGCAGCGGTAAATCCACATTGATGCACATCCTCGGCTGTCTGGATTCGCCGACCGGCGGCACGATTTGTCTCGATGGCACGATGATTCACGACGCGACGCCGCGGCAACTGGCGCAGATTCGAAATCGACAGATTGGCTTCGTGTTCCAGTTCTTCAATCTGCTGCCGAAATTCAACGTGCTGCAAAATGTCGAACTGCCGATGCTTTACAGCGGCACGCCGGGGCGCGAGCGACACGAGCGGGCGATGGAGGCGTTGAAGCAGGTCGGTTTGCAAGACCGCTCGAAACATCGGCCCTCGCAACTTTCCGGCGGGCAACAGCAACGCGTGGCGATTGCGCGGGCGCTGGTCAACAATCCCAAAATCATTTTTGCCGATGAACCGACGGGAAATCTCGATTCGCATACCGGCGAAAGAATTCTCGAGTTATTCCACACGCTCAGCCAGCAAGGTCGGACGATCATTCTCGTGACGCACGATCCGGAAATTGCGGCCGTGACGCCGCGCCGCATCGAAATTCGCGACGGCAAGATTGCGGATAAGATTGATGAGAAACTGGCTGGTCTCGATCGTCCCATTGCCCGTCAGGTCGGTGCTGGAGGTGGATTGCCGCAGGCTTCATGAATTTGCTCAACGCCATCCTGATCGGGTTCAAAGAGATTCAGGCCCACAAGTTCCGCTCGGTGCTCACGATGCTGGGAATTATTCTGGGCGTTTCGAGTCTGGTGGCAATGTCGGCGTTGGTGAAAGGCATGGAAGTGGGCGCGACTGAAGCGCTGGTGGCGATCGGCGGATTGCAGAAATTTCGCATCGAACCGCAGGCCGTTCCGATTGAGCAACGGCATTTGCGGGATCAGGCTGTCGGGCTGAAGCTGCAAGACGTGTGGGCGTTGAGTCACAACGCCTATCTCATCACGAACATCTCACCGGAAATGCAGATTCCGCGTCCGACCATTTCTGCCAATGGCAAGAATTCGCGCCCCTGGATCTGTGCCGGCGCTTGGCCGGTGGTGCTTGAAATGTACGAACATGAGATTGCGCACGGTCGCATGTTCAATCAACTGGACGACGAGATGGCGCGCAGTGTTTGTGTAATTGGCACGACCCTTCGCGACGAATTGTTCGGTTCACCTGAAGAAACCGGCGAAGAGATTGTGCCGTTGGGCGAGACGATCAATATCAACGGTCAGGCGTTCACGATCATCGGCATGTTCAAGCATTACGAGAGTGAACAGGAACGGCGGGAGCGCGAATGGGCGGCGGCACAACCGCGCGAGCTGCGCACCGGGCCGACACGGAATCGCGGTCGCGGCGGACAGCGTGGGAACTTTGTTTTTCGCCTGAAGAACAACAGCGTTTATGTGCCACTGAACACGGCGCGACTCAAATTGCTTTCTGGAACAGCGGGAACTGAACCGACTTTGACGAGCATTGAAGTGCAATTGGTGGATGTGACGCGGATGAATCAGGCGATTCAACAGGTGCGCAACGTGATGATGAGCACGCACAAGGGAATTGAAGATTTTCAATTTCGCACGCAGGAGGAATGGGCGGAAAACATCAACACGTTCATTCGCAACGCCCGGTTGAGCGGTGGAACAATTGCCGCCATCAGTCTGCTCGTCGGTGGAATCGGTATCATGAACATCATGCTGGCGAGTATTTCCGGGCGCATTCGCGAGATCGGGATTCGCAAAGCGGTCGGGGCGACGACCAGTGACGTGTTCATTCAGATTTTGATTGAGAGCGTCGTGGTGGCGATTCTCGGTGGATTAGTAGGATTGCTGGCGTCGTGGGGATTGGTGCAGGTGATTGGTCAAATTTCACCGACGGAAAATGAACCGATTATTACCGCGACGGCATTGGCGATTGCATTCAGTTTCAGTGTGATCGTTGGAATTCTGGCCGGATTGTTGCCGGCGGTGAAAGCGGCGCGACTGCATCCCATCGGCGCGTTGCGTTACGAGTAAACATGCAATTCATCAACGCACTCATTTCGGGATTGAAGGATGTCTGGGCGCATCGGATGCGTTCGTTGCTGACGATGTTGGGAATCATTCTCGGCGTCGCGAGCCTCGTCGGTATGGCGGCCATCGTGAAGGGCATGGAGAATGGAATGAAAGAGACGATGATTACGATGGGCGGCGCTGACAAGGTGTTGGTGAACAACGAACAGGTGCCGCCGCAGCAGGAGCATCTCGCAGACGAAGCGCCGGGACGCACATTGGCGGATGTATACGCGTTGCAAGAAGGAGCGCCGTTGATTCGCGTCGTTTCTCCGGAAATGGCGTTGAACAATGGGGTGATCAGTCGCGGCGAACGTCGGGTTGTCGCGTCGGAGTGTGTCGGAGTCTGGCCGGCGGTTTTGGAAATGAATATGCATACGGTCGAGCATGGCCGGTTCTTCACGCCGCTCGACGAAGAACTTGCGAACAGCGTCTGTGTCATCGGCACGGGGATTCGCGATGAGTTGTTTGGTTCGCCAGAGAAGGTGGGACACGAAATTATTCCGATTGGCGAAGTGATTTTAATCAATGACCAGCCGTTCACCATCGTAGGCATGTTCATGCATTACGAGAGCGAGCAGGATCGCAAGGCGCGCGAACTGGCACGCAAACGTCCGCCGGAACAACGCAGCGGTCCGGCACGTGCGCGCGGGTGGGGACGTGGTAACTGGGCCTTCGTCCGTAAGAATCTGACGGTCTATATGCCGTTGAATACGATGTGGGTGAAGTTTCGTTCCGGCGGTATAACGACCAATGCCATTCCTGATCCGCGGCTCGATGACATTGATCTGAAGGTGGCGGATCTGGAGCGGATGGAACTGGCGCTTCAGCAGGCGCGAAATGTTTTGATGATGACGCATCGCGGGATTGAAGATTTCAGTTTCCGCACGCAGGAAAATCAGGTGGAGAACATCAACAAACAGATTCGTAATGCGCGATTAAGTGGCGGCATTATCGCGGGCATCAGTCTGCTCGTGGGCGGGATTGGTATCATGAATATCATGCTCGCCAGCATCAACGAACGCATTCGCGAGATCGGCATTTGCAAAGCGATTGGTGCGTCGCCGGAAGTGATTTTTCTGCAAATCATCGTGGAAGCGGCGGTGATCGCTTTATTGGGCGCGTTGCTCGGCATTGCTGCGTCGTTCGGGCTGGTGGACTTTTTGACTATGATTGCGCCGACGCAGAATTCACCGGTCATCACGCTGCCGCCGGTGATGATGGCGGTAATTTCGAGCATGGCAGTCGGATTGATTGCCGGATTGTTTCCGGCTATGAAAGCGGCGCGATTGAATCCGATTGAAGCCTTGCGTTACGAGTGATATTTGCGTCAGCTTGGACGCATGAAATCCCACGCTCCGCTCGGCGCTCATCGTGCTTTTGCCACGTTGAACCGGCGTCAATTTCTCACCAACACCACGCTTGCGCTGGCGGGCGGAGCATTGCTTTCCGGTTGTCAGACTCCTCAAGCGGTTGGGCCGCGATATCGCGTTGCAGTGGCGGATCTGATGATTCTCAAGCGGCAACGGCTCGGCGCTTTTCCACTCGCGAAAGAAATCGGCGCGGATGGTGTGGAAGTGGACATGGGTGGGCTGGGGCAGCGGGAAACCTTCGATAATCAACTCGCTAAACCGGAAGTGCGGGAACAGTTTCTCGCTGCCGCCCGCGAGGCAAATCTGGAAATCTGTTCGCTGGCGATGACGGGGTTTTTCGCGCAATCGTTTGCCGAACGTCCGACTGTGCCGCGGATGATTCAGGATTGCGTGGACACGATGGTCGCGATGAACGTCAAGGTGGGGTTTCTGCCGTTAGGCATTCCGGCAGATTTGCGGAACAAGCCGGAGTTGCGGCCGGCGGTGGTATCGCGTTTGAAACTGGCGGGTGAGATTGCGGAGAAAGCAGGTGTCGTGATTGGTGTCGAAACATCACTTTCGGCGGCGGATGAGGTGAAGTTACTGAAGGAAGTGGATTCTCCTGCGATTAAAATTTACTTCAACTTCGCTAACGCGGTGAAGAATGGGCGGAATGTTTCGAGCGAGCTTCGCACCTTGGGAAGAAATCGCATTTGTCAGATTCACGCGACGAATGAAGACGGCGTGTGGCTCGAAAACGATCCGCAGGTTGATTTGCCGAAGATAAAGCAGACGCTGGATGACATGGGCTGGCGCGGGTGGTTGGTGGTGGAGCGTTCCCGTGATGCGAAAGATCCGCGCAACGTGAAGAAGAACTTTGGGGCGAATGTGGCGTATTTGAAGAAAATATTTCAATTGCAACAATAGCTTTCGCATTCATTCCTTCTCGTTTGAATCGATGTTGCAACAGCAACGGTGGATGCTTAATCAGGTGGACCAGCGAAATTGACAGGAAAATGAACCTTAGGTCATTTGTTTATAGCTGAATCATGAAGCCTTCAGTCGCAACGCGCTTTTACACTCATTGAACTGCTTGTGGTCCAGGCGTAATTGCAATTGAGTGCACGAAGGGCTCGCGAGTTTTACCAAACTATTTCAGCCCGGTTAGTTTTAATGTCACTGCGAAATCGGTTGGTGCTTTCTCTGGTAAAATAACGGCCAACCCTTCGGCGGTTTGTTCCCACTGCAGCTTGCCGCTGAAGCCAAGGAGTTGAACTTTTTCTATGCTTCGTCCGGCAAGAGATTTTACCAGCAGTCGCCGATGCTCCGGCCAGGCAAGCGCGATGGCGTAGAGAGTTTTGCCTTTCGTCGTAAAGCGAAAATCTTCCGCTGAGAACGCTTTCTTTTCGGTTTTGTCGGCGAATGATCCGGTCGTAGTTTGGGTCGGACCTTCGCCAAATTTTATCCACGGACGCGTGCCGTAAATCGCTTCACCGTTGATCTTCAACCACACTCCGATTTCGCGCAGAATTTGTTGTTCGCGTTCTGGAATAGTGCCGTCTGCGCGTGGACCGATATTCAGCAATAGCGTGCCGTTCTTGCTGACCACGTCCACGAGTTCATCCACGATTTCATCGGTGTTTTTGTAAATGTGATTGGTGATGTAGCCCCAGGAGTTCCGCGAGATGGACGTGCAGGTTTGCCAGAAGTCCGGTTGAATGTCTGCCGCCGCGCCGCGTTCCATGTCAAACACACCTGCGCCGCGTGGAAACGAAATGCCCTCCCATTCCTTGAAGTTGATGGCGACCTGCTTTTTCCATTCGACACCGCGATTGTAGTAATACGCCGCGAAGGTTTTCAGATACGGCTGAAAGACTGGTTGGCAGATCCACCAATCGAAGTAGAGAACTTCAGGGCGATACTTGTCCACGATTTCGCAGGAGCGTAGCAGCCAGTCGTCGAGAAATTCTTTCGTTGGCGGTTCGGCGTGAGCTTCGGCGGTGCGTTTGTTGACGGCTGGGCCGTAAAGGTCCGCGAAGCGCGGATTGCGCACGTCGGAATCGAAATACATACCGTTGTCGAAGAAGAACCAGTGTTCCGCGCGATGCGACGAAGCGCCGAAAACAATGCCGGCTTTTCGAAACGCCTTCGCCTGTTCGGCGATGACATCGCGCCGCGGCCCGTGTTTGGTTGCCGTCCAATCAGTGAGCGTGCTGTCGTACATCGGAAAACCATCGTGATGCTCGGCCACGGGCACGACGTATTTTACGCCCGCCTGTTTGAATAACTTCGCCCAGGCTGTTGCGTCGAATTTCTCTGCGCGGAAATGTGGAAAGAAATCCTTGTAGCCGAACTGCGATTGTGGTCCGTACGTGGCAATGTGATGAGTGAACTCCGGCGAGTTGGTTACATACATGTTGCGCGGATACCATTCGCTGCCGAAGGCAGGCACGGCATACGCGCCCCAATGGATGAACAGGCCGAACTTGGCGTCCTGATACCATTGCGGCGTTCGGAAGTTGTTGGTGATGGATTCCCAGGTCGGTCGGAATGGGCCGCGATTGGCGACTTTTTCAATGGCGGCGAGGCGGGCTTCGACTTCAGCCGGGAACAGTTTCGGCACGAACTTGTGGCCGACGCCGGACACCATCGAGTTGCTGACTTTCCAGAGGTAATCGAGGTCTTTTTTGGTGGCGTGGAAAATCGTGCCGTGTTTCAAACCATCGGGAAACGTCATCTCTGCGGTGACATCGGTAAAGGTTTTGAAATCGCGCGTCTTCACGGCGCCGTAGCTTTTCGTGCCGTAGGAATCGAAGTAAATGAACCAGTCATCGCCGAGTTTAAGCGTGGTCGGGCCTTCGGTGAGTTTTTCGGTGAAAGGCGGTGAGATGTCACGCCACGGACCGAGCG
>CALAYC010000164.1 GCA_937894935.1 uncultured Verrucomicrobiota bacterium
GAGCCACAAATCCATCGCGCCGCGCGTCACCACGCTGTCGCCGGCAAAAAGCCCGTCGGTGATTTCCACGAAGCCGTTCGCTTCCGCGCCGAGTTCCACCCAGGTCAACGTGTAGGCATCACCGTTGACGACATAAACGAGATTGCCATTGGCGCCTTTGATCACCGCTTCACGCGGCACAACGAGCGCATTCGTTTCGCCGGAAATGGTTGCAGTGACTTCGCCAAAATCGCCGCGTTGCAATGCGGCGGACGGAGCCGAGAGCGCGACAATGATTTCGGGATCGAGATTTCCCGGCGACCGAGAAATCTTTTGAATCAAGCCAGTGACGGAGATTCCTGATGCGGCGATGAACTCAACGGGCAAATCCGGTTGCAAAAACGCCGCGGTGTTTGAGGAAACGGTGCCAGAGGCCTGTGGCGTGACGGAGATTTCGTTGGGCGATGACGTGCCCGGATCGAACACGCGGGCGGTGAAGCGAATCTGGCGCGGCAAGATTTGCTCCTGCACCTCGGTCGTCTGGATGCCAAGTGATTCCCGCGTTTCGTCCAGCAACGTGATGCCGTCCGCCTTGTGCGTCGCGCCACTGAATGATTGCGCGGAGTCGGAATGACCGCCATCAGCGCCGTGGGAATGCCCATGATGACTGTCTCCCTCGCTGTGGGAGTGATCCCGATGGCAACCGGTAAACACCAATAGCGCGACGGCGCTTAATTGAATTCCCAGCGTCCATTTCATGGCTTTTCCTCCTTCGTCTCCGTCTGAACCAACGCGGACCAACCGGTGAGCACCTCGATTTTATGAGCGGCCTCAAGCGCTTCTTTTTGCGCGTCCAATAAGGCATCAATTGCTTCGGCGTATTGACGCTGCAATTCGACATACGTGCTCAGCGGCACCGCCCCGAGGCGATAATGACGATCCGCCAATTCCGCTGCTTCCTGAAAATGCGCGATGGCGTCGGGTCGCCACTTCCCGAGCACGCCGAGCGAGTGTTCATACTTGTGCCAATAATCGGCCACGTCGCGTTCCAGCTGGCGCTGAGTGGATTCCAAAGCGGCCTCAGCTTGCATGCGCTTGGCTTCGGCGGCGCTCACATTAGCGCGATTGTTCTGCCACAGCGGTAATGGCAACGACACTGAGAGGCCAACGATGCGTTCGCGATCGCCGGCGCGCTCTTCGCTGATCGTGGGGCCGATGGCAAACGCGGGGAAACGTTCATTGCGAGCGAGCGCCACCTTGAATCCCTGTTGCTCCAGTTCGGCGACGCGCACGCGCAGGTCGAAGTTGTTCGTTGCGGCGGTGGCGTAGAGGGTTTCCAATTTTGGCGGGCGGGCAAATCGCGGTGCGGTCTCCGAGACGCGCAAGGGCGCGGTGGGCGGCTGGCCGCGCCAGTAATTGAGCGCGATGACCAGATGCTCGACATCGTGTTCGGCCTCGGCGGCGGTGTGTTCGGCCTTCACTGCGGAAGCTTCGATGACACGCGTTTCGAGCAACGGCGTCAGTCCGGCCGGATCGCGGGCAACGAGTGTCTCGCGCAATTCGCGCAAGCGCTCGGCCACGGCACGACCGGCGGCGACGCGCTGTTGCGCGATGGCGAGGTCGTGAGCCAGCGCCCGGATTTTTCCTGCGAGCGCGGTGCGGAAGCGAGCCAGTCCCAACTCGGCCAATTCAACGTCGCTATTCGCGATGGCCTTGCGCAGACCGATGCGGCCGGGCCACTCAAACGGTTGCAGGACGGACACCGACCACGCTACGCCCTCCTGGCTCAATCCGCCACCGCGCACGGTTTTGTGTCCGACTTCACTGCTGATTTCGGGATTAGCGAGCCGGCCCGCGGTTTTGCGGCCAGCGCGCGCGGCGACAAGTTCGGCTTCGTAGAACTTGAGTTCTGGATTCTTTTCCAAAGCTTCCGCCACGAGGGCTTCGAGCGACAGGCTGACACTGGAGGGCGTCAGATTTGTTTCGTGACCCTGCGCCGGGGAGATTATTCCGGCCAGCGTCGCTGTCATGACCAGCGGCAAAATCAATTTCAATCGTTTCATAATCAAACCCACCCAAACCAATCCGAATTGGAACAATCATTGGGAACAACACTTAAACGGCGGCTCTCAGGCACGCCGCAACCGACAGGAATTTATCCGTAGAGGACGATTACGAAGCGAGCGAAGGAGCGCGCGGGGACAGGGCGGTGCGCAGCAAAAATTGCCAGGTCACCGGCAGGGGCGAGAGATTTGCGTCAAATTGTCGTGATCCACTTAACACCAGTGGGGACGCGTCATCCAACAGGAGCGGGAGTTCGAATGCAATCTGCGCGCTAGGGGGTGGAAATGCGATGCGTTGAATTGAAGACTTGTATTGCGCCTTTTCCACGACGGAACAGGCGTCCGAAGCGCATTCATTCCGATGGTCATCGGCAGGTTCTTCGTGGGTGCAGCAGGCAAAGATCTCACTCGTGCTGGCGGTTTCCAGCAACAAGCAATGCGCCGAGGCCGGCAGCCACAAAAGCGCCAACAGCAGGGCAAGCATGGTTCGGAACGACTGCATCCGTGCTTATGGATGCCTTATAGGCGGCGCTTGTTCAATCTATTACTTCCCGGGTTTCCCCCGGTTTCTTGCCGGGAAATGGTGGAGAGCGCGAAACATTGCTGCTGGAACGGCTTTTGGCGGGAATAATTTCCTTTACGGGAATGAAGCAAAACGGTGACATCTTCGCGCGGCAGCCGGATACGCGGCGGGAAGCAGATGGGGAAATGGTCCGGCGGCAACTGAAACCATGTCCATACTCGTCGATTTATTGGGAGATTCGCCGTTCCATGCTTTGGAGCAACACGGCGCGAAGGTATTCGAGTGCGTTCATCTGTTGCGCGAGGTGTTCGCGACCTTGCCGACGGGTGATGCAGCGAAGTTGAAAGAATTGGCGGACCGCATCAGTCAGTTGGAAACCGAGGCGGACGACATTCGCAATCAACTGCATGAATCACTCACGGCGCAGAAGCTGTTGCCGATTCGAAACGAAGAACTTTTTCGCATCCTGGAACATCAGGATTCGATGGCGGATCGTGCCGAAGAAATTTCCGCAATCATGACGTACCGCAATCTGGCCTTGCCGGAGCCGTTAATGGCGCAGGTGTCCGATTACGTGGGGAAAGTGCTGAACAATTGTGAACTGGCGCGTGGGATTATGTCGCGCCTCAGCGTGTTGGTGGAAGCGTCGTTCAAAGGACGCGATGCGTTGACGGTTTCCAAGCTGGTCACCGAATTAGCGCGGCGCGAAGACGCCATCAAACCGGCGGAAGTGGAATTGACGCGACGGTTATTAAATGCGACGCCGCCGTTGCCGCCGGTGGAGGCGATGTTATGGATGCAGGTGCTGGATTTGCTGGCGAACCTTTCCAAACACGCTGACCGACTTGGCCAGGGCTTGCGAATGAGCCTTCAGATTAAACCTTCTCACTGACAAAACTTCTTACTGACGCAGATTCATGTTTGCAGCGATTTTTGAAACGGCCTTGCCTCACGGGACTATTATTGTCCTGCTCGCTCTGATTTTTGGAATCTACATGGCGTGGAGCATCGGGGCGAACGATGTCGCCAACGCCATGGGCACGGCTGTCGGCTCAGGCGGATTGACATTGAAGAAGGCCGTCATCATCGCGGCGCTGATGGAGTTCGCCGGGGCGGTGCTGCTCGGTGCGCATGTGTCGGATACGGTGCGCGGAAAAATGTTCGACGCTTCGCTGCTTGAGCCGCTGCCATTGGTGTTAGGGTTTTTGGCCGCATTGCTGGCTTCTGCCGCGTGGTTGCAAGTGGCGACTTTCTATGGTTGGCCGGTTTCAACGACACACACAATCGTCGGTGCGGTGGTGGGAATTGGCGTCATGGTGGGTGGGGCGGGTTCGGTCCACTGGAGTAACATTGGCGAGATTGTGGTGTCCTGGGTGACGTCGCCGTTGGCGGGCGGAATTCTGGCGTTCGTGTTGTTCAAAATCATTCAAAGCCAGATCATCAACAACAAACATCCGTTGCGGCAAACCTACCGGTTCATTCCGTTCATTGTTTTCTTCATGGTGTTCGTTCTCACATTGGTGCTGGCGTGGAAGGGATTGAAAAACATCGGATTAGATCTGGAACTCGGCGGGGCTTCTGCGGTTTCAGGCGGCGTTGCGCTTTTGTCTTCAGCGGCTTCGCTGTTGTGGGTACGGTCATTGCGACAACGGCACGAACGCGAACGCATCGAGCGGAACGTGGAATTGAGAGAAGATGCGGAAGAAGGCATTCCGTTTGTGCGCAAAGAAGAGCGGAATCAACCGGAGCCAAAAACGGAATTGCGGCCGGCATTGGTGCCCGGGTCGGAATTGCCCGCGAAACGTTGGGAGTATCGCCGTGAATTTGAATTTGAGCGGATGGAAAAAGTATTCGCGACTCTTTTGGTAGTCAGCGCGGCGTTGTTAGCTTTTGCTCACGGCGCAAACGACACAGCCAACGCCATCGGACCGCTGGCGGCAATCCTCGACATCGCGCGTGAGGGAATCGTAGCGGCGAAGGCCACGGTGCCCACATGGCTGCTCGTGCTGGGCGGCATGGGAATCGTGCTGGGATTGGCGACGTGGGGTTACAAGGTGATTGAAACGGTGGGCAAGAAAATTACGGCGCTGACGCCTTCGCGCGGATTTGCGGCAAATCTCGGTGCGGCGACGACGATTGTGATTGCGAGCCGGATGGGTTTGCCGATTTCGACGACGCACACGCTGGTGGGCGCGGTGTTGGGGATTGGTTTAGCGCGCGGAATTGAACACATCAACCTGCGAATGATTCGGGATATTGCGATTTCCTGGGTGGTTACCGTGCCGATTGGGGCGGTGTTGGCGGCGGCTTTCTACTATTTGCTGCGGCTGATTTTTCTTTGATTTTCCTGGTGAAAAAGGGGCGGTTTTAAGTCCCTTTTTCGTATCACATCAGAATGTCAAAAAAAACCTTGTGAATTTTTTCACAGCGAGGCAACCTTCGCGTCCTTTCGTCGCCAGGTGCCTGTTTGGCGAGATGTCAAGGCGACGACTGGATTCCAAACTCGATGCGATTGCTTAGAATTATTTTGGCTTTGGCCGGAGTGCTCCTCTGGCCGGTGCTGACGCAAGCCGCCAACACCGAACTTCAAGCGGCTGCCGGCGGCGCGGCAGGGATGGAGGCGGTGGACGCTCACGCGGGCGGACACGAAGAGCATCATGGACTGCCGGCGTATGCGCCGCGATTCAAGCTCGGTCCGCTGACCATCACGAACTCCATGGTGATGACGTGGATTGTTGCGATCGGAGTAATCGTCTTCGCGCAGATTGCCACGCGGAAAATTCAGCAGGTGCCGTCAGGCGTGCAAAATTTCTGGGAGTTTCTGGTCGAAGGTCTTTACAACTTTTTGGAAGGCATTATTGGATCGAGTCTGGCGAAAAAGACGTTTTGGTTCTTTGCCACGATTTTCATTTTCATTCTGTTCACCAACTGGGCGGGGTTGATTCCGGGGGTCGGAACGATCGGCTGGGGCGAGCACGCGCACGGTTCTTTCCTTGGGTTGGATACGTTCAGTCACGTGAGCCTGCCGCTGCTCCGCGGTGCGAATGCGGACCTGAATCTCACGTCGGCGATGGCGATTGTGTTCTGCGTCTGCTGGCTCTACTGGTCGCTGCAGGCGAATGGCGTGGGCGGTTTCCTCAAACACATCTTTGGTTATTCCGGCGATGCGACGGGTTTCATGCGCATTGGATTGATTGCAGTGTTCCTCGCGGTAGGTGTGCTCGAAGTGATTTCAATTGCGTTCCGTCCGGTGTCCTTGTCCTTCCGTCTCTATGGAAATATTTTTGCCGGGGAAAATTTATTGGAATCCATGGCGATGATGGGCGGCAAGTGGTTCGGCTGGCTCGTGCCGCTGCCGTTTTATTTCATGGAATTGATTGTCGGTCTGGTGCAGGCGCTGGTGTTCATGTTGCTCACGGCGATTTTCACCAGCTTGATGTGCTCGCATGGTGATGATCATGCACACGGGCACGAAGGCGAAGAGAAGGCGCACCATTAAAAACAATTTGCCTGTCAGACGGTGGCAAGACTGCCGGGGCAGGTAATCAACAAACAGAAAAAGGTAAATATATGATGCTCGCAGAACTCACTGGTAGCTTGCACGTCGGTCTGGCCGCAATCGGTTCAGCCATCGGTGTAGGTATCATCGGTATGAAGGCCGCGGAAGCGGTCGGCCGTAATCCGGGTGCATCTGGTAAGATCCTGACCCAGGCCATCATCAGCTCGGCGCTGGCGGAAGGTATTATCTTCTTCGCCATCTTCCTGGTGAAGTAACACTCACTCCGGGGTCATTGATCCCGGAGTCAATTTTTGATTGAGACCATGAATATGTTGTTTCTTGCTGCTGCAACGCCCGCCACGACCGGCGAGCAGGGGATGGTGGAAAAGATCGCCGAAACGTTCGGTTGGAATCCGACCCTGTTCTTTTCGCAGGTGGTCAGTTTCTGCCTCGTGGCCTTCTTGCTCCATCGCTTTGCCTACAAGCCGATTCTGGCCGTGCTCGAACAGCGCCGCCAGAAGATCGCCGAAGGCTTGGCGAACGCGGAAAAGATCAAGCAGGAACTCGCGAACGCTCAGGTGAAGGCGCAGGAAATTATCAGCCAGGCCAGTGCGCAGGCGAACAAGGCCATCGAAGAAGCCCGCGCGGCGGCGGCAAAAGTTCAGGAGCAGGAAACGCAGAAAGCCATTGCTGCGGCGAATGACATTATCGCGAAGGCCAAGCAGGCGAGCGAAGCGGAACTCGTGCGCATGAAAGCCGAGTTGCGCAAGGAAGTCGGTCGCCTGGTGGTGGCCACCAGTGCGAAAGTGACCGGTGGTATTTTGACCGCCGAACAGCAAAGTCGGCTTGCGGAAGAAACGAACAAGCAATTGGCAGCGAATTGAATTGAGAGGTAGGGCGCGTCACTCAGGCTGCGCCGTTGCGGACGGAAGATTGTCCGCTCTACCAAAGAGAAAATGAAAATCAGCAAACAGGCTCGTCGCGACGGCAAGGCGTTGTTCAACGCCTGCAAGGTCAATGGTGCGTTGGATGAAAATCGCGTGCGCCAGACCGTGAGTGCGGTGATTGCGCAGAAGCCGCGTGGTTATGTGGCGATTCTTTCGCACTTTCAGCGGCTGGTGAAGCTGGACATTGAGCGGCGCACGGCGCGGGTGGAAAGCGCGGTGGCGTTGACAGATACGTTGCAGGAATCGGTGAAGAAGAATCTCGCCACGCGTTACGGGCAGAATCTCAATGTGCAATTTGCGGTGAACCCGGCGTTGATCGGCGGGTTGCGGGTGCAGGTGGGCAGTGACGTTTATGATGGCAGCGTGAAAGCGCGTTTGGCCGAGTTGGAAGCGAATTTTTAAGCGGAACAGAATTTGATATGAGCAATCTATTGCAAGAAATCGAAGCGCAGATCGCCGGCGTCAAGACGCAGGTGAACAAGCAGAACGTCGGAATCGTTCGTGAAATTTCCGACGGTGTTGCCAAGATCGAGGGCCTTACTGATTGCATGGCCAACGAAATGTTGGACTTCGGCAACGGCATCATCGGCCTCGCGCTTAACCTCGAAGAAACGGAAGTCGGCGCGATCATCCTCGGTGATTATCTGAGCATCAGCGAAGGCGCCGAGGTCAAGACGACCGGCAAGTTGCTCTCCGTGCCGGTGGGCAAAGGATTGCTTGGTCGCGTGGTGGATTGCCTGGGGCGCCCGTTGGATGGTAAAGGCCCGATCAAGGAAGACGCGTTTTATCCGGTGGAGAAAATTGCTCCCGGCATCGTGAAACGTAAGTCCGTCAGCCAGCCGGTGCAGACGGGTATCATGGCGATTGACGCGATGATTCCGATCGGCCGCGGTCAACGCGAGTTGATCATCGGCGACCGTTCAACCGGTAAGACGACCATCGGCGTGGATGCGATGATCAATCAGGCCCGCATCAACAATCAGGCGAAGCAGGCTGATGGCTCGTTTCCGAAAGATTTCCGTCCGATTTACAACATCTACGTCGCGGTCGGCCAGAAGCAGTCGAACATCGCGCGCGTTATCGCGGAACTCGAAAAAGCGGGCGCGATGGAATACACCATTGTTGTCGTGGCCGCTGCGTCTGACTCCGCGGCGAACCAGTATCTCGCGCCGTTCTCCGGTGCGGCGATGGGCGAATGGTTCATGGATAACGGCATGGATGCGTTGATCATTTATGATGATCTTTCGAAGCAGGCCGTGGCGTATCGCCAGGTGTCGCTCGTGTTGAAGCGTCCGTCCGGTCGGGAAGCGTATCCGGGTGACGTGTTCTATCTCCACAGCCGTTTGCTCGAACGTTCGGCGCGTGTTTCGGAGAAGTATGGCAATGGTTCACTCACGGCGTTGCCGATTATTGAAACACAAGCAGGTGACGTATCGGCGTACATTCCGACGAACGTGATTTCAATCACGGACGGCCAGATTTATCTCGAAACCGACTTGTTCTATCAGGGTGTGCGTCCGGCGGTGTCCGTCGGTCTCTCGGTTTCGCGTGTCGGTTCGGCGGCGCAAATCAAGGCGATGAAGCAGGTGGCTGGTCGTATTAAAGGTGACCTGGCGCAGTTCCGTGAATTAGCGGCTTTCGCGCAATTCGGTTCGGATCTCGACGCGAAAACGCAGGCGATTCTCGAACGTGGTAAGCGCGTCGTGGAAATTTTCAAGCAACCGCAGTTCAATCCTGTCGCCGTCGAAATGCAGGTGGCGATTCTTTGGGCGGTGCAGAACAACTTCTTCGACGATGTGCCGGTCGAGAAGATTAAAGATTGTCAGAACAAGATGACGGACTTCCTGACAACGCGGAAGGCTGAATTGCTCACGAAGATTCGCAATGAGAAGGCGATCAGCGACGCAGTCGCGAGCGAGTTGAAAGCGGCGATCACGGAGTTCAAGCAAACCTATCGTTAAGGTTTCATGCCCAGTACACGCGACATCCGCCGACGGATCAAGTCGGTTAAGAACACAGCGCAAATCACGAAGGCCATGCAGATGGTCGCTTCGTCGAAGATGCGCAAGGCGCAGCTCGCCGCGCTGGCGGGGCGTCCTTATGCGGAGAAGATGAATACCATGCTTGCGGACGCTACGGCGACCGTCGTGGATTTCTCGCATCCGTTGATGGAACAACGCGGCGGCAAGAAGCGCGCGGTGATTCTGGTCAGCACCGACAAAGGATTGTGCGGAGCGTTGAATTCGAATCTGTTCCGCGAAGCGGGCAAGTTCGATAAGGATACGACGGTGTATGTTTGCGCGGGAAAAAAAGGCGCGCAGTTTGTTTCTCGCACGCGCCGCCAACTTGCGGCGGAATTTACTTACAAAGACTCACCGTCCTTTGCTGAAGCGCGGGTGATTTCCAAATTCGCTCAGGATCTGTTCCTGAAAGGGGAAGTGGACCACGTGGATATCCTGTTCACCAATTTCGTCTCCACGCTGGTGCAGAAACCTGAAGTGAAAACGCTTCTGCCGATTGGCGAAATCAAAGGTGTGCAAGCGGGTGTCGATGGCCATGAAACTCATAGTGAGTTGAAAGGTTCGGGTTTGGAATTTCAGTTTGAGCCGAACGCCGCGCAGGTGTTGGGCGAATTGTTGCCGCATTACCTGAACTTCCAGGTCTTCCAGATTTTGCTGGAAGCCAAAGCGTCGGAACACAGCTCACGTATGGTGGCGATGAAGAACGCGACCGACAACGCCAAGCAGCTCATCAAGGACCTCACGCTCCAGTACAACAAGGTCCGCCAGGCGGCGATCACCACGGAAATCCTCGAAATCGCGACCGCGCAGATGGCGGTCGGCTAGTTGGAAAAGGCTTCCAGCTCGCAACTGAAAACCACTTAAACAGTCTCTCCCATGTCCGAAACTACAGCCACGCATACCGGCACGATTGTGCAGGTTATCGGTCCCGTTGTTGACGTGGACTTCTC
>CALAYC010000165.1 GCA_937894935.1 uncultured Verrucomicrobiota bacterium
CGCGATAATTTCCGTCGCCAAAAATCAGACATTCGAAATGCGTCGTCAGACAGGCGAGCGCCTGGAGCAAAACATCCACGCCTTTGCCGCGGGTGATTTGGCCGGAATAAACGATGAGATTGCGATCACTGAAACTGCTCGTTTGCGTTACGGCGGCAGTGCGCGGAACTGGCGGATGAATTTCAATCTGATCAGCGGAAAATCCGTTCAGCAGAAGTTGATCGCGCATAAACCGCGTTGCCACGAGCACGGAATCGAACCGCCGATTCAATTCCAGCTCCCGACGCTTCTGTGAGTAACTCGTCCACTTTACCGGCAGCGGCCCGGTGTGTGCGCGAGTGAGAAACGCGCCACACGGCACGAGGCAATACGGCGAAAGAGCGCGTTGGCAAATTTCGCGAGTGAAATAGTTGTATTTGTAGCTGCGCAGGCAATAGAGCTGATGATCGTGAATCATGCGCACAGCGGGGATATTTGCGGCGAGCAACGTTTCAAGCGCTTCGATGTGGCTCAGATTATGCACATAAAGAACGTCGGGAGCGAATTGACGAATCGCGGTGATGACATCAGAAGCGGCGGTTGCTGGATTTAATGAAAATCGTTGCGTGAAAAGTTCTCGCCAGGAATCCAGACCTTGATTTGTGTCAGGCCCGTGAAGGAGCGCGACTTCATGACCGCGTTGCTTCAGTTCAGACGCAGTAGAAAACAGATTGGTTTCAGCTCCGGCGAACGCACCAAATCGGTCGTGGACTAAGAGGATTTTTTTGGCTGCACATCTGTCCCACATAACAGTGCGCCAATCTACGGCGGGGAAGCAAAGGCGCCAAAGTGGGTGAACTGCGCAACCTTCAGTGGGTTAAACGCCCCAAGTTGCCGTAGCGAAGTTCAACTATGCACCGAAAAACAGCAAATCAGCGCACGAGAATATTGGTCACGGCGAAAACGCGCCGACCATCCGGCCAATGCGCTTCCGCTTCAATCCACACCGGGCCACGTCGCGTCGGCGTAAGCGTGAACGTCGGCTCGATGACGGGCGGTTGACCGCCGATTTCCCAAACGACGCGCGGGTGGTTGGTATCAAGTCCGGTAGTGCGCAAACTGATGAGATAACGCGGCAATCCACCGGGCACGGGCGCGAGTTGTATATCAATCTGCGCAGTGGCTGCGCGCCACGGTTGATTGGTTAGGACGGTTTGGGCCATGAGAAACGCGGCGGTGGCGAGACCGCGCGCCTGGTTGCCGATGACGAATTCAGTCTGAACATTGAAGCTGTCACTCCAGCGATCATACATCGGGTAGTAACCGGAATCCGCGCCGTCCGGCGGAAAACTGAGCGCCGCGAGTTCTTCCTGGTAATGATCGAGCCACATGAATTCGCTTTGCACATTGCCGATGGGAATTCCGGA
Source organism: uncultured Verrucomicrobiota bacterium (assembly GCA_937894935.1). GTDB lineage: Bacteria > Verrucomicrobiota > Verrucomicrobiia > Limisphaerales > JADLHS01 > JADLHS01. The sequence goes on from CALAYC010000165.1 coordinate 1,407, forward strand.
AGGCGGCAACACTCGTTTATCGTTCATCGCATAGTGATGCACGATTTCGGTCGGACGATTCCAGCCGAGCCCAGTCAGATACGAAACATTCACCGGATTACAGCCGGCTTCGTAATTCAGATTTTCGAGAATTGCGCGGAGATATTCAGAACGGCGATTTGTTGCAGTGATCGGTTCTAAAGCGGACGCGACGGCGAGATCGAAGGCCTGGTCCATGGAAAAATACCATCCGCCACCGCGAAAGCGTTTGGTTTCAGTTGGAAAACTTGTGCCGTAAGCGCTCTGTTGCGCCCAGCGCAGTTGATCGTCACCTGCGGCGAGAATCTCTGTTTCACAGGCGCGAAGGAATGTTGCATCAAGTCGCTCGCGCGGGATGCGCCCGGTTGCTGCTGCGAAAGCATAACTGCGGATTGCGCGACCGTAACTTTCATAAAGTCGCCACCAACCCCAGCGACGCGTTTCCGGATCGGAGGGATCGAACGACGCCAACAAACGTTGATGCAACGCGTCGTTGCCGGTAGCGAGAAACAATTCACACGCTGCCCAGGCGAGTTCGTCATCGTGCATGAAGTCGTCACCGTAGTGAGTGAGTTTTTGATATGCGCCGTCAGGGCCGTGTTGCGTGAGCGCTGATTCGAGAAATGCCCAGCCGCGATTGGCGCGTTCGAGATATTGAGCGGCGGCTTCGGGAAACGCGCGTTTGAAAGCTGGAGACGAAGCGGCTTGCGCAAGAGCAGCAACGGCGGCGGCGGTTGCGGCAGTATTTTTCGGCCAGACGATTTGCGGGTCGCCGCGATCTGGCAGCACGTCGTTTTCGTAAGCACGAGAACGTGGATAAACCAGAAAGTAGAATCCGCCGTCGTCATCCTGCATGCGGGCGAGAAAGTCTGCTTCCCATTTGGCTTCCTGAAGAATATCGCTGATACCGTCGCCGCTTTCCGGCAGACCGAGATTATCGAGTTCTCCCACGCCCGGTAAGGCGTCGGCGGCAAACACGAGAATGTGAACGAGCCCGGCGCTGTTGATGGTGTATTTGCTGTAATCACCGGCGTCGTGATGACCACCGGAAACATCCACTTGGCCTTGGCGGACGAAAGGGTAAAGGCTCGTAGTGAAATCTTTCAATTGCGGTGCGACGTGGCGGGCGTTGTTGGTGTAATCAACCGACGAACGCGCGAGAAACTGCGCGGCAGTGGTGTTGCGACGATTAGGCACGAATGCGGGAGCGGTGTGACAGGGCGCATGAACGAAGCGGGTGAATGGAAGCGAGTTCGCGACGCCGCAACGCTGATGATAAAGCCCCAGCGCGTAAGTTCGCGCCACCGCCGCTGCGCCACCCTCATCGATGAAAAACGGCAACGAGAAGCCAAGGCCGGGAACGTGAAGTTGATAGTCGCCGGTATTCGTGACGGCGCTGAAATCCGCTTCGAGAACTTTCTGATACGGCGGTGGCTGATCGGGAAAGCCGGTATCCGGACGAGGCCGCAGCGCTCCTTCAAAAACCGTTTCGCCGGAAGAACGATTCACGAGCGAGAAATTTGTCGTGCCGATTTCCAGTTCACCCAGACTGCCGAGGTAGTAACCAATCATCGCCGTCTTGGAAAAGTGCGGAACGTAGGCGGTCTGGTGCACATGAATGGCGGGGCTGTAGCGAGCAGCGCGATTGGTGGCCACGAACTGAGTTTCATTTTTCCACAATTGGCCGTCGGGATTTTTAACTTCGACGAGTGCGCCTTCGGAGATGGGTGTTTGTAATTGAAGATAGAGATAATTGCCGATTCGCAGGTCGCGTTGTGCGAGTGGCGCATAGAGCACCCGCCGTTTGAATCCGACGGCGGCGATGGGAATCGGTTGTCCGTTGGCGGTGACGACGAATTGATTGGTCGTCGGCAGATTGGTCTGGCGACGTTGGACGAAGTCCCATTGCTCGGGGCGCGCGCGGATGTTGGCTTTGGTATTCACCAGCGTGAGTTCCAGCATGCTCGGCGTGAGAATGCGCAACTCCGTGACGCCTACGGGAGGAGCGATGGAGAGGGTTTCTGCTTCCGGGCGAGAACCGTCAGCGCAAGCCAGATAGAAAAAGCAGAGCGCCGCGAGTGCGAATGATTTTGCCGACATGATTGTTTGCAAATGTCGCACAGCATCGCATCAATTTTCGTCGCACCAATGGAGTATGAACCTGAGTTCGTCGGGCGAAGCAGGTTGAAGCGCGTAAAATAAAAGTGGGGTACTCACCTACTATTGGGAGCCGGAAAGTCACTTCATATTGCCCGGGCGGGTACCTCCTCAGGCCGGAGCAAAAAAACCGCCCCATCTGTTGGTTCGTCGTGACAACAGCGAAACCCGGAAACGTCTCGAGCAACCACGCGACAAGCGGGTTTCAGGCACATGGAGAGTGACGCAAACATTTCGATTGGGTCGGAGATGGATATCGTGGCCGCCCGCCGGGCGGGTCGGGTTTTAGCGCTGAACCTGGGATTCAGCGGACCGGAGGTAACGATGATTGCCACGGCGATTTCGGAGATTGCCCGCAACATTGTGGTTCACGCCAAACGCGGCACGATCAGTCTCGCGCGGATTCACAATCAGAATCGAGCCGGGTTGCGAATTGTGGCGCGCGACGATGGTCCGGGTATTCGCGATGTGCAACAAGCCATGCGCTACGGGTATTCGTCGTGTCAGGGATTAGGTGTGGGCCTACCGGGAGCGAAATGGCTGATGGATGAATTTCATATTGATTCCGGTTCAGGCAAGGGAACTGTTGTTACGATGAAGAAATGGTTGCGGTCCTGAATCAGGAGACGTTGGTGACCGCAGTAACCACGATGAGTAGAAACTTCTCCAATCTGGCGGGGCGCTATCTGCGAACCCTGCGAAAATTCGCGACGACCAAGCGCGAAGCGGATTTGGAGCAGGCTTATGCACTGGGGCGCAAGGCGATGAGTTTGAAATTCGGCGTGCTCGACATGGCGCGAATTCATCAAGCGGCATTGGCGTCGTTGCTGGCGAAACCGACGGACGGAAAACGGGAAAAGCTGTTAGAGGCAGCGGAAGTGTTTTTCCTGGAGGCACTGTCACCGTTTGAAGTGACGCATCGGGGATTTAATGAAGCGAACCGGCGGTTGCAGCGATTGATTGCTGAGAAGGAAAAACGCAATCACGACCTGGCGGTAATCAACGATCGGCTCACAGCAGAAATTCGCCGCCGCAAACTTACTGAAAAAGCGTTGCGTCAGAGCGAACAGCATTATCGGCGATTGTTCGATGATGCGCGGGCGATGGAGGAAGGTTTGCGCGATCTGTCCAATAAAGTGCTTGATGTGCAGGAAGACGAGCGAAAACGCATCAGTCGCGAATTGCACGATGAAACCGGTCAGGCGTTGACGGCAATCAGCGTCACGCTCGCAAGTCTGGGGCGCAACGAACAGATTTCGGGCATTGGGCAACAGCGATTGCACGAAGCGCAGGATTTATTGCGGAGCACGATGGAAACGATTCACAACTTTGCGCGCGAATTGCGGCCTGCGATGTTGGACGAACTCGGATTGTTGCCGGCGTTGCGATCGTATCTCGCGGCGTTTGCGGAGCGCACCGGTTTGCATATTCGTTTTCGGGCGAATCCGTTGGCTGAAGCACTGACGGCGAACGCCAAGATCGTGTTGTATCGCGTGGCGCAGGAAAGTTTGACGAATGTTGCAAAACACGCGCAGGCGCAGCGGGTGGATTTTCGTATCCGCAAAGTGAATTCCCGCATTTCCATGATGATTTCCGATGACGGAAAATCGTATCGCGAGTTGCCGCCCGAAGTGTTGAAGCAGGAGCATCGATTGGGACTGTTGGGCATGCAGGAACGGGTGCGATTGGTGAATGGTCAGATTGCAATTCGCCCGCGAGTAGGCAAGGGAACAACGATCAATGTGTTGGTGCCGCTGAACGGCGCGGTCGAGCGACGGGAAAATAATTTAGCAGCTCTGGGGTGAAGAACGGACGAGATGATGTAAGTTGGAATCTATTTTGCGAAAGACGTTATGAGAAAAATAAGACTTTTACTGGTGGACGATCACAACATGGTCCGACAGGGCCTGCGCGTTTTGCTCGAAGCCGAAGAAGATATTGAAGTCGTGGGAGAGGCGGAGACCGGACGACAAGCGGTGCAAATGGCGCGTTCGTTGCAACCCGATGTCATCGTCATGGACATCGCCATGCCGAATCTCAACGGCCTGGAAGCGACGCGACAAATCGTCAAAGAAGTGTCCAATTCCAAAGTACTCGTGCTCTCGTCCTACAGCGATGACGAGTATCTGCATCAATTGACCGATGCGGGCGCGAGCGGTTATCTGCTGAAACAAACGGCGGCGACTGATTTGATTCAGGCCGTACGCGAAACGAGCAAAGGCAATGCGTTTTTCAGTCCGGCAGTTTCAAAGCGATTGCTGGATCGGTATCGCGAAGCATTTTTGAACGGAGCGCCGATTAAGAAACGCGCGGTGTTGCTTACGACGCGGGAAGCGGAAGTGTTGCAGCTCATCGCAGAAGGAAAGCCGAATAAACAGATTGCGGCGGATTTGTGCATCAGCATCAAGACGGTCGAAAAGCATCGGCAGCAAGTTATGAACAAATTGAACATTCATGACATCGCCGGGCTGACGCGCTATGCCATTTCGAAAGGCGTCATCGAGAGCGGCGTTTCCGCACGGATCTAGCGGACGCGATGAAAGCCTTCGCGGTGGGTGCATTCAGTTGTCGGATGGGGCGGACTACGCATTGTTGCGACGGGTGCGATGACGCAAAAACGGGGGATGAAACCGGAAACCCTTGGTTCATTCATCGCCGCTGCATCAGCTTTTATTTTGGGAATTTTTTTGTGGTTCAACGGTGGCGGTTCTTCTGTTGCTGGGGCATTCGACGATATGAGTTTGCAAGCGCCGCAACCGGATGAGCATCGATTGCGGATTCTCACGCCGACGCTGTTGGAACTCGCAATCATCACGACGAAACAACCGAATCCCGCAAACGTCGAGCGTTGGAACTGGGTAAATGGGGCAGGGGAATTTGCGCTGCCGGATCTTTCGAGCATTCGAGTCGTCGTCGATGGTCAGACGAATTCGGTCGTAGGCGTGGGGTTTAAACGGCGACCGGTTTATGCGCCGTTGGAAGCGTGGAATCTGCGGATTGCTGCGTATCTTTATCTTCAACTGAATACTTCGATTCAGGCAGGACAAACCGTGCAGGTGAAAAATGACGGTTCGCTTTGGCCGGAACACTACAACTTTTCACTCGTGACCGATCCGTTGCGTTACAATCCGGCGATTCATGTGAATCAGGAAGGTTACGTTCCTTCGCATCCGAAAAAAGCCATCATCGGTTATTATCTTGGAAACCTGGGTGAAATGCCGATTCCGAGCAGCAGCTTTTCGATTGTGAAAGAGGGCGGCACGGTGGTGTTCGAAGGCACGCTGACGTTGCGACAGGACATCGGCTACGCGTATCAACCGACGCCGTATCAAACGGTTTATGAAGCGGACTTCAGCAGTTTCACGTCGCCGGGACAATATCGAGTCGTAGTGCCAGGAATGGGAGCGTCGTTACCGTTTCGCATTGATAACGGGGTGGCGATGGCGTTTGCGCGAACTTACGCGGCGGGATTTTTTCATCAACGCAGCGGATTTCACGTCGCGATGCCATTCACGCGTTTTACTCATGCGGCGGATCATGTCGAGCCATCGGCCGTGCCTTTGACCGCAGGAGCGCCGTTTGAATTCACGTGGCAAAAGATTGCCGACTACGCGATGCAGGTGAATGCGGAAAATCCACCTCAGGAAGCACCGCGCTTGACGAGTCCGGAGAATCAATTGTTTCCGTTTGTGAATCCCGGACCGGTGAATAATTCCGGTGGGCACTTCGAGGCGGGAAACTACAATCGTGTCGTCTTCAACGGCGCGCAACTTGTGCACAGCTTGATGTTCGCCGCGGATTCGTTACCTGGAGCTGGCGAGCTTGATAATCTGGGTTTGCCGGAGAGCGGTGATGGTATCAGCGATTTGTTGCAGGAAGCGAAGTGGGAAGCGGATTTTTTGGCGAAGATGCAGGATGCGGACGGCGGATTTTATTATGCGCGTTATCCGCGTGATCGCGAATACGAGAACGACGTGTTGCCGGAGCACGGCGATCCGGAAGTCGTGTGGCCGAAAAATACAATGGCCACGGCGGCCAGCGTTGCTGCGCTGGCGCAATGCGCGTCGTCGCCACGATTCAAACAGGCGTATCCGCAAGTAGCGGCGGAGTATCTCGCGAAGGCGCATCTCGGTTGGCAATTTCTGACGAATGCGATCGCAACGTATGGATTGAATGGCGCGTATCAAAAGCTGCAACACTTCGGTGATTTTGCGACAGACCGCGATGAACTCGCCTGGGCTGCGTGCGAAATGTATCTGGCTACGGGCGACGTGGCGTTTCAGAACAAGTTGTTTGAGTGGTATCCGGACCCGACGGATTTAACGACGTTCAAATGGGGCTGGTGGCGTTTGTTTGCATCATACGGAAATGCCGCGCGCAGTTATGCTTTTGGCGTGACGAGTGGAAGATTGACGGTGGGACAAATTGATGCCGCTTACCGGGCGAAGTGCGTCAATGTGATTACGAATTGCGGCAATGACACGTTGGCGTGGTCGCAGAATCACGCCTACGGCAGCAGTTTTCCGCAGCCCACGAAGGCGTACAATGGTGGCGGCTGGTTTCAATCGCTCGTACACGCGTTCGATCTTGCGGTCGCTTATCAACTGAGTCCGCGCGCAGAATTCTTCGATGCGATTGTGCGTAACATGAACTACGAAGGCGGCTGTAATCCGGTGAATGTGGTTTACGTGACGGGGCTCGGGTGGAAGCGGCAACGCAATATCGTGGATCAATATTCGATCAACGATCATCGGCGCATGCCGAAAAACGGCGTGCCGATCAGCAATGTGCAGGTGGAGTTTTATGGCACGTGGACTTATGGGAACGAACTCGGCGCGCTGACGTTTCCGTCCGATTACGGCGACGGCGCGAAGTATCCGTTTTACGATCGATGGTGCGATGATTGGAACGTTTCGACGGAATCATCGTCCACGGATATGGCGCGAAGTCTGGCGGTAACGGCGTGGCTCGCCGCGCAAACGCCGATTGCAAATCAATCGTGGATACACACGACGGCGAACATCGTCGTGCCGCCGGGCGCGCGACTGCCCGGCCAATCTGTGACCGTTGAGTTGCAGGTGGCGGATTCCAATCTCACGGGAGCGAGAATCATCTGGGAAGCGCGTGAGCAAGAACCGTCGTTTGGCGGAACAAGTTACACGTTCATGCCCGGACCGAACTACGGGGATTATTGGATTGAAGCCGAAGTGCAATGGCCGGATGGGCGACGGGCATTTGCGAGCAATTCAGTGTTTGTTCACATCGAAGCGCCGCCGGTGTTGAGCGAACCGCAGCGGCTGAGTGATGGCAGCTTTATTTTTCAGATCATCGGTACGCGGCACGTCGCGTATCAGGTTCAGGCGTCAACTAATGGGGTTGCGTGGGAAACGATCGGAACGCCTGTGTTGCCGGAGAGCGGGGTTTTTCCGTTCACCGACGCAAATGCCGGTCAACATTATCGCCGGTATTATCGCGCCGTGCGAGCGCCGTGAAATCGAGGTGGCGGAAAGCGAAACATTGCAGCGAGAACTACGATTCTTTTTCGGGTGAGGAAATTTCGTTTGCCAGGGCGCGCGCTACTTTTCGCACCACGTCGGCGTTAGGATAATTCGGATTAGCAATCAGCGCTTTGGCGTGGGCGACCGCGTCGGGGCGGACAGCCGGGGTGTCGTTCAGCGCCTGGGCGAGTTGTGCCGACGCAGCAAAGTTGACGTTTTCGGACGCGGGTTTGTTGCTTTGCGTTTTGCGACGCGGTTGGAGTTGCGTGGCTGAAGCAACATCGCGATTTGCGTTAACTTTCATGCGATTCAAAGTAGCGCTCATTACACTTACTGCATCGGAGCATAGAGCGCGACCTTTATCCGGAACGATTTCGGATTTCGTATCCGTAAAATTCTCATCCCGATTACGAGCTGGTGGATTCAGGAAAAAGAAACGGGCCGGAGCAAACGAGATTTTGCGCCCGGCCCAGAATGAATTCGTTGCCGAAGTTATTTCAACTTCGTGAGTATTTCTTTGATTTTCTCGAAGTTCGGCAAATCCTTCGGCGTGGGAGTTTGCTCGGCGTATTGAACGACGCCGTTTTTATCAATGACAAACGCCGCGCGTGCCGAGGTGTCACCAATGCCTGCCAACATCGGGAAAAGAACGTCGTAGGCTTTGGTTGTCGCTTTGTTCAGATCGCTGACGAGAGTGATGCCGATTTTTTCTTTTTGTGCCCAGGCCTGTTGCGCGAAGGGACTGTCCACGCTGATGCCGATGACGTCAGCGTTCAAATCTTTGTACGCGTTCAGGCCGGCAGTGATGTCGCAAAGTTCCGACGTGCAAACGCCGGTGAAAGCCAGCGGGAAAAAGAGCAGCACAGTGTTTTTCTGGCCGAAGTTGTTGCTGAGCTTGATGTCGGCATCAACGGGGGATTTGGATTTCAGTGTGAAATCAGGCGCTTTAGTTCCAACAGCGATAGGCATAGTTCTTTGATGTTTCTGGTTAGTTGGTCAACGTCCGGTCCACGGACGAGCCATAGGTTTAGCAGAGGCCAAAAGGCTGTCAAACGCCTATTTAGAATCGTTCTAGAATGCAACGCAATCGCGTGGCGTTAAACGCTGACGCGGTTGCAGTCGAGAGCGGTTGTGGGCCGCAACAGCAGTTCAGGTCCCGGGATAATTTGTCTTGGACGTGGATTCAACGTGCCAATCGAGGAACATCCAGTTACGCGATTTGCCGTGAACCGGAGTGGTGGGAATTTCGCCGTGCCACGCCGGAGGTGTTGTGGTGCCGTCGATTTGCTGATCCACATCGCGCAACGTGTAGAAGTTGGCGCGATTGGTGGAACTCATGACCTGACTTTCTTTCAGCGGCTTGGTGGTGGGGGCGGGCGGATTTGCGCCTGGCGGATAACCAAAGGCTTTGCTCATACCGTTACCCCATTCGGGAAATACATCCCGGCCATTGATGCGGAAATTCGTGCGTTGGCCGGGATTCTGTTCCTGCGTCGCAACTTTCGGACGCGTCGCCATTATCCCGGGGCAGGAGAGGATGGGATTCGCTTTATCTTCATTCGGACCACCGAGAAGTTTGGAAACAGACGGATCTTTCAATCCGAGATAAGACCAGAGGTGATAACCGAGATAATATTTTTCGGTGCTGCTGTAACCGGATTTCTGATTCAGAAAAAACGGTCCGGGCAACGTGTCGTTGTTATCGTTGATGTACAATTGTATGGCGAGCCCGATCTGCTTCAGGTTGTTGCGACAAACTGTCTGTTGCGCCTTCTGTTTGGATTTGGCGAGGGCGGGCAACAGCATGGCCGCAAGGATCGCGATGATGGCGATAACCACCAGCAATTCGATCAACGTAAAGGCCAGTAGTCGTTTTCGGGTTCGGTTACACATATCTCTCTCTTATCTGTCTTCGGTTATTGTTCGCCTTTGAACGTGGGTTTGCCGGCGACTTTTCGGGTCTGCGGCGTTACCCACCAAACCGCGTTTGGCACAATGTCGTGGAGGCCGTCGGTCTGTTCCGGGTGCGGACTGACGCAAACGACACGGCCCAATTCATATTGCGCACTAAAAATTGCCGGCGAGTTTATCATCACCCCGACCGGTGCGCCATTAGAGGAAACCTCGGTACGGAAGTAAGCGAGCGTTTCAAACGGCGGCAGGGTCGGCTTGTTGTCCGGGGCGACAATCGGGCCGTTGACGTAGCGGCAGTCGAACTGGCCCACGCGTTCGCCGAGAATGGCGCGACCGGGATCAGTCATTTCGACTTTGACCATCGCGCGACCGCGTTGCCATTTGGGCGAAACTGTTTTGGCGTTGATTAATCCGAGACTCCACGGATAACCGCTGGTGGCGAGATACGCGCCGGCGCAAATGCCGATGTAACCGCCGCCATTGGCGATGAATTCTTTCACCGCCTGGCGCCCGGCTTCGCCGATGGCTTCCGCCTGTTTGCTGCCGCTGCCGCCACCGAAAATGACCACATCGAAATTGGTCAGCGAGCCGCTGCGGATTTCCTCCGGCGTGATTGGCGTAATGATGGAGTGCGGTGGATTATTCAACCGCTTCATCAGAGAAGGCGGGCCTTGGCCGCCGGTGCCCGGGCCGCGGTAAAGCGCGACGCGAATGGTGCCGGGAGTAACTCGCGGCGGAGCGAATAAACCTAAGGCAGGCAGATCTTCAATCATGCCCAGATGCGTCAACAACCGGTGCACCATGATTTCGTGTTGGCGCACGCGTTTTTCGAGCGGTTGCCTGGAAGTGGTTTCGACGGTCATTGACGGAATTTTCAAATGTTCACCGCCAGCGCGAGCGAGACTTCCGTCGATCGGCATATTCCGTCGCACGAATTTCAATTCAGGATTAGTGATCGTTTCATTGACGGCGGCGAGCATCAGGTCGGCTGCGGCGCGGCCTTCGTCACTCGGGAAAACGATGATGGAACTGCCGACGCTTTTTTCGTTCACCTGATGGAAATCGTAGCCTTCATGCAAATCGAGCAACCATTGCGGCTGATGTTTTTCGGCAATCGCCCAGATGGCTTGCGCGAGATCGCCGCGAGCGGGTTCGTCTTTGCCGGCGCGCGGGTAATTACGATTCAGGTTGTTGAGATTCGTGCTGAGGTTGGGAGTGGTGCGACGATTTGCGTCGAGCGCAGGCACATTGGCGCGAGGCAGGACAATTAATTTCCCGGTGGTGATCGGCCAGTGGCGGATGTTCTCCGCAGCCACGGCCCCGGCGGGTTCGTTGCCATGCGCGCCAGCAGCAATCATCACCGTTGGCCCGGGGCGGCCGGAATCCACGAAATAACATTCGGTTGCAAACCGGGTCGCGGGCAACAGGGTGTTGGTGGTAACGACGGGCGCGGCGTCGCACAGGGACGTAACGGTTGCGCCGAGCAGGGCAATCCATTTCGCGCGGCGGAATTGACAACAAAAAGACGTCATTACCAAAAAAATTCGGTCAATCATGATAGCGTTGACGGCACTGGTGGTTTCTCAGGGCAGAACTGGTTGAAGGTCTCTGCTGCGGGTCACAATAGAGAAGTTTTATTAAGAAGGAATATGACGTTTGTTATATTCCCAAGATTTTCCTGCCGCGTATTGTGAGCGCCGTGGCCGCTTGCCATTTGATGACCCAAACCCAGGAAAAAGAGGGGCCGCGGATTCCGGCGGTTGTGGCAAGCTCGGCGCCGCCCGACAAAACCAGAGACGAAACCCAAGAGATGAAAACACGAAGAAACTGCCCTGCGTTGAACTTATTTTTGCCACTGACTTTTGCCGAACCTTTTCAGCGACTGCGCGTTTGCCTGGTGATGATGGTGATCTTCGGCGCGGTTAACTGGAGCCGGGCGGATGATATTTACTGGGATGGCGGCGCTGCTGGCACGAGTGCTACCTGGCTGACTGCCGCAAACTGGAATCCGGATGGCGTTCCGGGTGCGAGTGACAACGCCATCTTCGACGCTGCGGGAACGGCGACGACAATCACGATTCAGATGGCGACGGCGGGTGGTTTGCAACAGCTCGGCTCGTTGACCTTGGGACCGGGAAATTTTACACCGCGCACGATCCGCAACAATACAACTTCCACCACAGGTTTTCTGGAGTTGCATGGCGTGAACGGAGTGTTGCTCGCCAATCACAGCCCGGTTTCTCTTTCGCTCGTCAATAATCTCTCCGGGACTACTGCCTTGCCGATGTTTTTGCGGCTCGCGAACAGTGGTGAAATTTACGTCAGCACGGATGGCACATCTTCACAGATTCTCATCTCGTGCTCGATCAGCGAAATCAACGGTTCGCACGGCTTCACCAAAACCGGACCGGGAATTCTTTATCTGCAAGGAACGAATAATACATTTACCGGTCCGATCACGAACCTGGGCGGCGCGATCAAACTGAATGATGTTGCGACGTTGGGCAACGGAACGCCGACGGTTTATCTTTCCGGCGGTAATATCATCAGCGGGGCGGACCGCGGATTGGCGGTGGCGAATCCCATCGTTCTGACGACGGATTCGTTCATCATCAATGACGGTGGCACGGTTGGTACGTCACGCACGTTTCCGTTGAGCGGTCCGATCAGCGGTTCGGGCACGCTGACCATCGCGAACCTGACCGGTGTTTCGGATCAGACGTTCATTGTTCGATTTGCGGGTGCGCATACTTACTCACTTCCGATCAACATCGGTTCGGTGGTGGATACGGCCGGTTCGTATTCGGTTCTGCAACTCTACAATTCCGCCACGAGCGGGGTGATGGTGGTGAATAGCGACATCGGCGGACCAGGTGTTTTGCGTCGCCAAGGCGCGACCAGTTCTCCGGGCGGCACGGCGATTTTAACGGGTAACAACACTTACTCCGGTGGAACGTTGATTACCTACGGCACGTTGTTGGCGAACGGCGCAATCTCCGCGCTCGGTTACGGCCCGGTGACGGTGACGAATCAAGGTGTGCTCGGTGGCAATGGAAACATTATCGCTCCGGTCACGGTCCAGTCGGGCGGCACAATCGCTCCCGGTGCGGCAGCGGACAGCGTCGGGAATCTCACTGCGGATCAAATCACGTTAGGCGAAGGCGGAAATTATACGGTGCGCATCAGCAATGCCGCAGGCGCAGCGGGTGTCGGTTACAGCACCATCACCGCGCCGAGCGGCTGGACGGATGTCGCTTCGAGCACCAATGCGTTCACCATTAAAGTGGATACGCTGGGCGTTACTCCGGCCAACTGGAATCCCGGTGTCGCGCGCAGTTGGACCATCATTAATAGCTCTTCCGCGAACGGATTCGATGTCAGCCACTTCGCGATTGATATCTCCGCGTTCGAAGGAACGGTGCAAGGCATCTTCGCGCTCGATGTCGTGAGCGGTTCGCTCGTGCTGAGCTACACTCCGGCATCGGATATCGTCATCAATGTTCCTTCGGGCAGCGTCAATCAGGGCCAAACCTCGCCGACGCCGTATCCGTTGCTGACGGGTCCGTTTGGACTTTTGAAAGTCGGCGACGGCGAAGTGGTGCTGAACAATCCGGCGAATGATTATCTGGGTTCGACGAAAGTGTTCGCCGGCACGCTGAGCGTGGCGGTGGATGCGTTGAACAATTCCGGCGCACTGGGCGCGGCTTCGACGGCGGTGCTCGTCGGCAACACCACCGGCACGAGCAATGCCACCCTGAATATCAATACGCCTGACGTCACAATTGCGCGAAACGTCACGGTGCAATCCGGCAGTACGGGAACGAAAACGATCGGCACAACGATTAACAGCGGTGCGGCGACGTTCTCCGGCGATATCGCGTTGCAAGCGGATACTGTTGTTACCACGCCGGCCGGCAGCGAGTTGTTGATTTCCGGAATCGTCAGTGGTCAGGGCGCAATTGCGAAATCCGGTGCGGGCACGTTGACGCTGAGTGCGGCGAATACGCACGCCGGCACAACGATCAGCAACGGCACACTGATAATTGCCGGGCAGGTCGGAAGTTCTTTTGCGGTCACGGGCAACAGCACCTTGGATAATCCCGGTCCGTCGTCGCGGACTTTGAATGCGACGAATATCGTATTGAGCGGCGATGTAACTTACCTCGGAACGACGAATCTGAGTTTTGGCAGCGGCGGGGTGACGCTGACGGGGAATCGTACCATCAATGTGGTTTCAAATACGCTGACGATTCCGGGATTGGTCAGCGGTTCAGGCGGCATTATCAAAACAGGTGAAGGCACGTTGGCCTTCACCGGCAGCGTGGGAAGTGATTTTGATGGTGACCTGACGTTGACCGCAGGGTTGACGACGGTTGCTGCGAGTACATTTGTCGGCAGCGGAACGATCAATCTCGCGGGCGGTATCTTCGGATTGACCGGTACGCGTAACGTGAACACCGGAATTCTGCCCAATGGTCTTAACCTGACGGCGGACTCGGTGATTCAAAACACCACGACGGCGGCGGCAGGCACACGCAACTTCCCGATTGGTGGTCCGGTGACTGCGAGTGGCGGCACGTTGACGATTCGCAACATTACCGCCGGTGATGCCGCTAACGTGATTCATTTGCGGTTGCACGCCGGTGATTTCACGTTCCCGCGACCGATTGTGTTCGATAATTCGCTCGCGAACAGTCAGGTCAACAACACGGCGCGGCTCGGGTTCTACAGCACGAATACCAGCGGCCCGCAGATTTTCACCGGCGTAATTTCCGGTCCAGGTTCAATCATCCGCAGCTCGCTGACGGCGGGCACGGGTGGAACGACAATTCTGACCGGCAACAATACCTTTACAGAAGGCGCGGAGTTGTTTGATGGCGAACTCGGCCTCGGCAGCGATCCGGTCTTCGCTGGGCAGGTGCTGCTTTCCAGCCCGATTGGTACGGGCACGTTTGAGTGGACGGGCAACGGCGCGCTCTCCGCTTACGGTGCTCCGCGCACGTTGGCGAATTACGTCTATCTGAACGGCGTGCGTCTCGGTCGCGTCGTTGGTACGAATGCGCTTACATTCTCTGGAGTAATGAACGTCGGCACGGTGGCGAAAGGTTTTTCCATCGAAAGCACCGAACCCGTGACGATCAGCGGTGTGATGACGAACAGCTCGCCGTTGTGGAAAGAAGGTCCGGGTACATTGGTGCTCGCCGGTCCGAACCAGAATTCCGGCACTTGGACGGTTACGAACGGAACGTTGCTCGTGAACGGATCATCCGGCAGCGGCGATGTGACGGTTTACGGAGGCGTGCTTGGTGGCACAGGCACGATTTCCGGTACGGTCACCATCGAAGTGGGTGGTGTGTTGTCGCCGGGCACATCCATCGGCACGCTGACGTTGAACAGCAATCTGACTTTGCTGGGCGATGCGATGTTTGAAGTGAACAAGTCGCTCACGCAATCGAATGACGTGGTTGTGGTGGCGGATGAGATTACCGCTGGCGCGGGTACGATCACGATTAACAACCTCGGCCCGGCTTTGAGCGTCGGCGACACGTTCAAACTGTTCAACAAAGCGGTGGCGAATGGCGACGCGTTGACCATCACCGGTGGCGGTGCGACGTGGGTGAACAATCTCGCCGTGGATGGCAGCATCACAGTGCAATCGGCTTCGGGCGTGCAACCGCCGCCAAGCTTCACCGCGAGTGGAATTGTGACGTTGCCGACGGGCAATATTTCACTGACCGCGACTGGTGCTATTGGCGCGCCGTACCAACTCTGGGCGACAACAAACCTGGCGCTCACGCCGGTGGAAACCACCTGGACGTTGATCAGCAGCGGCACGGTGACGACCAGTCCGTTCACGATTGAGGATCTGTCCGCGACCAATTATCCGCAGCGATTCTATCTGTTCAGCACGCCGTAAGTTGAGGAGCATGACCCTCGGCCGATTCAAGCGGGGCAAATTGTGAATCGTGCCGAGGGTCGTATTTGTAAAACGTGATGCGGGTAAAATTATTGTTTCTGTCGGCGGCGCTGTTGAGCAGTCATTTACTGTTTCCGAAAGGCGGCTTCGCGCAACCTTACGTGCCGGGGCAGACTTATTTCGGGCGTAGTAATTACATCGAATACATCGCGGGCGATCTGCCTATCATTCTTTCCGCGCCTCACGGTGGGACATTGAAACCCGCGGAATTGCCGAATCGCACCTACGGTACGTTTGCGACTGACAGCAATAGCGACGATCTCGCCCGCCGCATCCGCACAGAAATTCAAAACCGCATCGGTCACGTGCCGCACGTCATTATCTGTCGCCTGGACCGCGACAAAATTGATGCGAATCGTGACATCGTCGAAGGCGCGCAGGGACATCCGCTCACCGAGATTGCATGGACGGAATTTCAGAACTTCATCATGACTGCGCGCACCAATGTCGGCGCTCGCCATGGGCGCGGTTTCTACATTGATTTGCACGGACACGGACACTCGATTCAACGCCTCGAACTGGGTTATCTGCTGTCGGGGGCGCAATTGCGTTTGACGGACGGCACGTTGAACTCCGGCGGTTACGAAAATCAATCGAGCATTCGCGCCTTATCGCAATTGTCACCGTTGACGTTTGCTCAAATTCTGCGCGGAAACACGAGCTTCGGGGGATTGCTGGCCGATCTCGGTTATCCTTGTACGCCGAGTCCTGACGACGTCGCACCAGCGGCAAATCACGATTATTTCAACGGCGGTTACAACACGGCCGAACACGGTTCGCGCGATGGCGGAACGATTGACGCCATGCAGATTGAAAGCAATTACACCGGCGTGCGTGACACGGCGAGCAATCGCACGGCATTCGGTAAAGCGATAGCGGAGGCTTATGAAGAATTTTTCGCTACGCACTACAACATCAGTTTGCGCGAATGCGTGCCCACGGTCTGGCCGGGCGGAGGGGGCAGTTGGGCGTCGAGCGGGAATTGGGCGCGCAGCATTCTTCCAGTTAGCACCAATCATCTCTGGTTTGCCGGCCCGGGTGGGGCGGTCACGCACAATCTCTCCGCGTTGACCACCGGTAACGGAGTGATTGGTGCGTTTTGTTTCAGTAATGCGGTCACCGGCAGTTACACGGTCAGCGGTAATGCTTTCACGCTGCTGCGCGGCATGACCAATCAATCGAGTTTCACGCACACGTTGAACAACGCGATCACGTGGCTCGGAAGTCCGACGATTCTCGCGACGAGCGGCGCGTTAACTTTCGGCGGTGGGTGGAATATTCCCGCCGGGCCATTGCGCATCATTGGCGACGTCAACGCGAATGGCGTGATTTCGGGAGCGGGAGGTTTAACGAAATCCGGCGCGGGCACGCTGGCGTTGACAGCAATCAACACTTACGCCGGCCCGACCACTAATCAATCCGGCACCATCAGTCTGAATGGCACGGCGACGTTTGGCGATGGCAGCGGTCTGCTCGTTCTGGCTGGCGGCGAAATTCTTTCGCGCAATACGCGTTCCGGTGCGCCCATTGCGAATCCGATTTTGATGACGGCGAGTGCGACGATTGCCGGCAACGGTACGTTGACCAACAGCCTGCGCGTTTTTCCGTTCAGCTCAGATCACATCGTGGCGACGGCCGGTACGCTCACGATTCGGAACGCGGGCACAAATCCGTATGCGTCGAACAATGTCTTTCGCGTGCGGTTGAGCGGCGGCGGTTTCACGTTCACGCGTCCAATCAGCATCGGTTTTAGTGGCGACCTCGAAGCGGCGTTATCCGAATTGGAATCCTACAACGATGCGGCGTCAGGTGATCAGACATTCACGAGTACGATTTCCGGTCACGGAACATTCCGACGCAGTGCCGCAGATCCGGCTAATGCGGGTCGCACGATTTTTAGCGGCGTGAACACGTACAGCGGCGGGACGATTGTGAGCGCGGGCACGTTGCTCGTGAATAATCCGTTCGGCAGCGGCACGGGGTCGGGCGTGGTGACGGTGAACGACAACGGCACGCTCGGCGGTTCCGGCACGATTGCCGGACCAGTGACGTGTTCCGGCACGATTTCGCCCGGTCAAAGCGTCGGCACGTTGACGTTCGAAAGCGGATTGGATTTGAGCGCTGGCGGTACGAATCTCTGGGAGTTGGTGAATCTCTCAGCGGATGGCGCAGGCGTGAACTTCGATCAAATTGTTCTCACTGGTGGCGAACTCGTGCTCGGACCGAACAGCAAACTGCAATTATCGTTCATTGATCCGGCGACTGTTCCCAATTCCGCCGATCCGTTCTGGATGACGAGCCACACATGGAAAATTATTTCTCTGAGCGGCAGCGCGACCAATTCCAACAAGAGCGCTTTCGGAAGCATCGTGAATGGCGTTTATGCGACGGGCAGTTTTACCAATTACGCAGATGCCGAAGGTAATATTATTCTGGCCTATCACGCCGTGCCCGCTCCTGCGCCGACAGTGGAATCATTTGAAGTGACGGCGGACGGCGATGTCGTGCTCAGTTACGCTGCGCAGAGCAATCGCACCTGTATTTTGCAATACACGACCAGTCTGAATGCGCCCGAGTGGATTACCGTGAGCACGAACGTCGTGCCGGCCGGTTCGTTGACTTTGACCAATGCCACGGCGGGCGATCCGATGCGCTTTTATCGCGTGCTGGTGGTGCCGTAAGTGAACGCATTGATATGTCGCACGATTGGGGCGCGCGTGGTTGAGTCGCCGGAGCGCGCTTGCTAACGTCAGCGCGTTTGCCGGGCATTCTGAGTTTCTATGACGATTTCCGCTTGGTGGGTTGTTGGGCTTGCAATTCCAGTTTTGCTGCTGGGCGAATTACTCGTTCGCCGCATTGGAATTCTTGCGCGCTTCAATATCCCCGCGCCCGTCGCGAGCGGCCTGCTCATTTCGTTCGCAATCCTCCTTTTCAATCTGGCCGGTGGTTCGGTGACCTTCGCCACGAAAACGGACGCTTCCTGGTGGACGTGGCTGGTAACGACGGAAATTGATTGGCAAAAACGACCGGCGCTCGATGTGAATCGTCCGTTCCTCGTCGCGTTCTTTACCTGCATCGGATTAAACGCCAGTTGGTCGCTGGTCAAAAAAGGCAGCGTGCAGGTGTTGTTGTTTCTGGCGTTGGCGGGAGGGCTCGCGATTTTTCAAAACGTCATCGGTGTCGGGCTCGCAAAATTGCTCGGCGTGTCGCCGCTGCTGGGATTGGTTTGCGGCAGTGTGTCAATGACTGGCGGTCACGGCACGGCGCTGGGCTTTGCGGCGGATTTTGAGAAAGCTGGATTGAACGCAGCGGGCGTTGTCGGCGTGGCAGCGGCGACGTTTGGATTGGTCGCGGGCGGATTGCTCGGCGGCCCGGTTGGCGGCGGATTGATTCGAAAGTTCGGATTGAAAACGAGCGCGCCGGCTTCAGTGCATTTGGAATCCGGTGCTGCGGCGGCAACCGGAATTCTCACCGATCTCAAAACGCTCGCGTTGCAGGGAAAAATTTTCGGAATTCATCTGCTCGTATTACTGACGTGCGTGAAACTGGGAACTTGGGTCAGCTTCTTCATTCAGAAAACAGGTATCACATTTCCGGTTTATATCGGCGCGATGTTGTTGGGAGTGGGTTTGCGCAATGCGATTGAGTTCTCCGGCGGACGCTGGATCAAAACTGAACTGGTGGACACACTCGCATCCGTCACGCTGGGAATTTTTCTCGCCATCGCAATGATGAGTTTGAATCTGATCGAACTCGCCAGCGCTGCTGGCCCGATGCTCATCATTCTCGCGCTGCAGGTGATAGTCATGGCGCTGTTTGCGCGCTTTATCACGTATCGGGTGATGGGGCGTGATTTCGATGCGGCGGTGATGGCGGGAGGTCACTGCGGGTTCGGATTGGGCGCGACGCCCAACGCGGTCGCCAACATGAAGGCGCTCGTCGAACGTTACGGTCCTGCGCCGCGGGCGTTTCTCGTCGTGCCCATCGTCGGCGCGTTCCTGATTGATTTTGTCAACGCCACCAACATCACGATTTTTCTGAATCTGTTTAAACAATGAACATTCACTGCATTCGTAGCCGCCGACGTGAAGCGGATTCGTTTCATTATCAAACTCGTCCGCTTCGTTATTTCGGTAGCTGCGTTTTGATCCTGGCGCTTTGCCTTTTCGGAGGATTGAGTTGCGCCGCCGAACAGCCCAAACGCGGTATTGTTTCTTCTGCGCATCCGCTCGCGACCGAGGTCGGTCTCAACGTATTGAAATCCGGTGGCAACGCCATTGATGCGGCGGTTGCGGTCGGTTTCGCGCTCGGCGTGGTGGATACGCATAATTCCGGCATCGGCGGTGGTTGCTTCATGTTGATCCGGCTGGCGAATGGAGAATTTGTGGCGATTGATGGACGCGAGATGGCCCCAGCGGCGGCGACGCGCGATATGTTCATCCGCGATGGCAAAGGTGATACGGAACTCAGCCAGACCGGTCCGCTGGCAAGCGGTGTGCCTGGCGAAATCGCGGCGTTCGATTACGCCATCAAGCATCATGGTTCGAAGCCGTGGAAAGATTTGATTCTGCCTGCGGCGGAAATCGCGGAGAAAGGTTTTGCGGTGAGCCAGGGATTTGTGAACCGCATGCAATCCGCCGCAAAGGATCTGGCGAAATTTGAAGCGTCACGCGCGATTTATCTTCCCAACGGTCAACCGCCGAAAGTTGGCGACATTCTGAAACAAACCGATCTGGCGAAAACGTATCGCGCCATCGCGGAGCAGGGGAGCGATTGGTTTTATCGCGGTCCGTTTGCGCAAGCGACGGAGAAATGGATGAAGGCCA
>CALAYC010000166.1 GCA_937894935.1 uncultured Verrucomicrobiota bacterium
CCGTACGGACTGCCTTTAATCGCGCCGAAAATCTGCTTCAGCAATTTGCCGATAACGTGCTTGGGCGCCATGATGATGATTGCTCCGAGAGCAGATCCGCAGATGACAAGGTATTCCGAAACGACGAGCAGGTGCGCGGGATGTCCTCCCGCCATGAGGAAGCCGCCCATTACGGCACTCAGAACAATGATGGAACCGATGATGATAATCATACTGCTGCGAGTTGTTTCCGAGGTTTATTCTCCGTGACGTCCTGTTGTTTCAGGAAGGAACGGATGGCAAGAATGGCCTGCGAATGAATCTGGCAGATGCGCGATTCGGTTACGCCAAAGGCTTCGGCAATTTCGCGCAAACGCAGATCTTCAAAGTAATAAAGCGCGAGCACCTTCCGCTGCATTTCCGGCAATTGCGTAATGCGCTTGGCGATAATCGCCGCAAATTCCCGGCGCTCGGTGCAATCCAGCGGATCGGGTTGCGAATCATCAGCAATGCGGTCATGACGATTCTCTTCTTCGTCTTCGTTCAACGGTGACGCATCGAGACAGACAAACGTGGCGGGGCGGATTTCATCGAGTAACTCGTGATATTCGTCCACTGAAAGCTTCAACGCGCGGGCCATTTGTTCGTCCGAAGGCGGTTCGCCCAGCGATTGCTCCAATTGCTGCATCACGGTCTGAACTTTGCGCGCTTTGTCGTGCACGGACCGCGGCACCCAATCGAGTCGCCGTAATTCATCAAAAATCGCGCCGCGAATTCGCACGCGGGCATACGATTCGAATTTGCTGCCGCCGTTGGGATCGAAATTGCGCACTGCGTTGAGCAGTCCCACGAGGCCGGAACTGTAGAGATCGTCCTGATCCACATGCGCGGGCAGACTCATGGCGAGCCGTCCGACGACCTGGCGCACGAGGGGCAAATGCTGCTGCACGAGGTCATTTTCAGCCTGGCTGCCGGGCGCGACCCGCCCATAACACTGCGAAACGTCTTTGGCCGCGACCGGGGTTCGGGTCGCGCTCGGGAGAGTGGAAACAACAGTAGCCATTACAGATTATTTGGTCGGTTGACCGTTTTTCGCGTTTCCGGCCGCCGCGGCAGCCTTTTCGAGACTTTCTTTCAATCCGCTGAGCCACACGCGGCCCCACCAGCGGAATAACAAACCGGACACGAGCGCCGCCACGCAGGCGCGCAAAAATAAAGCCGGCAGGCCGACCTCCTTCACCCAACCGGTGACGGCCCCGATCCCGAACCCCAGTAACCCGCCCATCATCATCATTTTCTTCATGTTCGATGTCTCGTCGCGCGTTTGAGCAGAACATCTGCCACGAACCGCATTTCTAGCGATTCACTGCGCAACTCCTTGATTTTTGCGGAAATTGGTGGCGGAAAATCTGTTCCGCCGTGGCCGGAACGAACTCGCCAGGAATATTTTGCCCGGCGCTGAGATATTGAACTGAGCAATTTGTGCCGAGCGCCAGATTCCATAATTTCCCCCAGCGATTTTCCTCATCCAGATGCGTCACGATTACGTCGCGCACCGGTAACGCGGAAAAAGCCCGGATTTGTGCCAGCAACAGCGACGTCTCATACGCGCCGTTCACCACCAGGTGAATTTGCGCGTTCGGCAACGTCGCGAGACGCTGCTGCAATTGTTTCATTGCCGCGCTGTCATTCGGATTCACCCCCGGCAAATCGATAAACAGGCAATCCACGTCCGGTATCTCGTTGTTGGCCGGAGTGCAACGCTCTACTGGCACATTCAAAATTTCCGCAAACACGCTGAGCGATTCGGCGGTGTTCGCCACGTGACCATCCAAGCGCCAGACCGCGGCGCTGCGACCTTCCACGAGCGAAACCTGCGCGAGCCATTTGCACAGCGCCGTCGTTTTGCCCGAACCGGGCGCGCCGACAAAAACATGAACACCGGTTGTTTCAGGACGGATATCATTCCAGTGCTGCGCTAAAACCTGCTTGGCGAGGTCGATTTCTTCGGCGAGCGACACTGGCGCTTCAGTTCCGAACTGCGCGCATAAATCCGCCACGACGCGCTCGGCGTTCACCTGCGATAAACCGGTTTGTTCCAGGAGCGATCCGATGCGCCAATCGCCTTTGGCAAATTTCCCTGCAGTCTTGTGCTCGTTTTCTTCGTTCGAGCGTAAAATGTCTGACTTCGCGAACGACGGCGAGAAGGACGACGATTGCGGGGCGTTTTGTGCCTGTTGAGAAAGTTTTTGACGCAGCTCTTGAATCTCAGCGCGCAACTCCGCCAGAGCGCTGACCTGCACGGCATCCGTTTCCGGCAACGGAGCGGATTCCGGAAATGCGGTCGGCGTCGGCGTGGCAGCAGCATTCTCCGGCACGTGCGCCAGGACTTCGATGCGCGGCTTTTGCCAGAGGCGCGCAAAACCTTCCGCCGGCAGTCGCCGGACATTCAACACCACGGCTTCCGGTCCGAGCGTGTCGCGAATCTGCGTTACCGCATCAGCTACCGACTCGGCAATAAACGTATGAACAGGCATGGTTATCAGAGAGTTGATTTTGTGATCGGCGCTGAATTCGTCGCGGGCGTCGGTTGTTCGGAAACCGCTTCAGCGAGTTCCCAATGCCGCGTCGGGTTGGCGAACGTTTCACCCGGCCAAAAGCGTCCGCGGCGCACCGCGCGACGGGGCGGTCGCTCCATCGGCGCCAGCGGCAAACCGGCCCGACCACCCAACCAGCGAAAAGTTTGTGAATTCGTTTTCATGGTTATTCTCATTCGGGACACGGCACCATTGCGGCGCTTTGGATTTCAACCCGGGCAGGAACTTCCGCGTACGACAACACTGACAAATCTGCAAACGTGCTTTCGAAGAAGCGACGGAACGCGAGTCGGATCTGTGGCGCGCACAGCACCAGCGGTTGTTGGCCTTCCGCCAGCAATTTTTGAATGTGCCGCGACAACGTCGTCATCAGATGCTGCGCGAGTTTCGGTTCGAGCATCAGCGCGATTTCCGTCGCGGATTGCCGCACGCCTTGCGCGATCTGCTGTTCGAGTTTGGGATCGAGCGTGATGGCGCGCAGCGGACCGTTTTCGGATTGGAAGGGCTTGACCAATTGCGGGCCGAGTGCGCGGCGTGCGTATTCGGAAAGTTCGTCCGGGTTCTTCGTGACGCTCGCGTAATCGCTGACCTTCTCGAGAATGCCCGCGAGATTGCGAATCGAAATACCTTCGGCCAACAGGTTCTGCAGAATCCGCTGCACCTGGCCGACGGTGAGTTGCGCGGGAATCAATTCGTTCACCACGGTTGGATGGGTCTGCTTCAGGTTGTCCAACAGCAACTGCACATCCTGCCGGCTCAAAATTTCGTGTGCGTTGCGGCGAATAGTTTCCGACAGATGCGTTACGAGAACCGACGGCGCGTCCACCACGGTGTAACCAGCAGCTTCGGCGGATTTGCGTTCCACGTCCGTGATCCATGTAGCGGGTAATTGGAACACCGGCTCGACCGTCGGAATGCCTTTCAGCGTGACTTTGCTGTTGGTGGCGTTCATCGCCAGCCAATAACCGGGCGCCAACGTGCCTTGCGCGATGACATTGCCCTTGAGCAGGAAGCGATAATCGTTCGCGCCGAGTTGCAAATTGTCGCGCAAACGAATCGGCGGAATCACCACGCCCATCTCGGTGGCAAACGCGCGGCGCACGCCGGTGACGCGTTCCAACAAATCGCCGTTCTTGCGCGTGTCGGCGAGACTCACGAGTCCGTAGCCCAACTCGATTTGCAGCGCATCCACGTTGAGCAACGCTTCAATCTTCTCGCCGTTCGCGCCGGGTTGCGCTGCTGCTGCAGCCGCGGCGGGTTTGCCGTCTTTAGTGGCTTCTTTGCCGCCGGCTGCTTGAATCTTTGCCGCCGGACCGCGTTTCTTCAGTTCACGCGTTACAAACCACGAAACACCTGCGAGCACGAGGAATGGTAACATCGGCAAACCAGGCACGAGCGCGAATACCACCAACATTCCGGTGAGAATGCTCATGGCTCGCGGATAGAAGAGCAATTGTTTGCCGAGTTCCTGGCCGAGACTTTCTTTCGAAGCGGCGCGCGTTACCAACATACCGGCCGCGAGCGATACGATGAGTGCCGGAATCTGCGACACCAGACCGTCGCCAATCGAGAGCAACGTGAAGCGTTGCAGTGATTCGGTAACGGTCATGCCCTTTTGCACGACGCCGATGGCGAATCCGCCGATGACGTTGATCAACGTGATTAACACCGCAGCAATCGCGTCGCCGCGAACGAACTTACTCGCACCGTCCATCGCGCCGTAGAAATCCGCTTCCTGTTCGACTTTGCGGCGGCGAGTGCGAGCCTGTTCTTCATTGATGACGCCCGCACTCAGTTCGGCGTCGATGGCCATTTGTTTGCCGGGCATCGCGTCCAACGTGAAACGCGCCGCGACTTCCGCGATACGTCCCGCACCCTTGGTGATGACGATAAAGTTAATCAACACCAGGATGAAGAAGATGACGAGACCGACGATGTAATTGCCGCGCACGACGAAGTTGCCGAACGCTTCAATGATATGGCCCGCGTAGCCGTCGAGCAGAATCAGGCGCGTCGAAGCCACGTTCAATGCCAGTCGGAATAGCGTGATACACAGCAGTAACGTCGGGAAACCGGTGAAGTCCGATGGATTCTCGAGATACAAAATCACCAACAACACCAGCAACGAAATGGCGATGCTGATGGCGAGTAACATGTCGAGACCGATGGGCGGCACCGGCAGGAACAACAGCAGTACTGTGCCGAACAGGCCGAGAATGAGCCAGAAATCACCGCGGCGCGCGTATTTCGCGAGCCCGAGACCTTTCGGTGTGGATGTGGAAATCGAGGCAGCCATGGTTTAAACGTGATTTTGCTCGGTGTAATACCGGTAACGGTTGATGCGATAGACGTAAGCGAGAATTTCGGCGACCGCGGCGTAAAGTTGCGCGGGAATTTCACCGCCGACTTTGCCGTATTTGAACATCATGCGCGCGAGCGGTTTGTTCTCAACGATCGGCACGCTGTGTTTGGTGGCAATTTCACGAATGCGCAGCGCGTTCAATCGCGTGCCTTTCGCGACAATCTTCGGCGCTTTCATCGTCTTGCGGTCATAGCGCAACGCAATGGCAAAATGCGTCGGGTTGGTCACGACGACGTCGGCTTTTGGAACATCCTGCATCATCTGGCGCACGGTTCGCGCTGAGCGACGACGGCGTTGTCGCGCTTTGACGTGCGGATTGCCTTCGGAGTTTTTCATTTCCTCCTTCACTTCCTCTTTCGTCATCATGAGGTCGCGATTCGTCCGCCAGAACTGATAGCCGTAATCCACAGCAGCGATCGCCATCAGGCACAACACCACGCGCCACGTGATGCCGAAGGCAGCGTTGGCAATGAATTCGCCGAAGCGCCAAACGCTCACCGGCGTGTAGAAAATCGGATCGGACACCAGCGTCTTCACCTGCGAGTAGGTCAGACCGGCGATCGTGCCGAGCTTCAACAACGAAACTCCCGTCGGCACGAGTGAGCGACCGGAGAACACGCGTTTGAAACCTTGAACCGGATTGAGTTTTTCCCATTTCGGCTCCAGCGCTTCGGACGCAGTTTGAAAACGATTTTGAATCACACCGGCGAGCAAACCACCGCTGACCGTGCCGATCACAATCGGACCGATGCAGGCGATGAACGTTTGCGCGCCATTAATGGCGTAACCCTGAATGGCGTTGAGTGTGAACGGCACTTCGTGCAGATGACCGAGAATGGACGTCTGCACGTTCACGAAACGGTTCCACAGGTCCACGCCGGCGAACCGGAGCGCAATCAGGCCGCCGAGCAGCACAAAGACAGTCTGCACCTCAGCGCTGCGGGCGAATTGGCCTTTCTTAATGGCCTCTTCTAAACGCCTTGGCGTCGGTTTCTCTGTCTTCTCACCTGCTGGTTTATCAGCCATGTCTGTTAAATCGTTTGATTCGTCGCTCTCGTTTGCGCTTCAACTTCCGGCCAATCGCGCGACGTTAATGATGTCTTCCGGTAACCGCCGCAGATAGTTCGCGATGTGTTGCGCCATGAACGTGCAGGTCAGACCAAACGTCGTCAGACCCGCGAAAATGCGAACCGGAAAGCTTTCGGAGAACACGTTCATCTGCGGCACGGCGCGGCCCAGCACGGCGAATACCAGCGTGACGAGGAACGAAACTGCCATCACCGGCGCGGCAATTTGCAGCGACAGGAAAAAGACTTTACCGGTGCGCACAATCATGTCCGCCAGGAAAGCTTCTTTGAGACTCGCGCCGCCGAACGGCAGAAGTGCGTAGCTCTTCTGAAAGCCCACGATCATCCAGTGATGCAGATCGAGACTCAGCAACGTCATGAGCGCGATCCAGTAAAGCATCAGGCCGGGCGCCATCGTTGGCCCGGAGACGAGTTGATTGAATTCCTGCGGCAGCGACAGACCCATTTCCGTGGCGATGAACGTTCCTGCAATTTCCAACGCGTAAAAAACCAGGCGACACACAAATCCGAGCAACAACCCGATACTGATTTCCACAAACATCAGCTTGGCGATGATCCAGATGGACAGTTGCTCTACCGGTATCACCGGCAAACCGGGAGCGACGAGCAATGCCACCAACGCACCGAGTGCCACGCGCAATTGCACGGGCAACGATTGCGTCGAGAACATCGGCAACACCGTCAACATCGCGCCGACGCGCGTGAAGACGAGAAACCAGGTTGTCAGCAGTGCGGTCATGCCCGTTGCAAAGACGAATCACCGCGCTTCTTCGAACGGCGCTTCATCGCCGTGGGGCGCGGGGGCGGATTCAGATTGAGCACCTTGCGAGTGATCGCACTGGACGCAACTCTCATTACGAGTTCGAGGGCGGGGGACATTTTCATTTTGTGTGGGGAGTTTGTTGGTTTAGTTGGTTTCAGTTTGTCATTGTCGGAATTCTTTCGATTACGGCTCGGGTAAATTCGATCATCGTGCGCACCATCCACGGCAACAACACGACGAGCAGGCCGATGACGCCGATGACTTTCGGCACGAACGTGAGGGTTTGTTCCTGAATGGACGTGACCGCTTGAAATAAGCTGACGCTCAAACCGATGACCATCACGGTCAGCAGAATGGGCGCGGCCAGCGCCACGCCTTGAAACATCATGTTTTTAATCAGTTCAACGGAAAATTCCGGATTCATAATTACCTTTCGTCAGCCGCCAAAACTCAACACCAGTGAACGCACCACGAGTTCCCAACCGTCCACGAGTACGAACAATAGAATCTTCAGCGGCAGGGAAATCGTTGCAGGCGGCATCATCATCATACCCATGCTCATCAGCACCGTGCCCACCACGAGGTCGATGAGAATGAACGGCACGAAGAGCAGAAAACCCATTTGGAATGCGGTGCGCAGTTCGCTGATGATGAAACCGGGAATCACGACTTTGAGCGGCAATTCTTCCGGTGCGGTCGGCGGTAACTTCGCAATACCGACGAACAGCTCTACATCTTTCGGTCGCGTCTGCTTCAGCATGAATTCGCGAATCGGTTTCGCCGCGGCATTCATGGCGTCTTTGGAAGAAATCTGCTTGGCCATGTAGGGTTGTAGCGCATTGGCATCAATCTTCGACCAGACCGGCTCCATGATGAAATAGGTGATGAATAGCGAGAGCCCGATGATGATTTGATTCGCGGGCGTGCCTTGCAGTGACAGCGCAGAACGCACGAAAGAGAGCACGATCACGATGCGTGTAAAACACGTCATCAGCAGAATGATCGAAGGCGCGAGCGACAGCAGCGTGATGACGAATAGAACTTTGATCGCCACGTCCACATCCTGTGGTTGATCTGACGATTCCACGCCGAGATTCAACTTGAACGGCATCAATCCGGTGCTCAGCGAAACAGGATCATTGGCCGCAGGCGCGGACGGAGTCACCACAGTTGCTGCGGATGCGGGCGTCGTTGCGGTGGCGTCATCAGCGGTTTGAGCGAGCGCGGGTTGCGCCACGACCGTCACAAGCGCGATCAAAATCAAAAGCCACCAGACCCGCGCTCCCGAATGAGCGAGCGCGAGCTGGTGGATTCGCTGGGGGTTTACGTTCATGACCGGCGTTGCAGCGCTTGGCGCAGCGCATCGGTGAAATTCATTTTGTTGGCAGTGGGCGCTTCATCGGTCGCAGTCACCGGCGCGTCCGGAAGCGTGGTTAACATCGCGACGCCCGCAGGCGACGCGGCAATGAGAAGTCGTTGTTGCTCGTAACCCACCACGTAAATCGCATGGCGTTGACCGAGCGCTTTGGTTTCGAGAATGGCAAGTTTCGGCGCCTGACCTTTGGCAATGACGGTGCGTTGCCAGTTGCGGAACAACCAGACGCCGCCGAAAAACATCGCGAACACCAGCGCCAATGCGCCGAGCACGCGGAAAAGGGAGGACGCCGCCGAAGGCATTTCTGCCAGCGACGGCGTTGGGGGGAGTGCGTTTGTACTGACAACGGGTGATGTGAGGTCCGTTGCTAACGCAAAAGCTGTCGAACTCAACAAAATGATCGCTACAGTCCTCATCCATCCCCGCCGATACATTGTCGGCCTGGCGCAGGTCTCCCGTCCGTTGAAGCGTGCGATCATGTTATTTTCGATTCGTTCACGCCTCGCTAAGCAATGCTGATACCACCGACCAAAACCTCAATGTTTTAAGGGTTTTCAGGGCTTTTCCCCCGGTAAGAACTACGCAAAAAATGCCGACTGAAGGCAGCAGAGCGGCAAAAAATGCCGCCACTTTAGTCCGCTACGCAAATTGGGAAAAACCGAGAAATTGCGGAAGTTTGAATAATGATTAGAAGCCCAATTCCATCCGCGCCGGGAAAATCTATCATTTAACTCTTCATCGCCTCGTAGTAGAAGCGATGAAGAGCCGGTCCGAAGACGTTTTGACTATGGCTAGAACGTAATTAAGGCTTCTTCTTAAAGCCCCAAATCAGCCAACAACCCAGCGCCACGAGCAGAATCAGCCACCAGAGATAGCGCAATTCCCGCGCGCCCATTTCCACAAACTTCAGTGCGCCAGGAAAGATGATAAACAGCACGACCACCACGCCCATCAGGACGAGTGCGCGGAGCGAGGCGCGAAGTCGCGGGTTCATGGTTTCGGCGCGGATTCGATGGAGCCCAGCGGGAGCAGCAGGTTCGGACCGCTGTTATTCGGATCGGCCGGGACGACCAATGGTGACTTGCCATTCCATTTCTCGACGATTTGAAGGCGCAGAAAGGCCGGATTGAGCTTTAACGCTTCGCCTCGGATTCGAATTGCTTTGGCTTCGCCTTCGGCGCGAATGACCGCCGTATCCGCTTCTACCTGGGTTTGCAATTGCGTGAAACGCGCCCGTGCGGCTTCCTGCTCCGCCACCATTTTCGCTTCGATGGCAGCTTCGAGTTCTTTCGACAGCGCGATGTCGCGGATAACGATGTCTTCGACTTGAAGGATTGAGCCGATTTTCTGCCGCGCGGCGATAATCGTTTTCTCTTTCACTTCGTCGCGGCGTTTGACGATTTGTTCAGCAGTCATCAATGCGGTGACTTCTTTCAACGCTTCTTGCACCCGCGGTGCGATGAGGCTGTCGAATGGATCACCAGCGTATTGGCGATAGATTTGCACCACGGATGCCTCGGGGATGCGATACAGCACCCGCGCTTCAACGGCGACCTGTTGCAGATCGGAGGAAAAACAATCGCCGCGCAACGGCACGGTGCGTTGTTTGATGACCACAGGAACAATTCGCGTGATGAACGGCGTACGAAAACCAAAGCCTTCCGGAAGAAATTGGTCTGCGGCTTTGCCGAGTGTGATTTTTACGCCACGCGTGCCCGGTTCGATAATGTAACTCGACGCCGCTCCAATGATGATAATGGCGAAAATAACGAACGCGGTACCGATGAGCTTCGGCAAATACGGAGGAATTTGAATATCTCCGCCGCCGCTCCAATTGGGAGAACGATATGAACGATTCATAGGAGTTCCTGAGTGGTAAAAGTTATTGGCTGCGTCGTTCCAGGTCCGGCAACGTGGTCATGACATTGCCGCTGCCGATGATGAGCGGAGCAATGCCGTTCCAGCGATCGACGATTTGCAACTCAACGAACGCGGGATTTTCCTTCAACGCTTCGCCGCGAATGACGATGGATTTGGCTTCACCCGTGGCTTTGATGACAGCGGTGTCAGCTTCAATCTGCGCGCGCTGCTGCGTGAATTTCGCTTTCGCCGCTTCCTGTTCCTGCACCATTTTCTGTTCGATGGCGCGTTCCAGTTCCTTCGTCAAGGCGATGGATTCGATGACGATGTCTTCGACGTAAAGCAATTCGCCGATTTTGCTGCGCGCCAATTCCAGCGCGCGAGCTTTGATGAGTTCGCGATTCTTGACGATCTGCTCGGCACTGTGTTGCGCGGCGGCTTCTTTGACGGCTTCCTGCACGCGCGGCGCGATTAACGATGCGAACGGTTCACCGTGATAGCTTTGGAATAATTTCACGACGGACGCTTCGGGAATTCGATACAACACGCGCAGAACCACCGACACCTGTTGCAAGTCCGAGGAATAACATTCCGCCTTCTCTTCCGAAGTCTGCTGGCGGATGGAGACCGGAAAAATTTTCGTGATGAACGGCGCTTTTAGGCCGAACCCCTCCGGTTTGAATGCGGGCGAAACTTTTCCCAACGTCACCTCAACCCCGCGAAAGCCGGGCTGGATGACATACGTTCCGGAAGACGCCATGACGATCACGACAAAAATCAAAATCGCGATCCCGATCCATCGGGCCATTGCTTGTGCGCTCATAGTCGAGCGTCACCTTAACGAGTGGGCTGAACGACACAATTAAAAACCACGGAAGATTTTGGAATCGCAACTGAATGATGCTGACAATGCGAAAATGAAGTTCCTCCGTCGGCATGATCCGCATCATCCGCGGTTAAAAGAAAACGGCGACCCGTTGCCGGATCGCCGTTTTGTGAAGCCTGTTAATTCGCTTAGATGCCTTTCTTGAGCATCAGCTTGATGAGGTCGCCGACGCGGCAGCTATAACCCCATTCATTGTCATACCAGCTCACGAGCTTGAAGAAGTTCTTGTTCAGCTCAATGCCTGAACCGGCGTCGAAGATCGAGGACAGTTCGCAGTGAATGAAATCCGAGCTGACAACTTCGTCTTCGGTGTAGCCGAGGATACCTTTGAGATAGGTTTCGCTGGCTTTCTTCATCGCCGCGCTGATTTCCGCGTAGCTGGTTTCCTTCACGGTTTTGACCGTGAGGTCCACGACGGAAACGGTCGGCGTCGGCACGCGAAACGCCATACCGGTGAGCTTGCCCTTGACTTCCGGCAATACCAGACCGACGGCTTTCGCCGCGCCGGTGCTGGAAGGAATCAGGTTTTGCGCCGCGGTGCGGCCACCTTTCCAGTCTTTCTTGCTCGGGCCGTCCACGGTTTTCTGCGTGGCGGTGTAGCTGTGAACAGTGGTCATCAGACCTTCGGCCACGCCAAAGCCTTCTTTCAACAGCACGTGAACGATCGGCGCCAGACAGTTCGTGGTGCAGGACGCGTTGGAAACGACGTGATGCTTGGCCGGGTCGTATTTGTCATCGTTCACGCCCATGACGACCGTAAGGCAATCACCTTTGGCCGGAGCGGAAATAATGACCTTCTTCGCGCCGGCGGTGATGTGGCCTTGCGCTTTTTCGACATCGGTAAACAGACCGGTGGATTCAATGACGAGGTCCACGCCGAGCGCTTTCCACGGAAGGTCCGCAGGCGATTTGGCGCTGACCACTTTGATTTCCTTTCCGTTGACGACGAGCACATCGTCTTCGGTTTTGTCGGCAGCGGATTTCTTGGAGCTGACTTCGCCTTTGAAACGACCTTGAACGGAGTCGTATTTGACGAGGTAAGCGAGGTTGTCGGCGGGAACGATGTCACCCACGGCGACGACTTCGATATCTTTACCGACGAGACCTTGTTCGACCAACGCCCGGAAGACCAGGCGGCCAATGCGGCCGAACCCATTGATTGCGACTTTCACTGCCATAATTCTATTTCAGTTTAGATGATAATTGGTCCAAAACCAGTGCCGAATGGTAATGATGGCCATTTTAGGGTCAACGCGGAATCTAATTGAAACTAATCAAAAGTTGCCATGAGCGAGACTCGAAAATGCACGGTTGCCTTGGACGCAGGCCAAATGCTAAAACGCTGGACGTCGAGGCATCACATGTAAACGAAACCAACAACTCAGCTTTGCGGTAGCTCTGGCTACTGGTCTCCTTCGGAAACAGCCAATTACCTTCGTGAGACAGAGTGCCAGGCGCGCGCCACTCGGCGCGGCCTGTGCGTTTTGTCTCACAGGCGCTTGGCTGTGCCTCGAAGGAAA
>CALAYC010000167.1 GCA_937894935.1 uncultured Verrucomicrobiota bacterium
GCGAGAACGGTCGCTACAAGGCCGCATGAAATTTTCCCGGCGCACTCGACTCCTGCGCAATCCGTTCGACGCCACGGCGTACGCCGCGGTGTTTTTCCTGATGGTCATGTTCCTGACGCTCGGCTCGCGCATTTATACGCCGGGCGTGAAAATCGATTTGCCGGTGGCAGATCAACAACCCGGTGTTGACCGAACCGGCCCCAAAGTCGCGCTGGACGAACACGGCAGATATTTTTACCAGAACCGCCTCGTCGAACCTGCGGTGTTAAAAACTCAGTTGCAGGCTGAAGTAGCGCGTTCGACCGAACCGCTATTGCTTGTAATCATGATGGACAAAAAAGCACGCGTGGAAGATGTGATTCAACTGCAACAAATGGCGCGTGAAGCCGGCATTTACGAGGCATTGATCGCCACCTTGCCGCAACCCGACGCCCCAGACATCCAGCCGTGAACACCGCTCCGTCAGAGGAACCGGTTCATCCCGAAGTGCCGCACCCGGACGAAGTCTCGTGGTCTCCATGGCAATGGCTGATCGGCATCGCACTGATCTTCGGTCTCCATGTCGTGTTGTTTCATTTCCTCGCAAAACGCGAACCGCAGCAAGTGCGCGCATTGCGCAACACCGCAACCGTTCAATTGGCCGATCCTCTGCCAGACACACTCGCACTTTCAGACCCGACGTTGTTTGCCTTACCGCATCCGCGCGGTTTTGCGGCGTTCACCTGGTTGCAAACGACTCTGGTCACCAACACGCCATTTCGCTGGACCGAAGCGCCGCGCCTCCTCGCATTACCCGTGGATGAACTCGGAGCGACATTTTTGAAATTGGCGGAAAAAAGTCGTTTGCCGATGCCGGAAATTGCATTCATCCCACCCGCAGTGCCCAGTGTGATCGCCGCGATAGACCTTCCACCCACACGAACCAACTCAGTGTTGCGCCTCGACGAGGTCTTCGCCACTCGACCATTGCGTCAACCTTATCCGTCGCTGCCGTTACAACCGCCTTCAGAATCACTCACAAACACCGTCGTGCAAGTGCTCGTAAACCCACGTGGCCAGGTCGTCTCGGCGTCCATCGTGCCCTCGCATCCGGGTAACCGCTCGACGGAAGTCGAACAGACCGCCTTACAAATCGCGCGCCGACTGTGGTTTCATCCTGTGCCCGAATCCACGCCACCGCTTCTCGGTCGCGTCATTTTTGAATGGGCGACTACGCCTCCCACTAACGCACCTGCCGCCACTCCCTGATGTCTCCTGACGCACTCATCTTTGTTTATGTGACCGTGCTGCTGGGCGGGCTGGTGGCTTTGACGATTTACACAGAACTACGTCGGCGCCGCTTTCGCCCCACCGAAAGTGACGACCGCATTTTCCGCTGCGATAAATGCGGCCTCGTTTATACCGACGACCCCGATGTGGATCGCTCCCGTTGTTCGCAATGCGGCAAACTGAACGAAGCGTTTAAATTCTAAAACGCGAATTCGATTTGCGACGCCGATCGAATTTCTCGGCAGCATCACCCGATTTTTATCAACTGAAATCCAAGCGAGCGTTTGCGTTAGCGGAAATTTCCCGCAATACTCCGCGCTCATGAGCTCTCCCAACGCATCAGCTGAAACGACCATTCCTTGGTGGCGTGGACTGTCGGCTTACCATTGGTTCGTTTTCTGTGTCGCGTCAGCGGCGTGGTTTTTTGATTGCCTTGATCAACGGATTTTTTCGCTCGCCCGCATTCCAGCGTTGAACTCTCTGATGGCCGGCGCGGAACCCAAGTTGATTCAAGCCGCCGGCAAGGAAGTCACCGCCATTTTTCTCGTGGGCTGGGGCATCGGCGGTTTGATCTTTGGCGCGTTGGGAGATCGCTACGGTCGCGCGCGCATGCTAACGCTGACAGTGTTGCTTTATTCGCTGTGCACCGGGCTGACGTATTTCAGTCGGAGCTGGATCGATTTTGCCGCGTTGCGAATGTTAACCGGCATGGGTGTCGGCGGCGTGTTCGGTCTCGCTGTAGCGCTGATTGCGGAAACTGTCCCGGACCATTCGCGCGCTGGAGCACTCGGTATGTTACAGGTGTTATCCACCATCGGAAATATCTGTGCCGGACTGGTGAAAATGGGTATCGATCAATTGGAAATCGCCGGAACCATCGCAGCAGGCACCGGCTGGCGTTGGATGTTTCTGGTCGGCGCGCTGCCGGCGTTCCTCGTGATCTTTACGCAAAAATATCTGCGCGAACCGGAGCCGTGGCTGAAATTGAAACGCGAAGGTCGTTTGCCGAAAGGCGGAATTCTCGCGCCTTACGCCGGGCTGCTCAAAGAAGCGCGCTGGCGCAAAAATCTTTTCGTCGGCGCAATCATCGCATCCACCGGCGTTGTGGCGCTGTGGGCCATCGGCGAATACGGTGTGGACTTACAGCGCCAGGTTTTCCGGACGTGGTTTACCGAAGCCGGTGTGCCGGCGGCCGAAATCACCTCGCGCGTCAACGCAGCCGTCACGCGTTCCTTTGTATTATCCATGCTCGGCGCGGCAGTCGGCATGTGGCTCTTCACCAAAGTCGCGTCGCGCCTCGGCCGACGCACTGCATTCGCTATCGGCTTCAGCCTCGCGCTCGTCGTCACCGTGCTGGTGTATTGGAAAATGAATTCGCCGACAGATGGCTATTGGATGCTGCCGTTGATGACCGGATGCCAACTCGCGGTGTTCGCCGGATTTGCAATCTATCTGCCGGAATTATTTCCCAGCCGACTCCGCAGCACCGGCACATCGTTCTGTTACAACCTCGGACGATTTGCCGCCGCGGCGGGAAGTTTCTTTTCAGCCGCTCTGGCCACGAAGGTTTATGGCCAATTCGGTTCGCCTGCGACCGAACGCTACTCCGCAATGACTATGTGCGCGATTTTCCTGATTGGAATTCTCATTCTGCCTTTCGCACCGGAAACCAAAGGCAAGCCGTTGCCGGAAGATTAACATGCAACGCTGTTCCTGGCCTAAGAGCGAACTCGACATCGCTTATCACGACACCGAATGGGGCGTGCCCGTACATGACGATCGCCTGCTCTTTGAAATGTTGATTCTCGAAGGCGCGCAGGCGGGTTTGAGTTGGTCCACCATTCTCAAAAAACGCGAGAACTACCGGCGCGCGTGCGACAATTTCGACGCTCGCCAGATCGCGAAATACGATGATCGGAAAATTAAATCGTTGCTGGCGGATGAAGGCATTGTTCGCAATCGCCTGAAGATTGCAGCGACGATTCAGAATGCGAAGTCGTTCCTCGCCGTGCAAAAAGAGTTTGGCAGCTTCGACGCCTACATCTGGCAATTCGTCGGCGGCAAGCCTATTCAAAACCAACGAAAGTCACTCAAAGAAATTCCCGCGCGAACGCCAGAATCAGATGCCATGAGCAAGGATTTATTGAAGCGCGGATTTAAATTTGTCGGCTCAACCATTTGCTACGCGTTCATGCAAGCGGTGGGAATGGTGAACGATCACACGGTGGATTGCTTTCGCCAGAAACAACTGCAGTGACGTTCAAACGCGCGATTCATGCGCGAGAGGTTGAAGGCGAGTCAGTCGTCGTGACGGTTGCTAACTGCATTCCGGCTGGCAGATGCGTCAGCGCGTAAAGCATCACGTAGCCGACGAACAGAAAAACCGCAAACAATGCAAAGAATGCGAAGTGATGCGGATGCGCCTGACCAGTGGCAAACGTTGTGATGCCGTGAAAAACCTGACCGGGTTTAGCGACGATGTCCCAACTGTTGACGCGGAGAAATCGCCCAAGATAAATGCCGAAGCTGCTCAGTCCCGCAATCAGCATCACAAAGCCCCATCCCGCGAGTTGTCCATAGCGACGCACGACCAGCGATTGCATCAGAAACAGCGACATAAATCCCAGCACGAGTCCGGTCAGTGCACATGAAAGAATGACACTAAGATCCACCCAGAAGTTGAAGTGAAAGCGATTCGTCAGGTGGATGATGTCGGTAAAAATGTAAAAGGCATTCGGCAAAAATAACAACCACAGGGCGCTAACCAGCCAGAATTTGCCACCCGGATTTTTGCAATTCGTGCTTTGCGAATAATAATTTTCCGCCAACAACGCCAAGAACAGTGGCAACCACGCGAGAAACAGATTCCAGACGAGAAAACCATAGAAGATATTGCGCGTGAATAGAATTCGCAGCGCCACGAATCCCACGCTCACACCCGATGCCAAAATAAGCGCAGCCATCGGAGGCAACGTTTCTCGCCTGAAAATCAGTTTCAAAATGTTCATAGTCTCACGTCTCACTTCTCATCGCGCAGGTTTCCCTGCCCGTCGTCGCTGTGCGGAGCGCTTATCGTGCCGAACCCGGCCGCTCCATCACTTCGAACCAATGCACGAGGAAAAACTTCTTATCTTTCGGCAAAAAGTCTTCCGACGTGCCAACAAGCGGTCGCAGCGCGGTGCTCATTTGCAACATGACGAGCAAAAAGATAACCGCCCAGGTGTTCAAGCCGGAATTCGATCGCGCCTTGGCATGTCCGAATCCCGTCTGCAGGAAACGTAATCCAAATGCCGTTGCAATGCCCCAGAACAACAGGTGCAGAAATCCCATCCACGCCAGGTGATTTGTGGATTGCGAGAACAACCACGCCACCGGCGCAAAGCCGATCAGCAGAATCGTCATCAGCATCAACAATCCGGCCACGAGTCCGAAAATTTCAACCAACCGCGCCTGCGCGCCACTCAAACTGGTGAAGATATAAAGGCTCGGCAGACAGATCAGCGTCGAGATTAGCAGCCCACCGGAAATTTTAATCGGCGCCGCCCACCATTGGTCGCCGCCACTGAACGATCCCACAATGACACCGTAAATCGTGCTGCAAACCAGCGCCACCAATAGCATGCTGACGACGAGTTTGCTCGCGCCCGGTTGACGTAGTTGAAACATCAAGCGACGCGGTTGGCGCAACAATGCTTCGATCGCGATAATCACATTCGGAATCGGCTCGCGATCCGGCGGATCTTCTCCGAGCGGTCGCGGACCGTAAACTGGCGGTGGCAGTTTCAAACCGGGAGCCGGTGGGATAGGTAAGTTCGCTTGCGGCGGTGGGTTCGATGGTGAATTGGGATTGGATTCATTCATAACTTGGCGTGGGTTTAATCTTCGGTCACGAGGTGAATTACCGTGTTCCAGACGTTCTCATAAAAATTTCCCTGAAATGCAGTGTCGCGCAGAAACACCACTTGCAAATGCGGCGAACCAATGAACGGTCGCGCAATCCAGGTCAGTTGACTGCCGAGAAACAAATTGACGCTCAACCACGCTAACAATACCCGCGTCGCGATAGTTCTGCTTCGACCCAATTGCACGAGCAGTTGATACAACCGCACGTTGCCCACGATTCCCGCAAATGCGATGACGCCGGTGCAAACAAGTTTGATCAGTCCGTAAGTCGGCGTGGATTTCACATCGGGCGTCATCTCCGGCGCGTTCCAGACCAGAAATGCAATCAATGGACTGAACGCCCCCAGAATCGCCGCCGTGATGGCAAAACTGACTAAGACGGCGAGAAGCGATTGCCGAAAGCGAATGT
The DNA here is from genome assembly GCA_937894935.1 of uncultured Verrucomicrobiota bacterium. Taxonomy (GTDB): domain Bacteria; phylum Verrucomicrobiota; class Verrucomicrobiia; order Limisphaerales; family JADLHS01; genus JADLHS01. The sequence goes on from CALAYC010000167.1 coordinate 5,582, forward strand.
TCAGTCCGAGCAACGGCGCGAACGTAGCGTTGAGCAGCGCATTACCTAAAGCCGTAAGCAGCAGAATGAGCGGAAATTTTATCGCAACGAACAATCCCTGTTGCGGCGCGCGCCACCATCCCATCGCCGCACCGAAACAACCCGCTCCCACGACAATGACCAGCAGATGCGACGCCACGCGACGCGCATTCCAGTCGGCAGTCCATGCCGCTACAGAACCGGTTTCTGCTCGCAGCAGCGAATGGAGACCACCGTCGGTGGTAATCGGAGCAGTTGTCATGGGAAACCTGCGGTTCTGATATCAGTTCGGCCCGACAGCGGCAATCGTTGGCAGCGCGTTGGACATGCAGACGAGCAGATTGCGTTCAATCAAATGCAAACGGTTTAATCGCGATGGATTCCGGAGAGTTACGTATCTCCGTTGTATCAGGAACTTCATTTTGAATTCGTCACAGATTGGAGTTGGGCTTGAAGTTCGTTGAGCCAGTTTTCAACAAGTTGAATCTGTGCATCCGGTGTGGATGTTCCGGCGGTGAGTCCAACCGTGTCGCTTTCGTTAAACCATTCCCCGCGCAAATCAGCGGCGGTTTGAATATGGTGAACCCGATCGCAATATTTCGCACAGGTGGCGACGAGTTCCTTCGTGTTATTACTGTGCGCGCCGCCGATGACGATTACGACGTCGCAACGCTGGGCAAGCTCCACTGCCGCATGTTGACGTTGCTTCGTCGGCTGACAAACCGTGTCCACGAAACGCACTTCGGACTGCGGAAAACGTTCGCGCAACAACCGCACCAGCTCACGCACCCGTTCAATCGGCTGAGTCGTTTGCGCTACCACGCCGAACACCGGTCGCGCGCTGACCCGCATGATATCTGCGTCACTCAACACAACTTCAAACTCCGTCAAATCACCCGTCAAACCGCGCACCTCCACATGATCACGCTTGCCGACGATGATAGGAAATGCGCCCTCAGCCACGAGCTTCGTCAACGCGCGATGCGCCACGTGGACTAATGGGCAAGTCGCTTCCAGCACTCGAAAGCCACGCGCCCGGGTTTCATTCAATGTCTTTTGCGACGTGCCGTGAGCTGTGATCATCACCGTGCGAGTGGCAACCTGATCCGGTTGCCGCTGAAATTGCACGCCGCGCTCGCGCAACTCCGCCAACACCGTTTCGTTGTGAACGAGTTCTCCCAGAATCGTGAGCGACTGCTGTTGCGCCGTTGCTTTGGCGAGAGCGATGGCGTCGCGCACACCGAAACACATGCCGAGGTGCTCGGCTTTGATGATTTTCATAGGCAAAACGAATTCACTTTGTAATACAAAGCATGTGACTGTGACGGGTTAAATCTGTTCAAAAGAAAATTATTTCGGTTTGGTCTGCTGAAGAATCTGTTCCAATAGATCAATGTAAGCTGCGAACGCTTTGCGACCGGTTGCAGTGAGTGAACAGGTCGTGAGCGGACGATTCTTCTCGTAGGTTTTACTGACCGCCAGATAGCCGGCCTCCTGCAATGTACGGATATGCGTGGTCAGATTTCCATCGGTCATGTTCAACGAATCCCGCAATTCAGTGAACGACAGCTCAGGCGTTGCCGCGAGCATGGACATGATCGCCAGTCGGCCTTTTTCGTGGATCACGCGATCCAGTTGCAGGAATGGCTCGGGATTCACAACTCGTTTTGCTCCTCACCCGTCAGATACAAATAAAGACCATAGGCGAATTGTCCGATGCCAAACAAACCACCCATGAGAAGATGTCCCACCCGCCAGTCAGATTCCCAATTTCCCGTGTTCAACCAATAAAGCGCGAACAACGCAATGTTGCCAAAAACCACGTAAATCCAGCCAAAAAGACGCAATCCTCGCGACACAAAGAAACCACCTGAATGCAACGCCAGACCATAACAAATCGCCCATAACGCTGCCAATCCACATGACAAAACCACATCAGAATCGTTTGCTGGAGTTGTCTCCACTGCCCCTCCAAGACCACAGAAAAAGAATGCTAAAATACCAAATAAAAATCCGACCAGGAGAGCAGGCGACAACGCTTGTGCGACGCGACGCGTGGGTGGCGACCAAAAAGGTTCAGCACTGCGCAATGCCTGACGACGCACCAGAATAAACGCACCGGCAATCGCTATTACAGCCACGCATAACCAGAAGGCAATAAACATCCGCGGCGAATGGATGTTCGTGAAGATCGCGACTCCGGAAGCGACAATTCCAAAGCCGCCGACAAACATCATGATGGGCGACAGCGCGCGGCGATACAACGCGGAACGCTCCATCAAAGTGCGAATCGTTTGCAGACTTTCCAGCGCATTGTGGTTGTCCATACCGGTTCACTTTGCGATGCAAAGCGCAATTCTGCAAGCGGGATTTCCAGAAGCGATATCGCCTCAATTAAACCGGAGTGATGACAAGTTTGCCTCGCACATTACGCTCCCGCAATCGAGTGAAAGCTTTAGACGTATCTGCCAGTGGCAAAACGGAATCAATAACCGGACGCAATTTACCTGCCGCCGCCCATTCCAGGGTTGCAACGATGTCAGCGCGATTACGTCCGTAGCTGCCGATGAGCCGCTGCTGTTTCACGAAGATTGGCCAGATGTTGAGTTTTATCTCGCGACCGGCGGTTGCCCCGCAGGTGACAATCGTGCCGTTGCGGGCCAGGCACTCAAAGCATTTCGGCAACACGTCACCGCCCACATGTTCAATCACCAGATCCACGCCGCGTTTATTCGTTTGCTGTCGCACCAGCGCCGGCCAATTCGCCTGAGTCGAATCGACGATGACATCAGCGCCAAGTTGTTTCGCGAATTGCTGTTTGCTCTCGGAGGACGCGGTAGCGATGACACGCGCACCGAGCTGTTTGGCAATTTGAATTGCTGCCGAACTCACACCGCCTGAAGCGCCGACCACCAACACCGTGTCGCCAGCGCGAACTTGCGCGCGATTGGTCAACATGTGCATGGCCGTGCTGCCAGCGAGAGTGAGAGCTGCCGAAGTGTTGAAATCTACAGCATCCGGCAGGCGCACGAGCGCACGCGCAGGAACAACCACCTGCTCAGCGAATCCGCCATCGCGCGTCACGCCCAATATCTCCCCGCGCAAACAAATCGATTCTTCGCCGCGTTGACAGAATTCGCATTCGCCGCAAAAGAGATTGGATTGAATCGCGACGCGATCGCCCGGTTTCCATTCGGAAACATCGCTACCGACAGCCTGAATGACACCGGCCACTTCGCCGCCCGGCGTGCGCGGCAAAGAAACAGGCATGGGTAGCCCGGCCGATTCCAGCCAGAGATCGAGGTGATTTAACCCGCAGGCGCGAACGGCAACAACGACTTCGCCAACAGCGGGTTTAAGATCGGGAAGATTGCGAAGTTCAAACTTCCCCGGCTGACCATGGGCAACGAGTTGACAGGCATTCACGCGCGGAAGCTAACTCAGAATCGTCGTTCCGAGAAGCTTCCGCTGCTGTCGCCAGAGCGATTTTAGAAATCGAACTGGTCAATGTTGCTTTTGTTAAAGATGAACGGCTTACCCAACAGAACGTTGTCGCCTTCAACTTGAAATTCGCCCATTGACCCGGCTTTGATGGATTTATCGCCAGCCTTGAGTTCGCCCTTCGCCACGGCATGAGCCGCGTAAATCGTCAGATAACCGAGGTCTTCCGTGTTCCACAAAACGACCGCGTCCGTCACGCCTTCGTGGACGTAACGCTTGTTTTCATTCGGCAACCCTAACCCGAGCACTTTCACCTGCCCGGCTTTGCCTGCTTGTTTCACAGCTTCCGCTGCACCCGGAACGGCCGGCGAACAGATTGCCATAATGCACTTCAGATTTGGATTCGCGCTCAACAGAGCGGTCGCCTCACTTTGCGCTTTGTCCTTCAAATCATCGCACGGACGCAACGCAATCATCTTCATGTTCGGATATTTCGAGGCGCGACGCGCTTCAATGTGCTTCTGCCATTCAATCATGTTCGCGGCGGTAAGACTGGCAGTGATGATGGCGAACTCGCCCTGCTCGTTACAGAGTCGCGCGGCTTCATCCATCAACGTGTAACCGATCCCTTCCGGTGTGGCTTGATTCACAAAAAACTCCCGCGCATCCGGCTGCGCATCGGCGTCGTAGGTGATGACCTTGATGCCTTTGGCTTTGGCTTTGCGCAGCGCGGTGGAGATGCCTTCGCGATTTTCGCAGGCCACGGCGATGGCATCCACGCCGAGCGTGATCCAGTTCTCAACGATTTCGTTTTGCTTGGCCGGATCGGGGTCGGTCGGTCCATTGAAAATCAAGTCCACGCCGAGTTCCTTGGCCGCTTTGTCCGCGCCCTTTTTGCACGAAATGAAATAGGCGTTGCCCTTGGACTTGGGCATGAGTCCGATGGTGATTTTCTTGCCGCTGCTGGAATTGTTTGAGGTGTTGCTGGAATCGGATTTGCCGCAACCACTCGCCAGAACAACTCCGGCAACGAGTAGGATTGAAAGAATGTTTTTCATGCAATGAATGACTGGTTTGGTGAGAAAAGTTTGCCGATGCGCCTTAAAAGAGGCCAGCATTTTCGGGATGATGGAACTGCTCAATGCGACGATCAAAAGCAGGCCGGTTAACATGTCCGCGACTTCGTCTGGTTGCCGCGTTTGGGCTAGGCCACTTTTCAAAACAGCAATTGCCGCGACGCCGAGCAGCGTTCCGTAAACCGTGCCAACTCCACCGAAAATGCTGGTGCCACCGAGTACCACCGCCGTAATGGCTCGCAACTCGTAGCCCATGCCTGCGTCCGCCTTCGCCTGGCCGAGGCGCGACGTGTAGATGATGGCTGCCACTGCTGCGATGATTCCGGCCAGCACGTAAGCCATTGCGAGACGGCGCTCGACGGAGATGCCTGCGTAGCGCGTTCCTTCCGGCGCAAAACCGATGGCGCGGAACGAACGTCCAAACGTCGTGCGATGCACCAGCAGCCAGATGCCGATGGCAACCAGGATGAAGATGGGAGCTTGCGCGGGAATGCCGAGCCAACGTTCCTGGCCGAGAAATAAAAATCCCGCCGGGAAATTGG
>CALAYC010000168.1 GCA_937894935.1 uncultured Verrucomicrobiota bacterium
TGGCTGTATTCATGGCGGGTTGGTCGAGTCGCAATAAATACGCGTTGCTCGGCGCAATGCGTGCCGTGGCGCAAATGGTGAGCTACGAAATTCCGCTTATTCTCGCGACAATCTCGGTGGTGATGATTACCGGCACGCTGTCGTTGCCGCAAATCGTCCTTGCGCAAGGAACCTATGCGGGACTTTTGCCGGATTGGTTTGTGTTCACGCCGTGGGGCTTTGCCGGTTTTATCCTGTTTATGATTGCGGCGAACGCGGAGGCGAATCGTTCGCCGTTCGATTTGCCGGAAGGGGAATCGGAAATCATCGCGGGTTACTTCATCGAATATTCCGGCTTCAAATTCGCACTCTTCTTTCTCGCGGAATACGTCAGCCTTTTCGCCATCAGCGGTCTCGGCATCACGCTCTTTCTCGGTGGCTGGAACGCGCCGTTCCCGGCGCTGGCATTCATTCCATCGTGGGCGTGGTTCTTCATCAAACTGATTGCGTTGATGTGTCTGTTCATCTGGACGCGCGGCACGTTGCCGCGGTTGCGCCAGGATCAACTCATGAACTTCGCATGGAAATTCATGATTCCGATGGTGCTGATCAATCTGATTGCGACGGCGCTGTGGCGGTTTATTGACGCCGGACTGACGCGCTGGTTTGTGTGCGGCGCAATTGTGGTGATTGCGTATTTGTTGTTGGGACGAGGATTGATGCAGGGCAAAAAAATCGCGAAGCGTACGTATCGTTTCGCGGATTGATGTTAAACCAAATGACTTTGTCGTTTGCCATTATCGCTATCCTGATTATCGCTGGGGCGACCGCGGCGATGACGTTTCGCAATCTGGTGCATTGTGCGCTGGCGGTGGCGGTGGCGTTTGCAGGGCTGGCGTTTGCGTATCTGCAACTGAACGCGCAATTCGTCGGGCTGGCGCAGATTCTTGTCTATGTCGGTGCGGTGGCGATTTTGATTGTGTTTGCGGTGTTGTTGACGCGCGGGGGTGAAGCGGCGGAGAAGAAAGTTTTTTCCGCGTCGTGGATTTGGGGTGGGGCGATTGCGGTCGCGGTTTTCGGCGTTCTCGCCTGGGCGATTCAACACAGCTTTGCCAGTCAGCGTGAACCCCTGCCGGAAGCCGGTGCAAGCGTGAAGCAAATCGGTACAGCGTTGATGACGAAATACGTTTTGCCGCTGGAAGTGATCGGTCTGTTGCTGACAGCGGCGTTGATTGGCGCGGTGATTATTGCGATGCGGGAGGAAGACAAATCGAAATGAACGTCCAGATAACATTGAAAGGAGAAAAAGAGCAGGAGAGTTTTCCTTCTTTTCTCGTCTGCGAACTTCTATGACGCCACTCGCTGGATATCTGCTTTTGTCGGCGATGCTTTTTGCCATCGGTCTGGCGGGTGCGTTAACGCGGCGCAATGCCATCATCGTGTTGATCGGCATCGAACTCATGCTCAACGCGGCGAATCTGAATTTCATCGCGTTCTGGCGATTTGGTCCAAACCCGGAAGCGTTAACCGGAATGATGTTTGTCATTTTTGCCATCGCGGTCGCTGCGGCCGAAGCGGCAGTTGGCCTCGCGTTGATTATTGCGATTTATCGGCATTACAAAACCACGGCTGTGGATGAAGTGAATCATTTGAAGGGCTGAGATGGAAAGTTGGATTGTCAAAAACCTCTGGCTGATACCTGCGTTGCCGTTGCTGGCGGCGGGATTGAGCGCGCTGTTGCCGCGACCGTTTCGAAAGGCTTCTGCGACGCTGGCGATCGGCTCAATGAGCGGTGCGTTTTTGCTTTCAGTCGTGGCGTTTGTTCACGCGCTCAAAAACAGCGGGCCAGACAGCGCAAAGGAATTTTTCAATTTCGCGTGGTTGCAATTCGCAAGCGGCGATGTGGGTGTATTAAAACTCGGCTGGGTGCTGGATCCGCTGACGGCGGTGATGCTGGTGATGGTCACGTTCGTCGGCACGTTGATTTTTATCTACAGCGTCGGTTACATGGCACACGACGAAAACTTCACGCGCTTTTTCACGTTTCTGTCATTGTTCGCCGCGGCGATGTTGGGAATCGTCATTGCGAACAATCTACTGTTGCTTTTCATGAGTTGGGAATTGGTGGGGCTGGCGTCGTATTTGTTGATTGGTTTCTGGTATCACAAACCCAGTGCAGCGGCGGCGGCGAAGAAGGCGTTCATCACCACGCGAATCGGCGATGTGTTTTTCCTGCTGGGTATCGTGTGGCTATATCACGAGACGGGGACGCTTTTGTTCTATGACAACGGGAACGGATGTCTGGAACAAACCGCGCTCAGCAAAATGGTGACCCACGCGACGGTGGGCGGGTTGGCGGTTTCGGCCGCCATTGGCATTTTAATTTTCATTGGTGCGATTGGTAAATCCGGCCAGTTCCCGCTGCACGTCTGGTTGCCGGACGCAATGGAAGGTCCAACGCCGGTTAGTGCCTTGATTCACGCCGCGACGATGGTGGCGGCGGGCGTGTTTCTGGTAGCGCGAACGTATCCATTGTTTGAAGTAACGCTTCCGGGATTAGCAGGCGACAGTGCGGCGACGGTTTCAACAGCGCTCCAAGTCGTCACGTGGATTGGCGCGATCACCGCGTTTTTCGCGGCAACGATTGCCGTCGCGCAAAACGACATTAAACGCATTCTTGCTTATTCCACGTGTTCGCAACTCGGTTATATGATGATTGGTTTGGGCACGGGTGGTGTGGCGGTGGGAATGTTTCATCTTATCACGCACGCGTTTTTCAAAGCGCTGTTGTTCATGGGCGCGGGGTCGGTGATTCACGGCTGTCATGACGAACAGGACATTCGGAAGATGGGTGGCATTCGCAATTACATGCCGGCGACGTTTCTGACGTATGCGGTCGGCATGATGGCGCTTTCGGGTTTTCCGCTGTTCTTTTCGGGTTTCTGGAGCAAAGACGCCATTTTGCACGCAGCGCATAGTTGGTCGGTTTCGCATATTCCATTTTACCTTGGTGTTGCGGGCGCATTTCTGACGGCGTTTTACATGACCCGGCAAATGGCGTTGGTGTTCTGGGGCAAATACCGCGGACACGAACGTCCAGCAGTGGCGACTAAAACCCCGCAGTTGCTGGCGCTCAAAGAAGAAATCGAGCCGCACGAGAGTCCGCGCGTCATGACAGTGCCGTTAATTTTGCTCGCGATTTGTACCGTCGGACTGAGTTTGATCGGTACGCCGGCGTGGCCGTGGTTTCAGGACTTCCTCGGTTCGCATCATTCGGAGGGCTTCACCAAGGATACGGTGCAGATTATCATGATTTCCGGGCTCGTGTTTTTGCTGGGCGTCGGTTTGGGTGTCGGCTTTTACGGTTACGTGAAACGCAAAACGGCGAGCGAGCCCGATCCACTGGAAAGACTTCCGCTTGGCATGCACACGTGGTTCGCGAAGAAATACGGCATTGATGAACTTTACGAACTGACGGTCATTCGCTTCAACGCCTGGGCGGCGCGAGCGTGTGCGTTTCTCGACGAATGGGTTTGGGGCGGCGTGGTCGCAATTGTTTCGTATGTGACGCTGGCATTTGCCTGGCTCAATCGCGCGATTGATGAGTTTGTTATCAATCTCGGATTCGATCGCGGATGTGAACGCGTGTCACGCGGCGGTTCGCTGTTATCGCGATTGCAGGAAGGGCGCGTGCAAGTTTATTTGCGGGTGTTGGGCGGGGCGCTGGTGGTGCTGGTGTTGTTTCTTATCTGGGGAGGGGCAAGTGAGCGGGATGCCGATTCTAACATTGCTCACGTTGTTGCCGATTCTCGGTGGCATCGTCGTGGTTGGATTTCAGAATCAACAACTCGCGCGACGAGTTGCGATAGCTTTCAGTTTTCTGTCGCTCGCGCTGGCGTTGGGATTATGGAAATCGTTCGATGCATCCAGCGGTGCGCTGCAATTTGTGGAGCGCGCGGACTGGATTCCGGCGTTAGGCGTGCAGTATTTCCTCGCAGTGGACGGGCTGGGGCTGTTGATGGTTTTGCTTACGAGCATTCTTGTGCCGCTGGCGCTTTTGGCTTCGGGAAAATTATTTGAGAAAGCCCCTCATCCCGGCGCTCTCTCCGTTGAGCGGGGAGAGGGTGTCCGTAGGACGCGTGAGGGGAATTCGAGTTACAGTCCGCGGCTTTATCACGCCTTAATTTTATTTCTGCAGGCAGGACTCATTGGAACGTTTACGGCGTTGAACTTTTTCCATTGGTTCATTTTCTGGGAACTGAGTCTGATTCCGGCGTTCTTTCTCGTGCGCCTTTGGGGCGGGATGAATCGCGGGCCGGCAGCGATGCAGTTTTTCGTTTATACGATGGTCGGTAGTGTGGCGATGTTGCTGGCGTTCCTCGCGATCTTTCTCGTGACCGGCAAAATGGATTTCATCGAGCTGGCGGCGATGGGACGGGACGGTTCGTTGGCGGGCGCGCTGGCCGCGAAATTGGGTTGGTATGAGCTGAACACCAAGCCTCTCGCGTTGATTATCTTTGGTGGCGTGCTGCTCGGTTTTGCGGTGAAAACGCCGATGCTGCCATTTCACACGTGGTTGCCATCTACATACGCCGAAGCGCCGTGGCCGGTGACGATGTTGCTCACGGGCGTGATGTCGAAAATGGGCGTGTATGGATTCATTCGCATCCTGCTGCCGATTTTCCCGCAACAGATCAACTGGGTGCTGACGCCGTTATTGTGGTTGGCCGTCATCACAATTGTTTTCTCGGCGTGCGCGGCATTCGCGCAGCGTGATTTGAAACGCGTCCTCGCGTATTCGTCCATCAACCATCTTAGTTACTGTTTGTTGGCCGTGTTTGCGGTGGCGAAATTCACGAGTGCGCCGGAGTTCGAAACTGAAAAAGCCGCGGCGCTGAATGGTGCGTTCCTCCAGATCTTCAATCACGGTCTTACGGCGGCGACGTTATTTATGTTCGTCGGATTTATCGAGCAACGCACGGGCGGTGTTCGCGGCCTGAACGATTTCGGCGGGTTGCGGAAAACGATTCCAGTTTTCTGTGGGCTGATGGGAATCGCGCTGTTTTCGTCGTTGGGGTTGCCAGGACTGAATGGCTTTGTTGGTGAATTTCTGATTTTCAAAGGCGTGTTCCCGTTGGCGCCGTGGGCGGCGGGATTATCGGTAATCGGTCTGCTCGTTACGGCGATTTTTCTGCTGACGATCATCCAACGCGTCTTTGCCGGGCCGTTGAATGAAAAATGGTCGAAGCTGCCGGATCTCACATGGCGCGAGCGCGTGCTGGTGGCGATTCCGATTGCGCTGATGTTTTTGCTAGGGCTATGGCCGCGATTGATTCTGGACGTCGTCAACTCGACCGCGGTGCGGATGGTGGAGCAGTTGAAATTTTAACCACGAATGGACGCGAATAGACACGAATCAAAATTGAATGGGCGCGAGACGGTTCGTTGCTCGTCATTCGTCATTCGTTATTGCGAAAAATGTTAGCCTGGACCGTTTATATCACTTTTCTCGGCGTGCTGGTGCTGATGCTCCTGCCGAACGGCAACGCGGCGGCGGCGCGCAAGGTCGCCTTGACCACGGCGCTGACGGGTTTGCTGGTTGCGCTGGTGGGCTTCTTCAATTTTGAAAAAGGGGAAATTCTCACGGTGACGAAGGCGAAGTGGATTCCGGCGTTGGGACTGGAATATCACCTGGCGGTGGATGGGATCAGTCTGACGCTCGTAATGCTGACCGGGTTGGCGGCGGTGGGCGGGATTTTATTTTCCTGGAACATCGAGCATCGGGCGAAGGAGTTTTTCGCGTTCTACCTCGCGCTCATTGGCGGGGTGTATGGAGTGTTTCTGAGTTTCGATTTGTTCCTGCTGTTCGTGTTTTACGAAATCGCCATCGTGCCGAAGTATTTCCTCATCGCCATCTGGGGTTCGACACGGAAGGAATACGGCGCGATGAAACTGGCGCTGTATTCGTTCATTGGTAGCGCAATGGTGTTGATTGGATTAATCGCGGCGTATGTGGTTTCCGGCGGGCACACCATGAATTTGTTGGAGTTGGCGCAGTATCCATTCCCGCACAGCTTCCAGATGTGGGCGTTCCCGCTGGTGTTCGTGGGCTTCGCGATTCTCGCCGGTATGTGGCCGTTTCATACCTGGGCGCCGACGGGTCACGTGGCCGCGCCGACGGCCGCTTCAATGTTGCTCGCGGGTGTGGTGATGAAACTGGGCGCGTATGGTTGTTTGCGGGTGGCGATGACTTTGTTTCCGGAAGGTTTGGAACATTGGAAGATGTGGATCGCCGGGCTGGCAGTCATCGGCATCGTTTACGGCGCATTGGTGGCGCTGGTGCAGAAAGATTTCAAGTTCGTCGTCGGCTACTCGAGCGTAAGCCACATGGGATTTGTAATGCTCGGGTTGGCGACGCTGAACACGATTGGTTTGAGCGGCGCGGTTTTGCAGATGTTTTCGCATGGCATCATCGCGGGGCTGTTGTTCGCGGTGGTGGGGCGAATGGTTTATGAACGGACGCATACGCGGGAATTTGCGACGTTGGAGGGAATGAATCTGGTGAAGGCGATGCCGTTTGCGGCAGTGACGTTTGTGATTGCGGGTGCAGCATCGATGGGATTGCCGGGCTTCAGCGGGTTCATTGCCGAGTTGCAGGTAATCATCGGTGCGTGGCAGGCGTTTCCAACGTTAGCGGTCATTACTGGAGTAGGAATTGTGATTGGCGTGGCATACACGTTGCGCGCGATGCAGAAATCATTTTTCGGTGAATCTCTTACCGCAAATAATTCGCATTCGGATGAGGAGCATTTGCATGAAGAGCAAGAGGATGGAGGTTCAATTTCGGTGCCGGAGCGGATTGGCGCGGTGTTGCTGATTGGAGTGTCGTTATTGGTCGGGCTTTATCCCCGGATTCTTTTGGATGTGATTACGCCGAGTCTTAATTCGCCATTGTTCGATTGGGTGAAGAAGGGAGGTGGGCAGTGAATTATCTGGAACTGCTTACTGTAGCCGCGCCCGAAACGATTGTGGTGCTGACGGCACTCGCGGTGTTGGCGGTGGATTTGACTTCGATGCGAGACGTGGAAACGCGGATTCGCATGATTGTGGGTGGATTGGTTGCCAGTGCCGGTTGTGCGGGGGGAATTCTCTGGTTGTTGGTTAATGCCACGACGGTAGACGCGTTGAACGGAATGCTGGTGATGAATCCCGTAACGCAAATCGTGAAGATTTGCCTGCTGGGATTAACGATTTTTACGGTGCTGATTTCGCTGGAAGCGAAGTTCACGAATCACGTGGGTGAATTTCTGGCGCTGCTGTTGTTGGCGACGGCGGGGATGATGTTTCTGGTGAGCGCCGAGGATTTGTTGATGATTTTCATCGCGCTCGAAGTCACGAGTCTGTCGCTTTACATCCTGACCGCATTCAACAAACGAAATATCAAATCGGCGGAAGCGGCGTTGAAATACTTTCTATTCGGTGGCATGGCGGCGGCATTCATGCTGTTCGGCTTGAGTTTGATTTATGGATTAACGGGCGCGACGAATCTGCATGCTGTGGCTGCGGCGTTGGCAGGCAAAGGTTTGGATCCGCTGCTGCTTGTGGCGATGGTGATGACGGTGATGGGCTTCGGGTTCAAAGTAGCGGCCGTGCCGTTTCATCTGTGGGCGCCGGATGCTTATGAAGGTGCGCCAACGCAAAGTGCGGCGTTCATTGCCTCGGGTTCGAAGCTGGCGAGCTTTTTCATTTTCGCCAAGGTGATGATGATCGGGTTTGCCGGGGTCGAAGGCAGCGGTGCTTTTCGGGATTTCATGGTCGGTTGGACGCCGGTGCTGGCGGTGCTGGCGGCTTTGTCCATGTTGCTGGGAAATCTCGTCGCCATCGTTCAATCGAGCGTGAAGCGGTTACTGGCTTATTCGGCGATTGCGCACGCGGGTTACATGTTGTTGGGAGTGCTGGCGCATGATAAGCAGGCGGTCGTGTCGGTCATCTATTACGCGGCGACGTATGCTCTGGCGACGATTGGAGCGTTCGGAGTGGTATCACTGGTGGAAGAGCAAACGGGGAGCGACCGGTTGTCGAGTTTTGCCGGATTCTGCAAACGCGCGCCAATGGCGGCTTTTGCGATGATGATTTTTCTGCTGTCGTTGGCTGGCATTCCGCCGCTGGCAGGTTTCTTCGGGAAATTTTATCTGTTTGCCGTTGCGCTTAAATCGGGTGCACCGCAATTGGGATTATTGTGGTTGCTCATCCTCGCGATCGCAATGAGCGCCGTGTCGTTTTATTACTATCTGAAAGTGTTGAAGGCGGTTTATGTGCAGCCTGAACCGGCAGAGCAGAGCAGGGCGAGTGTGCCGCAAGCGACGCAGGTAATTCTGTTGGTTCTGGCGGTGGTGATAATAGTGTTGGGTTGCTTTCCGAATCTGTTGGTCGGGCCGCTGGAGCACGCGCTGACGCCGGTGAGCCACTGAGCGGGCGCGAGCTGTTACTTCGTTCTGTTGCCTATGAATATTGAATCGCTACCTCGCTTTCCTCTCGCTCAGTTGCCGACGCCGATTCTCGAATTAAAGCGATTGTCGCAACAGCTCGGTGGCCCGCGCATTTTTATCAAACGCGACGATCAAACCGGTCTCGCTCTCGGCGGTAACAAGACGCGAAAGTTGGAATTTCTCGTGGGCGACGCGCTGGCCAAAGGCGCGGATACGTTGGTGACCCTCGGCGCGGCGCAATCGAATCATTGTCGTCAGACTGCCGCTGCGGCGGTGGCGGCGGGATTGAAATGCGAGTTGATCCTGAATGGTAAGCGGCCGGAGGTGGCGAATGGTAATTTGCTGCTGAATGAAATTCTCGGCGCGAAATTGCACTGGATCGAACGCTCGCAACGCACAACGAAATTAAAGGAGTTGGATGAAGACCTACGGGCGGCAGGTCGCAAGCCGTATTTGATTCCGGTCGGCGGTTCAAACGGAATTGGTGCAGTTGGCTATGTCGAAGCGATGATGGAGTTGAGGCAGCAATTGCGTGCCGCGGATCTCCGGATTGATCGATTGTTTTTCGGAACAAGCTCCGGCGGTACACAGGCTGGTATGGCGTTGGGCGCGCGATTGGCGGGTTATGCGGGGCGCGTTACCGGCATTTCCATTGATAAAAATGATCCGGAGCATTTCGAATTTGAAACAGAAGTGGCGCAAATAGCGAATGATTGTGCTCAATATATCGGATCGGATGTGCGTCTGAGTAAAGCGGACATCGACGTCGTGTATGGTTACAAAGGTGGCGGCTATGGCGTGATGGGCGAGTTGGAACGGGAAGCAATCCGGTTGATGGCACAAACGGAAGGAATCATTTTGGACCCGGTGTATGCGGGGCGCGCGTTCGGGGCATTGCTGGATTTGATTCGCCAAGGCCGATTGCCGCGCGAGGAGTCGATTTTATTCTGGCATACCGGTGGAGCTGCGGCATTGTTTGCTTACGCACCGGAGATTTTATCAGGTTTCTGAGCGGATGAGGCGTGGTGTGGAGTTTTTTGTTGTGAGACGATGAAGCGGAGGTGGCGTAAAGTTCGTTATCGGTTTGAGTGGCTTGGTGTTTTCTTACTGGCAAAGCTCGTTCCGATGTTGCCTCGTCGTGGAGTAGTGTGGTTCGCAAATTTCCTGGGATGGAGTGGGTTTCATCTGGATCGAAGGGGGCGTGCTTTGGCGGAAGCCAACATTGCGGCAGCGTTTGGTAACCGTTATTCACCACAGCAAAGGAGGCAGATTGCGCGAGAATCATATTGTCAGTTCGCCCGCACGATGTGTGATCTGTTTTGGGCGAAGCGACTGACGCGGGAAAATTTCCGACGCTACATTACGGTTGAGAATACTGAAATTCTGCATCGGATTCGAGCGAGTAGGGAGGCGGCGGTAGTTGTTTGCATTCATCACGGGAATTTTGAATGGGCGAGTCTTGCGACGGGATTTGAAGGAGTCACGGCGATGATTGTGACGGAACGATTCAAGAACCCGCGGGTCAGTAAATTTTTTCAGGAGTGTGTCAAAACTCTTTAGAAATGTCCCCATTACAACTCAGGAGATAATGTCCCCTTC
>CALAYC010000169.1 GCA_937894935.1 uncultured Verrucomicrobiota bacterium
TTGCGCGCCGTCAAAGGCGGCCAGGGCTGCTGCCCTGCCCCGCCGCAGAAAAGCAAAGGCTAAACATGCTCGCACGCTTACTCGAATTCTCCGTGCGCCAACGAGCGTTGGTATTTTTAGCCACGTTCATTCTCGTGGGCATCGGCGTGTGGTCGGCGTTCCGGCTGCCGATTGATGCCGTGCCGGACATCACCAATGTCCAGGTGCAGATCAACACGCAAGTGCCCGCGCTCGCTCCGGAGGAAATTGAAAAGCTCGTCACATTTCCCATCGAAACGGAGATGGGCGGCATTGCGGGCTTGACGGAATTGCGCTCGCTGTCGCGCTTCGGTTTGTCGCAAGTCACGCTCGTGTTCGAGGACGGCACGGACATTTATCGCGCCCGCCAATTGGTCAGCGAACGACTCCAAAATGCGCTCGATGAATTGCCGCCCGGCGTCACGCCCAAACTCGCGCCCATCAGCACCGGCCTTGGTGAGATTTTTTACTACGTGGTGGATTACGAAACGAATGCACCCAAACCCCTCACCCCTTCCCTCTCCCCATCGGATGGGGAGAGGGTGGCCGTTAGGCCGGGCAAACCGCGAGCGCCACAATTCCCGCCACGCGCGAAGCTCAGCTCATGGAACTCACGCAAATCCACGAGTTCCTCATCAAACCACGATTGCGCGCCACTCCCGGCGTGGCCGAGGTCAACACCAGCGGCGGTTACGAGAAACAATTTGTCGTTCAACCCGACCCGCAAAAACTCCGTAGTGTCGGCCTGACGTTTAGCGAAGTCGCTGCAGTCATCGCGGAGAATCTCGAGAACGCCGGCGGCAGCGTGATTCAAGTCGGCGGCGAATCGGTGGCCATTCGCACCGCGGGCCGTGTGCAGACCATTGAAGAAATTGCCAATCTCCCGCTCAAGTTCGGTTCGGGCGTCGCACCCATTCTCGTGCGTGATGTCGCGAAAGTCGAAATCGGCAGCGGCGTCCGCACCGGCACCGCCACCTATAACGGCGAAGAAGCCGTGCTCGGCACCGCTCTCATGCTCGCGGGCGAAAACAGTCGCATCGTCGCCCGCGCCGTCGCGGAACGTCTCAAGGAAATTCAAACCAAACTGCCGCCCGGCGTGGTCATCATCCCGGTCTATGATCGCACCGAACTCGTGGACGCCACGATTTGGACCGTGGAAAAAAATCTCTTTGAAGGCGCGGTGCTCGTGGTGGTGATTTTGTTTCTACTGCTCGGCAATTGGCGCGCGGCACTCATCGTCGCGTTGGCCATTCCGCTGTCTATGCTCTTCGCGGTCACCGGCATGGTGCAAAGTCGCGTCAGCGGAAATCTGATGAGTCTGGGCGCAATTGATTTCGGCCTCATCGTGGACGGTTCGGTCGTGATGGTGGAAAACATCATCCGCCATCTCACGGACCGCCAACGCGCGCTGGGTCGCCGGCTCACGCTTTCCGAACGCACGACCGAAGTCCTCTCGAGCGCCAAGGAAGTGGTGAACCCAATGTTCTTCGGCGTGCTCATCATCACGGTCGTCTATGTGCCGATCCTCGCACTGAGTGGCATCGAAGGGAAAATGTTTCGACCGATGGCGATCACCGTGATTTTCGCGCTGGTGGGTTCATTGGTCATCGCGCTGACGCTCATGCCGGCACTGTGCGTCACGTGGTTGGGGCGCAAAGAGAGTGCGCGGCCTGAAAAAACTTCTGCATCGGCCGCAACTCACAGTGCGGAAGATGACACCTGGTTCATGCGCGCCGCGAAAGCCGTTTATCGTCCCGTGCTCAGGTTCGCCCTGCGGTTTCGGTTGATTGTGCTCGGAATCGCTGTGGGTTTATTCGCGCTGGCCATTGTGACTTATCAACGGCTCGGCGCGGAATTTGTCCCGCAACTCGACGAAGGTTCATTCGCGACGCATTTCATTCGCGTCACGAGCATCGGCATTGACGAAAGCATCGCGATGCAGAAACGCGGCGAGAAGCTCCTGCTCGAGAAATTTCCCGAAGTCCGTTACACGTTCTCCCGCCTCGGCACCGCGGAAATCGCCACTGATCCGATGGGCGTAAACGTCGCCGACACCTACATGATGCTCAAACCGCGCCGCGAATGGCGCAAAGTGAACGGACACACCATCACCAAGGACGAGTTGGCCAACTTGATGACCATTGAACTTGGCAAGCACGTCCCCGGCGAAGCGCACCTGTTCAGCCAGCCCATCGAAATGCGCTTCAACGAAATCCTCGAAGGCACGCGCGCCGATCTCGCGGTGAAAATCATCGGCGAGGATTTCGCCGTGATGCAGGAGTTGGGCATGAAGGCGAAGGCGATTCTCGAGAAAGTTCCCGGTGCAGCGGATGTGCAATTCGACGCGCTCGGCAAAACGCCCTTGCTCGAAATCATTCCGCGCCGCGACGTGATGAGCCGTTACAATTTGCACGCCGCCGAAATCAACGCCGTCGTGCAACACGCCTTGGCTGGCGAAACCCTCGGCACGATCATCGAAGGCAATCGCCGTTCCCCCGTCACTGTGCGCCTCGCCGAAAGCGAGCGCCATCGTCTGGACGAATTGAAGCGCCTCCCCGTGCGCGTGGGCGAGGGCGGTTTGTTGCCGTTGGAAAGCGTGGCGGAATTGCGCATGGGCGAAACCGTCGCCGCCATCACCCGAGAATACGGCCAACGTCGCGCTGCCGTCCTTGTAAATCTGCGCGGCCGCGACATCGAGAGCTTTGTACGCGAGGCGCAACAGCAGCTCGACGCCGGTTTGGAACTTCCACCCGGTTATGCCCTCGAATTTGGCGGCCAGTTCAAAAACCTCATCGCCGCCAAGCAGCGTCTCACGGTCGTCGTGCCCGTGGCGCTGGCGCTGATTCTCACGTTGATCTGGTTTACGTTCCGTAGCATGCGCCAAACGTTGCTCATCAGTCTCTGCGTGCCGTTGGCCGTGACCGGCGGCGTGTTCGCGCTCTATTTGCGCGACCTGCCCTTCAGCATCAGTGCGGCGGTGGGGTTCATCGCGTTGAGCGGCATCGCGGTGCTGAACGGATTGATGATCGTCACGTTCTTCAATCAATTGCGCGAACGCGGCGCGGATTTGCGCACCGCCGTCTGGGACGGTTCACTGCTGCGCCTGCGTCCCAAATTGATGACGGCGCTCGTCGCCTCGCTCGGGTTTGTTCCGATGGCGCTCGCCACCGGCGCCGGCGCGGAAGTGCAACGCCCGCTCGCTACCGTCGTGATCGGCGGCATCATTTCCTCCACTTTCCTGACGCTCGTTCTGCTTCCAACGCTTTACGAGTGGATCGAATCCAAACGCGCCCCGGTTAAAACCGAAGGCTCCGAACCATCATGAAAAATCAAATCGCCCTTGCCATGAACGCACTCAAATTACTGACCCTCGCCTGTCTGATCAGCATTGGAACGCTCACCCTCCACGCCGATCAGAAACAACTCGCCGGACCGAAAGGCGGACGCTTGCTCGCCAAAACCAATCCGCACGCGGAATTCCTTGTCGCGAACGACCGCACTATCTCCATTAACTTTTACTCCGAAGATCTCAAACCAATTGCGGCCACGACCCAAGAAGTCACCGTCATCGCCGACACCAAAGACGGAAAGAAAACGATTGAGTTCGAGAAAAAGGGCGACGCGCTCGTGAGCAAAACCAAACTGCCCGACGGCGAAGGTTACAATCTCATCGTGCAACTCAAGCAAAGTCCCGACGCGAAACCAACGAACTTCCGATTCAAGTTCCAGACCTACAAATGCGGCGAGTGCCAGCGTTCTGAGTACGCGTGCATTTGTGGGCACTGAATCTAAAGTCGTCGGGGCGATTCTTACGAGAAAAGTCAGCGCTGCATCCGCGCTGCTGATCCCTGCGCGCCGTGTTTGCTGGCGATGACGGGTAGCTTGGCAGAGATGACGCGACTCGGCTGCTTTTGACAGGTCGGACAGATGCCGAAGAATTGCAACTCGTGATAAAGCTGCGCGTAACCGTGCGCCGCGGCGACGTCGTGCTCCATGTGTTCACAATGAGATTCCGCCGGCAGCTCCGTAATCGCGCCGCACTGCCGACAAATCAAGAAGTGATTGTTCTCGCCGGGAATGTTCAACACGAAGAAGCTCACCTTGTCCGGCAACCCGACCTGGCGCAGCACCTCCACCTCGCGCAACAGCATCAGCGTCCGATACGCCGTGGTCGCGTTACACACGTCCCGCATTTCTTCCGCCTGCATCAACGTGCTCAAACTCACCGGCACGCGCTGCGTCGCCAGATACGCGAGAATTTTTTCCCGCACCGGCGTAAGGCGCATCTGCAATCGCCGACAGGCCGCCAGCGCCCAGGCCAATCGTTGGGCGGCATCTTTCATGGATAATTCAGCCGCGCGCGGAATTGGAAAAGCCGATTCGCCTCCGCCGCAGCGGGAAGAAAATCGCGCACGGTCACAGTTTCCGTTTCGCCGTGATCCACCGTGCTGACGACATTCGTCAGCGTCGTCCATTCGCCCGCGAGCAACGCATCGCGCACCGACGGCAGATAATCAATATCCGTCGCGACTTTGACTCGCGTGAACGTCAATGCGCCGTAAGTTTCGTCCGCATCCATTACGAAGGAAAACGTCGGCAATCCTGCAGTTGAATTTTGATGCGGATTGAGTCCCAAGGCGTATTCGAGCGCGTTTGGAATGCCGTCGCCATCCGGATCAACAGCTGGACCATTCGTGCTGCTGGCGGTGGCGGGCGGCCAGTTCGTCGCAATCCAATTTTCCCACGGGCGCAACGGCAGAATCTGAAACGACCACGCGACATCGCGTCCCAAGGTGTTGGTCGTCTGACCGAGGAACGTTCCGTTCGCGCGAAACGTCACGCGATAAAGCCCATTCGTGCTGAAAGCCCAATTGTTGTGTTCGTGACTGCCGACAAAGACATTCGCTTGATTGTGCTGGGGCGAAACGACGCCATTGGTCGCGATCATTTTCACCGTCGGGGGTTGACCCGCGCCGCTGACCGACCAAACGAAAAAATTGCCCGGTCCTTCCACGGAAACGAGTTCGAGTGCCATGGGATTCTCAAACACGCCGCCCGGAATATCCTCCGCGGAGATGCCGAGGAACGGCAGCGAGACGTTCTGTTGCTGCGGCAGAATCCAGATCGGCGCGCCCGCCGGACCGAGGAACGCGAAGTTGGGATTGGCGGGAATCGCCAGTTGCGCGTTGGGATTCGCCACGATGTACGCCTGCGTGTTGGTGACGCGCTGCCCAGGATCGTAACCGAGAATTATGTTCAGCCGATTGCTGTCCGTTGACGCGGAATCATACTGCAACCGAAAGTCCATGTGCTGATTGGTGAGATACAGCGGTTGCGCCTCGGCAAAAAAGCCACACACCGCAATCAGGACCAGATGGAGAATTTTTTTCATCGTCAGATAAAGCGCGGTCGCCGGAAAGAACGACGGCGACCGCGCCAGTTGGTCCGGTCACTTCTTTTTACGCCGGCTCGCCCACCAACCCATCATGCCTCCCAGCCCCAACAGCGCTCCCATCGTCGGCTCGGGCACGGCTTCGACGCGGAACAAATAGGAAACATCGCCGCTGCTCGTAAAACCATGAAGCGCACTCTCGCCAAATGCTTCCAACGTGATCGTGTAATCGCCCGGCGCGCTGAACGCCCAATTGAAGTGCGCGTGTCCGCCGGTGGAAAGCGTCAGCACATCCGCGCCGGAAAATCCGTCCGCGGAATTCCAGCGCAACAACGGATCACCAAACGAATCCGTATCGTACAACGCAAAATTTCCGGGGCCGCTGACCGCCTTCAACGCGAGCGAAAGGCTGTTTCCCGTGAAGGTGCCGGGGTCAATTTCCTCCGTGCCGATTCCGAGGAACAACAAGTCCTCATCTTCGGTCGCGGGCAAAATCCACGTGCTGCTGCCCGGCGCGCCGAGAAAACTCCACTGCGCTCCGGCGGGCACGGTGGTGTGCGCCTGATGCCGCACCATCAAGCGGGCATCCGTGGCCGGAAAATATTCCACGTCACTTTCGCCATCGTGAACGTGCAGTTCCCATTCGTTGGCATCGACGTCATAAGCGAGGCCGACATCGGCGTGGCCGGTGTAAAGCGGCGTTTGCGCCTGAACCGTCAGGCCCGTGGTCAACAGCGCCGCCAGCCCGAGCTGACAGATGCGACCGGTGATCTGAGTATTTTGATTTTTCATGTCTCGTTTGTAACTACTGGGTTTCTGTGTGCCTCACGGCTCGCACCGTGAAATTGGTTTTTGCAGTTGGAAGTTGAATCACGCGCCGGGATCACTCGTATTCCCCTCATCCGGCCTATCGGCCACCCTCTCCCCTTCCGAAGGGGAGAGGGATGGGGTGAGGGGCATTTGCGCCCGACAATTGCGCCTGCCGCTATTTGCTTTCATTGCGGCGGCTTGGCGAAGTTGTCGCCGGCTTCAATCCGTTGTTTGAGCTTCTCGGCCTTGACTGCCGCGACATGCCAGTCGGCGAACAGATAGTTCGCGGCTTGGCCGTGTCGGTTCGGCTGAATGTCCTCAGTGACGCTGTTCCAACCATTCAGCCAGTTCCGCGAATGCGAATGGTCCTGCCCGGTGCCAGTGCCCGCCCGATCCGAAATTTCGAAAACGAGGAAAGTATCCGCAGGCCGTTTGATCGAACTGAGTTTGTTCCAGATTGGTTCGGAAGGTATCGGACTGCCGAAGGGATCCAGCGCCGGCACGGATGTGTATTCGTTCAACAAATAACTCGTGCCGCGATCATTCAGCCGCTGGTCGCCTTTGGCATCGCCGGGACAAATGCGAATCTTGTCCACGTTCCCGACGTAACTGGCGAGGCTGAAGATCCAACTATTGCTCAAGCTGAAATGCGCCGTGCCGGGCAGATAACCGTTTTCATCCTCGGCATACATGCTCATCCCGAGACCGATCTGGCGAAGATTCGAGACGCACGAGATGCTTTTAGCTTTGCCCTTCGCCCGGGCCAGCGCCGGCAACAACAACGCGGCGAGCATCGCAATGATGGCCACCACGACTAACAATTCAATCAACGTGAACGCGCCAGGGCGGTTCAACAACCGTTTCAATTTCATAATGGAATGCTGCTTTTCTCCACGCGAGGTGGCGCCGGATGACAGCGGACCGGAATTATTTTGAATGGAACACCCAGATTGCCACGGCTGAACACACTTCAGGCGTCAGACGGCAACCAAGGCCCGGGAATCAGGAGCAGAGCGCGGGCGGACCGCAACTGGGAGGAAGTCGGAAAGGAACGGCCGGAACAAAATCTGATTCAGCGAGAAGAACCGCGATCAAACTCTCGCGCGCCGGCTCGGCGGACACCGAAACGACAGGCATTTCCACCTGACCGCTTTGGAGCATGGTGACCGCGCACTGATGCTGCGGCTCGCAGGCGTCCGCGTGGAACGCCCGATGCAGTGTCTCACTAATGGTCAGGACAAAGACACTGAGGAACAAAGAAAGGAGCGCTCCGGCCAACATTCGATGCCGGTCTGCCGCGAATTTCCGCATGGATCGCAAGCAATTCATTTACGCGAGGCTAATTCAGCAGAAAGCGTGCGCAGCGGCAACGGTCATTTTTGCAAGTGGCTTGCAGGGCTCGGATTCCTTAAAACTAAAAAGGCCGCCGGTTAAGGCGGCCTTGAAAAAAAATTCTGCCCTTACGGCAAATCGGTGCTGCCCATGAGATAACGATCACACTCGCGTGCCGCGCCGCGACCTTCGTTGAACGCCCAAACGACGAGACTTTGACCGCGCCGACAATCGCCACACGCAAACACCTTCGGATTGTTCGTCGCGTATTTCTCGAACTCCGCCTTCGCATTCGAACGCGCATCGCGTTCGATGTTCAGTGCGTCGAGTAACGGCTGTTCCGGTCCAAGGAAACCCATCGCCAGCAACACGAGTTGCGCCGGCAAAACTTTTTCCGTGCCGGGAATATGCTTCGGAATGAACTGCCCTTTTTCGTTGCGCGTCCATTCCACTTGAACGGTGTGAACCGCTTTCACCTGTCCGTTCGCATCGCCTTCGAACTTCGTGGCTGTGGTCAGATAAACGCGCGGATCAGCGCCGAACTTCGCAGCGGCCTCTTCCTGGCCGTAGTCCATCTTGTAAACCTTCGGCCATTCGGGCCATGGATTATCTTTGGCGCGTTCGAGCGGCGGCTTCGGCAGAATTTCCACCTGCACGAGCGACTTACAACCATGTCGCACCGCCGTACCCACGCAGTCCGTTCCGGTATCACCACCACCGATGACGACCACGTCTTTGCCCGCAGCATCGATGAAGTTGCCGTTCTTGTGATTGTCGAGAACGGCTTTGGTGTTCGCGGTGAGAAATTCCATCGCGAAATGAATGCCCTTAAGCTGACGACCTTCAATCGGCAGATCGCGCGGCTTCGTTGCGCCGGTGGCGAGAACTACCGCGTCAAAATCCGCGAGTAATTTTTCCGCCGGCAGATCTTTTCCGACCTCGGTGTTGCAGACGAATTTCACACCTTCTTTTTCGAGCAGATTCAAGCGACGCAACACCACTTCCTTCTTGTCGAGCTTCATGTTGGGAATGCCATACATGAGCAAACCGCCCGGACGATCCGCGCGTTCGAACACCGTGACTTCGTGCCCTGCCTTGTTCAATTGCGCTGCGGCACTGAGTCCTGCCGGACCGGAGCCAACGACCGCGACCTTTTTGCCGGTGCGCTTCTTCGGCGGTTCAGGCACGACCCAACCGTTTTCCCAACCCCGATCAATGATGCTGACTTCGATGTTTTTGATCGTGACCGGCGGATTGTTGATTCCCAATACACACGAACCTTCGCACGGCGCCGGACAAACGCGGCCGGTGAACTCCGGAAAGTTGTTCGTCTTGTGCAACCGCTCCAGTGCTTCTTTCCACAGACCGCGATACACCAGATCGTTCCACTCAGGAATCAGATTGTGAATCGGACAACCGCTCGCCATGCCGCTCACCAGCTGGCCGGTATGACAGAACGGAATGCCGCAATCCATGCACCGTGCGCCCTGTTTCTTCAGGTCGGCTTCGGGCATGTGGAGATGAAACTCCTTCC
>CALAYC010000170.1 GCA_937894935.1 uncultured Verrucomicrobiota bacterium
CGAGCGATTGCAGGCCGAGGCAGCGTTAAAGCGGAGCGAGGCGAAGTTCCGGACGCTGTTTGATTCCGCTAATGACGCGATTTTTGCAATGAGCGGCATGCAGTTTGCCGAGTGCAATCCGATGGCGGAGGAGTTGTTTGGATGTCGTCGCGAACAGATTCTGGGACGGACGCCGTTGGATTTTTCTCCGGAAAAACAGCCTGACGGAACGCTCTCAGCGACGAAAGCGATGCAGCTTTTCAACGCGGCGTTTGCGGGCCAGATAAAGCCGTTCGAATGGCTGCATTGTCGTCTGGATGGAACACTTTTTCATGCGGAAGTCGGACTGAATCAGGTCGAGTTTGATGGGAAAATGTATCTGCAGGCCATCGTTCGTGACATCACGCCACGGAAAAAAGCCGAAGCACGATTGGCGATGTTGACGGAGCGACTCCGGTTGGCGAACGCGGCGGCGGCGATTGCGGTCTGGGAGTGGGATTTGCGAACGGACAAGCTCGTGTGCGATCGGCGCTGGTTCGAGATTTTCGGCGTGCCGTATAACGAGAGCGGCGAATTTTCTTACGCCCGTTGGGTGCAGATGGTTCACCCGGCGGATTGGCCTGCGCAGGAAGCAAAGTTGCGCGAGGCGATCGCGCGCAAGGGACAAAGTCAGCGGGAATTTCGAATTTATCGCGAAGACGGCAAACTGCGTCATATCCAGGCGGCGGAAGCCGTGATTCTCGATGAATCCGGTGAACCGATTCGCGTGGTCGGCGTGAACCTCGATATTACCAAACGCAAAAATGCCGAAGCGGCGTTGCGGGAAAACGAAGCGCGTTATCGCGCGGTAGTAGAGTTCTCGCCGGAATGCATCGCGGTGTCGGTTGAGGATCGATTGGTTTTTGTGAATCAGGCTGGCGCGCGCATGATGGGCGTGGCCACGCCTCAGCAACTTTACGGTCGATCGGTCTATGAGTTTTCGCCGCCGTCGGCGCATAAGAGCATTCAGGAGCGACGGCGACAGGTGGTACTGACCGGCGAACCGGCAGATCCGATTGAGGTGACATTGTATCGCGCGGACGGGAGTCCGATTCAGGTCGAATCGCACATCGTGCCGTTCGTTTACGATGGCCGACCGGCGATCATGAGTCTGGTGCGGGACATCACGGCGCGAAAGAAAGCGGAAGAAGGTTTGCGCGAATATCAACGCATGCTTACTACATTGCTGGCGAATTTGCCAGGCCTCGTCTATCGCTGCAAAAATGATGCGCGATGGACGATGGAATTTGTCAGTGACGGTTGTTATCCGCTCACCGGTTATCGCCCGGATGAACTGTTGCACAATCGCGGCACGCATTTCGGTGAGTTGATTCATCCGGATGATCGCGAACAAGTGGTCGAGACGGTGCAAGTGGCGGTGCGACGTCACAGCGTCTTTGAACTGTCCTATCGCATCCGAACGGCGATTGGGGAAACCCGGATTGTCTGGGAACGCGGGCAAGGGGTTTATGCCGAAGATGGAAGTCTGCTTGCGTTGGAAGGATTCATCACCGACGTCACGGCGCAACGTCGCGCAGAAGCGGAACGCGAGGAGGCAATGAAACGCGAGCAGGAAGCGCGCGCCGGGTTTACGCGACAATTGATCGAATCCCAGGAAGCGGAACGCACCCGTATCGCGCGGGAGATTCACGATCATCTGGGCCAATTGCTGACGGCGCTGATGCTGGATTTGCGCGCGATGGAACGACGCGCGGCGATCCTGAGCGATACGGAACTCCGCAAAGCTCTCGTGGAGAAGTTGAACTCCGCCAAAGAACTGGCCAGCGAGACGATTACTTCGGTACAGAAGATTGCGTCGGAATTGCGCCCGGGAATCCTCGATCGACTGGGGTTGGCCGCTGCCATCGAAGTTGAAGCGCAGGCGTTTCAATCGCGCACGGGGGTGACCTGTCGGTGTGTGGTGCCGGAGGAAGTGATGAAATTGCCGACGGATCGGGCGACGGCGGTGTTTCGGATTTTTCAGGAGATTCTCACCAACGTGGCGCGGCATGCATATGCGAGTGAGGTGCAGATTGAATTATCATGGGATGGTAGCGTGGTGGAGTTGGTCGTGATTGATAATGGCGTCGGGTTGCCGGAGGAACACATGACGAAAAGCCAATCCCTGGGCTTGCTCGGAATGCGAGAACGTGCGGAAATACTCGGCGGACAGATCAGCTTCACGCGTCCTCCGGAAGGGAAGGGGACGATGGTGACGGTGTGGATCCCTGGATCGGAAATTACAGCGCAACCAACATGAAACGCATTCTGCTCGTCGATGACCACGCCATCGTCCGCAAGGGGCTCAAGGAAACGCTCGAAGAGGAAATTGGCGGCTTAACGTTCGGAGAAGCCGATAGTGCTCCCAAGGTTGTCGAACTCGTGGCGCAACAGTCGTGGGATCTCGTCATTCTCGATCTCAACATGGAAGGCCGGAGTGGTCTCGATCTGTTGAGCGAGATTCAGACGATTCAACCGGGTTTGGCGGTGTTGATTCTCAGTATGTATCCGGTGGCGGAATTTGCGGTGCGCGCCTTGAAACAAGGCGCAGCGGGTTATCTCTGCAAACAAAGCGCGCCGGATGAGCTTGTCAGCGCGGTGCAAACCGTTCTCGAAGGTCGCCGCTATATCAGCAAGGAATTGGCGGAGCGGCTTGCGGCGGAATTGGTCCGCGACTCGAATCGTTTGCCGCACGAGGAACTTTCGGCGCGGGAATATCAGGTGATGCTGATGATTGCCGCTGGCAAAATGCAGAAGGAAATTGCCGCCGAACTTTCGTTAAGTGCCAAAACGGTTTCCACTTACTACACGCGGGTGTTGAAGAAACTGGCGTTAAAAAACGCCATCGAAGTTTCTCGCTACGCGATGCAAAACAAACTCCTGCAGTGAGATAGCCGGGGACTCATTCGCCTCGCGGGTGGGCGGATTTGCAACTAAACCGCTTCTGAATTGCTTCATTTGTAGGGATGGCGCCTACAAAACGTTTCTGCCGTACTGACCGGGGAAACAGGCTTGTCCTCAATCGCCGGATCTCACTCGGTGGCGTTAAGATGCACCGAAGTGAAGAGAAAAGTTCGAGTTCTATTGTGCGACGATCACGCGGTGGCGCGACGACAGGTGCGCCGGGTGATTGATGACCTCGTCGGCTTCGAAGTGGTGGGCGAAGCGGACGCGGGAAACGTGGGCGTGCAAATGGCACAGGACCTCGGCGTAGATCTCGTGGTAATGGATGTTTCGATGCCGGGCATGGATGGCATCGAAGCGACGCGTCTGATTGTGGCGCAAAAACCCGAGGTGAAAGTCGTCATGTTTTCGGCGGATAGCGATCATCAGGTCGTGCCGCGCGCGCTTTCCGCTGGTGCTTCGGGTTTTCTGCTCAAGGATGCGAGTCGCAGCGAACTGTTCATGGCGTTCCAGCGCATTATGGCGGGTGAACGGTACGTGAGCGATGCGTTGCAATTGGATTCTGCCGATTACGCATTGAACGTTCCGTTTCATTCAGTAAACCAGATTTCCACTCCTTCCCGACGGGCGCTTCGCGTGGTGTTGGTGGATGACTCCGCGGTTGTTCGTGAACGTGTCGCCGCCACGTTGTCCGCTTCAGGTGATATCGAAGTTGCCGGTCAGGCGCAGAATGTTCCGGATGGTTTGCGGTTGGTCTGGGAAACGCGACCCGACCTGCTGATTCTCGACATTGGTCTGCCGGGCGAAAGCGGTCTGGCGTTATTGGAATCTGTTCAGAAACAGAAATTGGTCCCCGTCATCATCATGTTGACGAACCAGGATCATCCCCGGTTGCGGCAGCATTGTTTTGCGCTGGGCGCGGATTTCTATTTTCACAAGCCAACGCAGTTCGATGCGATGCTGGAAAAGTGCTTCGAACTGGCGGCCGACAAAGTCGAATCGGTTGCCGTTTCGGAAACGCCGGCACCGCAGAAAAAAATTGTTCCGGTGGCGGATCTGAATGCCGTCACTGATGCGGAGCGTGCCGAGGAACTGGCCCGCACGAATGAAGCCTTGCGCCGCGAAATCAGGGAGCGTGAGCGCGTGGAGCAGGCGTTGCGCGAAAGTCAGGAGCGTTATCAGCAATTCGTGCGGATGACGAATGAAGGTGTGGCGCGTTACGAAGCGGATATCGCGATGCCGATGACGTGGTCCGAAGCTGAGCAGATCGATTTTATTCTGGAACGCACGCGGGTTGTAGAATGTAACGACGCGTTTGCGCGCCAGTACGGTTACACGCAGGCAACGGATGCGGTGGGAATGCGTTTAGCCGACGCGATGACGGGTTCGCGGGAAGAAAAAATGATGTTGGTGCGGGAGTTTATCCGCAGCGGCTATCGGTTGTCCGATCTGGAAACGTTGGATCGCAAGTGCACGGGAGAGTTGACGTGGATTCGCAACTCGCTGGTGGGAGTGGTGGAGAACAATTGCCTCGTGCGCGCGTGGATTGTTCAGCAGGACATCACACAACGTCGGCAAAGCGAAGAGCGCATTCGCGAACAGGCGCAGATGCTCGATTTGGCGCACGACGCCATCGTTATTCGGGACCTCGACGATCGTGTGCTGTTCTGGAACGAGAGCGCTGCGCATCTGTTCGGTTGGAAGGCAGAAGAAGTGTTAGGAAAGCGTGGCACGGAAATTTTTCCCAGTGACATGACGGCGTCCTCGGAAATTCTTAAAGCGGTTCTCGCGTCGGGCGAATGGAGCGGGGAAGTCTCTTTGCGCACCCGTGGCGGTCAACCGATTATCATCCAATCTCGCCTGACGCTGATTCGGGATCGTCACGGCAATCCGAAATCCATTCTGGGCATCAATACGGACATTACCGAGCGGAAGCAGTTGGAAGCGCAATTTCTCCGTGCGCAACGCATGGAGAGTATCGGCGCTCTTGCGGGAGGGATTGCGCACGACCTGAACAACATTCTCGCACCGGTCATCATGTCCGGCCAATTGCTGCAAATGGACGCGGCGAAGCCGGAGCAACAAAATCTGATTCGCATCATCCTTGCCAGCGCCAAGCGCGGTGCGGATCTCGTTAAGCAGGTGCTGACGTTTTATCGCGGCGACGAATCGCATCGTCAGGAAATCCATCCGTATCACCTGGTCTGCGAATTACGACACATCATCAGCGAGACATTTCCGAAATCCATCCGGGTCGAGACGCAGGTCACACGCGATTTGTGGCTCGTCGCTGGTGATCCGACCCAATTACATCAGGTGTTGTTGAATCTCTGTGTGAACGCGCGCGATGCCATGGCCAAAGGCGGCGAACTCAAAATTACCGCGAGCAATGTGAAGGTCGTGAATGAGTTGATTGCGCCTGTTGGATCGACGGAGCCGACGCCGCATGTATTGATTACGGTGAGCGATACCGGTTGCGGCATTGCGCCGGAACATCGCGAGAAAATTTTCCAACCGTTCTTCACGACCAAACCTCCGGGAATCGGAACAGGACTCGGTCTCTCAACCTCGTTAGCAATTGTCAAAAATCATGGTGGTTTCATTCACGTCAACAGCAAGCCCGATGGTGGCGCGGAGTTCAAAGTGTATTTACCGGCGGTGGCGAAAACGGTTTCGGCTTCCTCGGCGACCGAACACTTTCAAATGCCGCGCGGTAACGGTGAATTAATTCTGGTGGTGGATGACGAGGCGTCCGTGCGAATGATCATGGGGCAGACGCTTCAGACGTTTGGTTATCGCATTTTGACGGCGAGCGACGGACTGAGCGCGGTTTCGATTTATCAACAGCGTTATAGCGAAATCGCGGCGGTGATTGTGGACATGATGATGCCGGTGATGGATGGCGTAGCGACGATTAGCAAGCTCGCTGATATCAATCCGAAGTTGCGCGCTATCGTGGCCAGTGGTTGGGAGGTGGAAAAAGACCGTATCGAATCCATCAGCCACTGTGTGAAAGCCTTTCTGCTCAAGCCATACACCGCAGGCACGCTGCTGAAAATGATGAATGACGTGCTCACTGCGACCGACGCCGACAGCGTCACAAAGCAATAGTTGCAGGTAAAAGTGGATTTTCCGCGGATCT
>CALAYC010000171.1 GCA_937894935.1 uncultured Verrucomicrobiota bacterium
GTCCCGAAGACATAGCAAATGCGGTGGTGTTTCTCTCCTCCGACCGACTCGCTGGTCACATCACCGGTCAAACGCTGGTTATCGCTGGCGGCATGGAAGGTCGCACGCTGTGGCGACCCGGTGAGATTGATCCGAAGCTTGCTTAGACAGCCTCAATTTAGTCAGAGGAATGAATGGCAGGGGAATGGAATCAGGGCCAAGAAATTATTCCTCTGACAATCATTCCCCTGACATTATGCGGTTTACCACTTCAATTCCTGTAGTCGGCGCGCGACTTCTTCCGCATTGGCGCGGCTGTTAAAGGCGCTGATGCGGAAATAACCTTCGCCCTTCGAGCCGAATCCCGAGCCAGGCGTGATGACGACATTCGCTTCGTTGAGAATTTTGTCGAACGCCTGCCAACTGGTAACGCCTTGCGGCGTGCGCACCCAGATGTAAGGTGCATTGACGCCACCAAAAACTTTCAGTCCGGCTTTCTTTGCGCCTTTGCGCAACACTTCGGCGTTGCCGAGATAATGTTCGATAAGCGCTTTAACCTGCGCTTTGCCTTCGTTGGAATAAAGCGCTTCCGCCGCGCGTTGCACGATGTAGCTGACGCCGTTGAATTTCGTGGTCATGCGTCGCGCCCAAAGCGGATGCAGTGGTTTCACTTCGCCGCTCTTGGTGTAAGCATTGAGCGATTTGGGAACGACCGTGAACGCGCAACGAGTGCCGGTGAATCCGCCGTTCTTCGAGAAGCTGCGGAATTCAATCGCGCATTCGCGAGCGCCGGGAATTTCAAAAATGGAATGCGGAATCGTCGGGTCAGTGATGTACGCTTCGTAAGCCGCGTCGAACAGAATCACCGCTTTGTGTTCGAGCGCGTATTTCACCCAGGCTTCAAGTTGTTCGCGCGTTGCAGCGGCGCCGGTGGGGTTGTTCGGTGAACACAGATAAATGACGTCCACGTGCTTTTTCGGCGGTTCAGGAATGAAGCCGTTGCTCGGGCGGCAGGGGAGATAAACAATCTTCGCATACGCACCGGCTTCGTTCGCCGGACCGGTGTGTCCGGCCATAACGTTCGTGTCCACATAGACCGGATACACCGGATCGCTGATGGCAATTTTGTTTTTGTCGCCGAGAATATCGAGGATGCTGCCGCAATCGCACTTCGAACCGTCGCTGACGAAGATTTCATCGTCGGCCACTTCGATGCCGCGGTCGCGAAAATCATTCTTTGCAATTGCCGCTCGCAGCCATTCATAACCTTGCTCAGGGCCGTAACCTTTGAACGTTTCGCGCGAGGCCATTTCATCCACTGCTTTGTGCAACGCTGCGACGACAGCAGGCGGTAGCGGTTCGGTGACGTCGCCGATGCCGCAGCGGATGAGGCGTTTAGCAGCTTCGGGATTGGATTCGCAGAAAGCTTTGACACGGCGAGCAATCTCGGGAAAGAGGTAGCCGGCCTTGAGTTTCAGGTAATTTTCGTTGAGCAGTGCCATAAAGAATCTTGGATAAATCAAAAGCCCGCTGCGAAAGGCAGCGAGCGGCACGAAATGATAGCTAAAAAGGGGTGCGAGGCAATCCTTCGGGCGGAAGCAAATTAACGTTTTTTGAAGATTGACCGGGGTTTCGGGGCGTTTTAGCCTTGCGACCCTATTTTTGAGCGCCGGGCCAACCGCCTGCCGCTCCCCGGGAAGGAAGTGAATTGAATTGACCGAGATTAAACTCAAAAAAGGCGAGCCAGTAGATAAAGCACTGCGTCGTCTGAAAAAGAAAATCGATCGCGAAGGCACCTTGCGCAATGTGCGCATGCGCCGGACTTATGAGAAGCCCAGCGAAAAACGCCGTCGCAAGGAGAAGGTCGCGCGGTTCTCCGCTATGTTGGCGGCGCGCTATGCCGATCAATAATCGTTGATCGTAAATCTCTGACCGGGCGTGGCCGCGTTTTGGCGACTGCGCCCGGTTATTTTATTTTCGGAGGCAAGGGATGTATTCGTTTTCAACCTGTTGGAATTCACATCGTCATACGGATGGGCGCGCGATGTTGCGCGAAATCCGTGATCTGGGTTTTGAGTATGCCGAACTGAGCCATGGCACGCGCATCAGTCTGATGCCGGGAATTCTCGATGCCGTAAATGCGGGCGAGATTAAAATCTCGACGCTGCATAATTTCTGTCCGCTGCCGATGGGGGTTAACAATTCGGCGCCCAATCTCTTTCAATTTACCGCCGAGTCGTCACGCGAACGCGAGTCAGCGCTCAAGCACACGTTCAAGACGTTGGAATTTGCCACGCGCGTGAAAGCGCGATTAGTCGTGTTGCATCTCGGCAGCGTGGATCTCAAGGATTATTCCGGCAAACTCAAGGAAATGGTCGAGCGCGGCGAAAAGAATACGCCGAAGTACGAAAAGCTCCTTGCCGAAGCGCTGGAGAAACGTGAGGCAAAGAAAGGCCGGTTCATGGAGCGGCTTTACGATTCGTTGCGAAAGATCATTCCGGAAGCCGAGTCGCGCGGCATTATGCTCGGTTGCGAAAACCGCGAAGCCGTGGAAGAAACGCCATTCGAAGACGATTTCGGGTTGTTGTTTCATGAATTGAACAGTCCGGTGTTGAAATACTGGCATGACACGGGTCATGCGCAGATCAAAGAACATCTGGGTATGATCAGCCACGAAATGCATTTACGCACCTACGCGGATCGGCTGGCGGGATTTCATATTCATGATGTGCAGGGTTTCACGCGCGACCATTGCGCGCCGGGAAGTGGAACGATTGATTTCGCGGCGCTCAAGCCGGTGGTGCAGCCGCAACATATCAAGGTCTTCGAATTCAGCCCCGCAATGCCGGTCGAAGCGCTGAAGCAAGGCGTCGCGCATATCAAACAAATCTGGGGCGAATAACGGATGGCTGCGAGCGTTGGTTCGCGGCAAACTGGGTCAGCCGACCATGAATACTGCCCTCGGGACTTCCGCGCAACGGGCCGCAGAGATCGTGCGCACGCTGCAACGCGCCGATTACGCTGCGTTCTGGGTGGGCGGTTGCGTGCGCGATTTTTTGTTGGGACGCAAGCCGGGCGATTATGACGTCGCTACTTCCGCGCGGCCCGAGCAGATTGAAGCCCTCTTTCCGAAAACGATTCCAGTCGGACGAAAATTCGGTGTGATCATTGTGCTCGTCGGCGACGAGCAATTCCAGGTAGCGACCTTTCGCGCTGAAGCAGATTATCGAGACGGTCGCCGACCGGAAACCGTTCGCTTCGCTGACGCCCGAGCCGACGCCGAGCGACGCGATTTTACCGTGAACGGTTTGTTCTACGATCCGATCGCGGAAAAAATTCACGATTGGGTGGGCGGTGAAGTGGATTTACGCGCGCGGTTGATTCGCACCATCGGTTCACCGGACGAACGTTTTGCGGAAGATCATCTGCGATTGTTGCGCGCGGTGCGACTGGCGACGCAGTTGGAGTTCGAGATTGAGCCGGGGACGTTTGCGGCGATTAAAACGCACGCAGCGAAGATCCAATTAATCAGCGCGGAACGAATTCGCGATGAGTTGATCAAGCTCTTTGGCTCGGCGCACGCATCGCGCGGTTTGGAATTGCTGCGCGAAAGTGGTTTGTTGGAGCACGTGTTGCCGGAGATTGCGGCGACGGTGAACTGCGAGCAATCGCCGGAGCATCATCCCGAAGGTTCGGTGTTCAATCACCTGCGTCTGATGCTGGCGAAAATGCCGCCGGATGCGCCGCTGCTTTTGCCGTGGGCGGTGTTGCTGCATGACGTCGCCAAGCCGCTGACGGCTTCGCGCGATCCTCAAACCGGCAGCATTCATTTTTACGAACACGAGAAGATTGGTGCGGAATTGACGGAGAAGATTTTGGAGCGATTGCGTTTTCCGCGGAAAGACATTGAGACCGTTGCAACGGTGGTGCGTTATCACATGCAGTTCAAAGACGCGCGGCAGATGCGCAAAGCGACGTTGCGTCGCATGTTGCTTCGCGAAACGTTTTCGCTCGAGTTGCAATTACATCGCCTGGATTGTCTGGGCTCGAATGGACGCCTTGATGCTTACAATTTTCTCGTCGAACAACAGGCGGAATTGGCGCGGCAGCCGGAGATGCGTCCGCCGTTGTTAACCGGCAACGATTTGATCGCACTCGGGTTGAAGCCGGGACCAGAAATCGGCGCGCTTTTGAACGAGATACGAGATAAGCAACTCGCTGAAGAACTCCGCACGCGTGAAGAAGCGTTGGAATGGGTTACGCAACGGTTTCGGGATCAATCTCGTGACCAATAAAACAGC
>CALAYC010000172.1 GCA_937894935.1 uncultured Verrucomicrobiota bacterium
CGAACATGCTGCTGGGCAAACCGCCTTCCCAGCCTTCCGGCGAATTCCATGGCCGAGCAGAAAGATTATCGGGTTCTACCGTCGTGCAACCCGAAAGCGCGACCACCGTTGCCAGCAACAGCAGCAAAGCGATCCACCGCGCGGGTTTAACGAAGCAAAAGCGTTTCACGATTCGGGATGGGCGGGAATGACAACGTCACCTTCGATGACTTCATCCAGCTTCCAACCCGGGACAACATTAGCGATGGAACGGTCTTTCTGAAGATCTTTGATGATGACTTTACCGACGAGCTTTCCGGCGCGGCTGACGAGCAGTTCGCCATGCATCTTGGCGCCCCCTTCTTCGCCGACGTTGAGAACCACGAAATCCCATTTCGGATCAGCAACCATGACTTTCCCTTTGAGATCGGCGCGCATCGTAATGGCGACATTAGTGCCGCGCAGCCAATCCAATTCGCCCTGCACCTTAGCCAATCGGCGTTGGATGATGTCTTTTTCGAGCTTGGAAACTTCGAGCGCTTCCTGCGCTTCACGGATTTGTCGTCCCAACGCGGCGATTTGCTCCGGCCGATAACCGGTTGCTTCATAAGCCGCGAGATTAGCACGGGCCTCGTCGCGTTCCTTGAAAGTCAGATTTAATTTATCCGTCAGTTCGGCAGATTTTTTGGCAAGCGTGTCCACTTCGGCCACCGCCGCAGCGCGCGCCTGTTCAGTTTGCGCGAGAGTTTCCTTGGTTTTATCAAGTTCCTTGGTCGTTTTGGCGAGGTCAGACTTCGTCGTGGTCAGTTCCGCATCAGTGGCAACCCATTTTTGATTCCACTCGTTGCGCTCGGCGACCACGGTATCAATCTTCTCCTTCACCTTGACGAAATTGATGATACCGGTCGCGAGGGCTGCGACGATCGCGACGATTAAACTGATTCGAATCAACATAACGAACTTCGGTTGCTTGATGAAAACTGAGCCAGCCTAGTCACGCCCCGGAAAGCTGTCAATTGCCCGTTTTTGGAAAGTACGCCGCCACGACCGCTGTCGCCTGCTCCGAGTTCTTCAGTCAAAGCTCACGCCGTTCCTCGCCCCCGCTCAACCGGCACCAACCGGTTGGGACTTGGAATCTGCCGCGGACGCCTGCTATTCTGCGCGACCTTATGAGTTCGAAGAATTTCAAAATCGCCGCGCTCGCCGGCGACGGCATCGGTCCGGAAGTCATGCGCGAGGCGATTAAAGTTTTGCGCGCCGCCGAAAAAAAATCCGGCTTCACGCTGCAAATCACCGAAGCGCCGGTCGGCTGGGCGGGCATTGACGCCACTGGCAAAGCGTTGCCCGACGCCACGCTCGCGCTTTGTAAACAATCCGATGCGATTCTCTTCGGCTCGGTCGGTTTGCCAGACCGCGATCCAACGATTCCCAAAGAAGAACGTCCCGAACGTGCCGCGCTGTTGCGTCTGCGCAAAGAATTCAGCCTGTTCGCCAATCTGCGTCCCGTGAATCTGCCCAAAGCGCTGGCCCACGCGTGTCCATTGGCCAAAGAACGTCAGGGCGATGGCATTGATATCCTGGTCGTGCGCGAACTCACCGGCGGCATGTATTTCGGTCAGCCTAAAAAAACTGAAGCCATCGGCAACGATCAGCAGCGCGCCATCGACACGATGGTTTACACGACGGCGGAAATCGAACGCATCGCTCATGTAGCGTTCAAGGCTGCGCAACTGCGCCGCAAAAAAGTTACGAGCATTGATAAAGCGAACGTGCTCGAGAACGGCATTCTCTGGCGTGAAACCGTGACGCGCATTGGCAAACAATATCCCGATGTCGCCCTGGAACACATGTTCGTGGACAACGCCGCGATGCAACTCGTCCTCAAACCCACGCAGTTCGATGTGATGCTGTGCGAAAACATGTTTGGCGACATTCTCAGCGACGAAGCCGCCGCGCTCGGCGGATCACTCGGCATGTTGCCCAGCGCGAGTCTTGGTCAAACTTCAGAGGGAATCACGTTTGGCCTTTACGAACCGGCGGGCGGCACGGCGCCGGATATTGCCGGAAAAAATCTGGCCAATCCGATTGCGCAAATTCTCTCCAGCGCTCTGATGCTCCGTCACAGCTTCGGATTGAATGACGCCGCGGCAGCCATTGAAGCCGCCGTGATCCAGGCCATCAATGCGGGCAATCGCACCGGAGACATCTTTAATCCCATCGAAACAACCGCCAAAAAAGTCGGCACGAGTCAGATGGGCGACGCCATCGTGGCAGCGCTCTAAAGAACCAAATCACAAGCGTCTAAGCTTCAAAGCTGCTTCAAGCTCCAAACCGCGCGTCGGCAAACGACCGTTGTTTGGAGCTTTTGCTATTGATGCTGCTCGGGAAGTTGGATGTTGGTGCTTGCCGTTTTAATCGCACGGCACCGTTCGGCTGGCCGCCCATTCCCGAATCGCACTGACCTGCTCCGCCATCACGACGGACAGCGGTCGCGTCTGTTGAATTTCCGTCAGCACATCGTCCTGCGTCACTGTGCGACCTTGCGCATGTGCGGTGTACATCGCCGCGACAATCGCCTGTTCGATTTCCGAACCCGAGAAACCATCGGTTGCCGCCACGAGTTTTTCGGAATCAAATTGCTCCGGCTGCAAACCGCGTTTGCGCAGATGAATTTCCAGAATCACGCGCCGATTCGCGGCGTTGGGCAGGTCCACAAAGAAGATTTCGTCGAAACGCCCTTTGCGCACCACCTCGGGCGGCAGCCGCATGATGTCATTCGCCGTCGCGACCACGAACACGGGTTTCTTCCGCTCCGCCAGCCATGTCAGCAACGCCCCTAAAATCCGCCGCGACAAGCCATCATCGTCATCGTCGCCGCCGAGTCCTTTCTCAATTTCATCCATCCACAACACGCACGGCGCCATGATTTCCGCGGTTTCGAGCGCCTTGCGAAGATTGCGTTCCGTTTCGCCGTAATACTTGTTGTAGAGCACGCCGAAATCCAATCGCAACAGCGGCACACCAAAAATTCCTGCGGCCGCTTTCGCCGCCAGACTTTTGCCGCAACCCTGCACGCCCAATAACAACACACCACGCGGCGGATCGAGACGCGGCGGTACTGTCTCAGTAAAAAAACTCCGGCGCACTTCCAGCCATTGCCGCAATCGGCTCATCCCGCCGATGTCCGAAAACTTCGCTGTCTCATATTCGAAGCTCAACGGCGAATCCTGCCCCAACAACTCATACTTCGCGCGCATCACCTCCGGCATTTCGCACTCGGTAATCGCTCCGTCATCGGCGATGGCCTTCAACGCGAGCCGCCGCGCATCGGTCGCCGTCAACCCGACGAGATTGCGCACCAGCAGTTCGATCGCTTTATTCGTGGTGCTGACTTCGCGGCGTCCATTCTCTGCGCCCCAATCCGCCGCGGCGTCATAAACGATTTTTCGCAATTCATCCACCGTGGGCAGCGGCAACCGGAACGACGCGGTGAACGGCCGTAATTCCGGCGGCACGCTCAACGCGTGTCCCACCAGCACCACGGTCGAATAATGTTTCCGATAACTGAGCGCGATGTCTTTCAAATGCCGGATGTGCACCGCGTCATCGAGATACGGATGAAAATCGAGCAGCACCACCAGACTGTTCGAGGCGTTGACGCGAATCCAATTCAACGCTTCGTGCGATTTTAATACGGACTGTTTCGGCTGATCATTTGGATCAAACGCCTGCAAACCTTCCGTCACCGACCATCGATACGCGCGCATCTGTTGTTTCGCCGCGATGTGTCGGACGAGCGTGACAATTTCCGGCTCTTCATTGCTCTCCACCGCAATGAGCGGCGTGCGCGATCGGATAATCGCCAGCAGGTCGTGCAACGGACTTTCCGTGTTGAGCTGGAGCGAGCGGGTCAACGCGGCGCTGGGATGATTCATCGGCATGCGACGCAAAAATCACGGCGATTGCGTCGTGGATTCAAGCCCAAAATCTGCCCTGCGGCTTGCTTCAAAATGAAATTCCTGTTTAATCCCGTCGGCATGCCCGCGGCAAATGCACCAACGCAAAGCGCTGAAGATTATCTCGAACGCATTCACGAGTTGATCGAAGCGAAGGGCTATGCCCGCGTCGTGGACATTGCGTCGTCCCTGAAGGTGCGGCAGGCATCCGTCACCAGCATGGTGCAGAAACTCGCTCGCGCCGGTTTCGTGAAATACGAGAAATACCGCGGCCTTATTCTCACCGACGAAGGCCGCGCCGTCGCGCTGACCATTCAACATCGCCACGCCACGCTCTCGCGCTTTTTCTCGCTGTTCGGTCTCGATGTGGAAACGCAACGCGCGGACATTGAAGGCATCGAACATCATCTCAGCCCGGACACATTGGCGATGCTTGCGGACCTGGCAACTTACTTCGAAGAAAACCCGGAGTCCTTAAAAGCGTTCAAGCAGAGCCGCAAGCGCCGGAAGTAATTCCTGTCACGCGCTCGAACCGTTGTTGCTACCGAGATTATTAATTGCATGGGCGAGGCGGCGCTCAATCGCCTTTTGCCGTTCCGGCGACAGAATCTTTCCGCCGTCCAGTTCCCGCACGTAGAAGCTGTCGATGGCCGCGCCTTTCTCCGTCAGAATGCGCGCGGTCGAGATGTCCACCTCCAGTTCCGCCAACGTGCTCGCAATGGTGTACAGCAACCCGATGCGGTCCTCCGTTTCCACTTCAACGAATGTACGCGAATCAGACATTTCGTTGTCGAACACGATTTGCGTCGGAATCTGTTCCCCGGTGTAAGCGTAATACAGCGGCCGGGAGATTCGCTGTTGCGCAATCAATCGATGCAAATCCACCGGCTCGCCGGACAACACGCGCGTGAGCAGTTTTTCAAACTCATCGCGTTGCATTACCGTCGCCAGTTTGCCGCTGACGGCGTCGGTGACGTAAAACGTATCCAGCGCAATCCCGTCGCTGCGCGTAAAAATCTGCGCGCTCAAAATCGTCAGCCCCACCGCGCTCAACGAACCGGCCATCTTTGCGAACAACCCCGCGCGATCCCACGTGCAGACTCGCACCACGCTGTAACCGCGATCCGGTTCGTTGTGCAGATTCACCACCGGAGCGAGCGGTTTGTCCTCTTCGTTGATCTGCAATCGCATGAACCGATGCGCGAGCAACAGGTCGTCGTGAATCTCGCGTGCGGAATGGATTTGAAAATAGCGCGCCGGCAACGCTTCAAAGTGCGCCACCAGTTCCTCCGTGGAAAACATAGCCGGCAACAACTCCCGGACTTCTTCCATCAATAAACCGCGTTGCTTCTCCTCGGCGCGGACGAATTCCGTTCCGCCCGTCAACAACGGCAGAGCGCGATTATGCAATTGCCACAACAACTGATCCTTGAATCCATTCCACAATTTGTCGCTCGTGGCATTTGCATCCACAAATGTCACCAACGTCAGCAGCGTCAGCATCTCCGGTGTTTCAATCTGTCGCGCAAAATTCCGGATCACCGACGGATCATCCATGTCATGCCGCTGCGAGATGATGGCCATCAACAGATGATGCTCAATCAACAACCCGAGCGTGTGTTTGCCGGGCTCGTCCAGATGAATGCGTTTACCAACGCGCGCGGCGAGCTTGGCGCCAACCTCAGCGTGTTTACCGCGACCTTCCGGTTTGCCGGTGTCATGCAACAACAGGGCCAGATACAATAACGCCGGGCGCTCGACCTTTTGAAAGAGCGGCGCGTAATTCTGATAGGGCGGTTCTTTGGCATCCCAGATCCGATCCAGTTGCTCCAGGCAAATCAGCGTGTGCTCGTCCGCAGCGTATTGATGATAAAACTCATGCTGTACCAGACACGTGAGCTTGCCGAACTCCGGCACATACTTGCCGAGAAAATCCACTTCGTGCATCGCACGCAAAATCGGCGCTACGCTGCCGCGCTGATTCAGAATCGTCAAAAACGTTTCCGCCACGTGTTCGTCGCGCAGAAAATCGCGATCCACCAGATGAATCTGATTGCGGATGAGCTGCGCGAGATCGGGATGCAAACGCAGCCCACGCTGTTGCGCATGAAGAAAAACGCGCATCAATCGCCGTGGTTGATCACGAAACACCCGATTGTTCACGGCCAGAATTTCGCCGTTGATGAACTTGAACCCGTCCACCGGCTCAACATCTTTTGCCCTGGACAAAAACCGGCGCAAAGAAAGCCGCGGCGGCGGTTCTTTGATGAACGCGAGCCGCTGTTCGAGCGTGCGCGTGATGATGAAAATATTGCGCGTGTGAAAATAAAAATCGCGCATGAACTTCTCGATGCGCTTGCTGGGTGAGCGATCGCTGTAACCGAGTTGCAACGCCACCGCCGGTTGCACGTTTTTCGTCAACGCGTCCGTCGGGCGATTGACGAGGTAATGCAATTGATTGCGCACGCGCAGCAGAAAATCGTACGCCGCTTGAAGCTGTTTCCGCTCACGCGGCATCACGAGTTCGTGTTTCTCGAGTTCCTCCAATGAATGCGTGCGATATTTGAAAAACGCCATCCAGATGAGGTTCTGGTAATCGCGCAAGCCGCCGCAGCCGTTCTTGATATTCGGCTCTTGCATGAACGCCGAATTACCGTATTTGGCGCGGCGCTCCGCCTGATCTTCCAACCGCGCAGCAATGTATTTGTCTTCGTAACCCTGCACGCACTTCGTCAGCACTGCTTTTTGAAATTTCGCAAACAACGCTTCGTCCCCTGCGATCAACCGCGCTTCGATCAGCGACGTCCGCGTTTCAATCCGCCGCGCATCCGCTTTGTCATTCGCCGCCGCAACACATTCGCTCACCGTCCGCACGGCGTGACCCGGTTTCAATCCGAGGTCGAACAACGTCAGCCAGACACCGTTCAACATGCGTTCCAGAATCGGCAACGGACGCAACGTGCTCGACACCTGCCCATCATGTAAAAACAACAGATCGATGTCGCTCAGCGGATTGAGTTCGCCTCGCCCGTAACCACCCAACGCCACCAAAGCGAGCGGCGGAAAGGAATTTTTCGCGCTTGGCGTAAGATTGTTGTAAGCGGCATTCCACAACGCGCGAATGACACAATCAATCGCCGTCGCGCGCGCCTGACAGACTTCGAGTCCGCCGCGTCCGTTCTGATGCGCGTGTTTGAGTCGGTGATTGGTGTTTTTGAGAAAGGCGCGAAAGCGCGGCAATTCCTGGGACGCTTCGCGGCCGGGAGGCAGGGTCAGACGTTCGTTCGCTTCGGTTTGAATCTTCTTCAGCAGATCTTGCACGCGGCGCATAAGTTGCGGGCAAAAATCGCCCGAAGCAAGCGAGGCGTGGCCTTCTATTCGCCGAACTGATTCTGCAAAGGCTCACCTCCTTTCTGAGCCGGGCCGCGGAAAGCCGGTTTTTCGCCCCGGATGTTTTCTTGCCTGTGCGTCGCGATTTCCCGCAATCTATCGCCGTTAACAACAAGGTTAATCATGTCATTACTCGCTGGAAAAACTGGAATCGTCTTCGGTGTCGCCAACAAACGCTCCATCGCCTGGGCCATCGCTCAGGCCTGGCATAAGGCAGGCGCGAAACTCGCCTTCACCTATCAGGGCGAACGCCTCAAGGAAAACGTCGAAGAACTCGTCAGCACGTTCGGCAGCGACACGCTTCTGATGCCGTGTGACGTAACGAAGGATGAAGACATCGCCCGCGTGTTCAGCGAAGTGGGCGCAAAGTTCGGAAAACTGAATTTACTGCTGCACTCCGTCGCCTTTGCGCCGAAAGACGCGTTGGAAGGCGAATTCGTCAATACCAGTCGCGAAGCCTTTCGCATCGCTCACGATATCAGCGCGTATTCGCTTGTGGCCTTGGCGCGTGGCGCCGCCCCACTGATGACCGATGGCGGCAGCATCGTGGCAATGAGTTATTACGGCGCGGAAAAAGTCGTGCCGCACTACAACGTCATGGGCGTTGCCAAGGCGGCGCTCGAAGCCAGCACACGCTATCTCGCGTACGATCTCGGCCCGAAGAAAATTCGCGTCAACTGTATCAGCGCCGGTCCGGTGAACACACTCGCCGCGCGCGGCATTTCCGGTTTCATGGAAATGATCAAGCATTACGAAGCACACGCGCCGCTCAAACGCACCTGCCTGCCGGAAGAACTTGGCGCGACCGGCACATTCCTCGCCAGTGACGGCGCGGCAGCGATTACGGGTCAGGTCATTTACGTGGACGGCGGCTATCAGATCATGGGGATGTAATCCTCCCGTTCGTCGTCATTCTCACTCTCGTCCTCGATTGATTCGAGGACGAGAAGAACAAACCGCAAACCATCTCTTTGCCGCTCGTTTAAGCGGCAATTTCTCATTTCGCAGTTATTTA
Organism: uncultured Verrucomicrobiota bacterium; assembly: GCA_937894935.1. Classification (GTDB taxonomy): domain Bacteria; phylum Verrucomicrobiota; class Verrucomicrobiia; order Limisphaerales; family JADLHS01; genus JADLHS01. Next base: position 8,341 of record CALAYC010000172.1, read on the forward strand.
TCCCGAACTACTTTTGCCCTATGAAAATTGAAGCGTTGCACATCGGCATGTCCGTGCGACATCCGCAATACGGTATCGGCACGGTGAAATCTATTTCTGAAAACACGGCGGATATTCTCTTCACCGATGGTCGTCGCACCGTCTCGCCCGAAGCGGCTGACCTGCAACCGGCCGATGCGCAAGCGGAAATCACTGGACTTTCATTGCCGCTCAAGCAATTGATCGAGCAAACCTTGGAAAGCACGATTGATCGCCTCGGCCTAACGCCACCGGATGATTTGTCCGGCAAACTCGGCACGCGCTGGCATCGCGGCAAACTGGTACTGCATCCCGCCGACCCGACGTTGCAAACGAAGGAGGTCGAGCTGGAAACATTTTTTCATAAAATCGTTATGATGCGGAATCAATTGCGCGTGTTGGAGCAGAAGCTCAATGCGCACGAGAAATTGTCCGACGCGGAAAAAGTTGAAATGCAGCAATACATCACGCGCTGCTACGGCTCGATGACCACGTTCAATGTGCTGTTCAAGGACAAAGAAGACCAGTTTTAACCGGCTTGAGCACAGACGTCAGTTCGCTGAATAGCTGATTCGGCTCCGCTTCGTCGTTCTCATCGTGCCGCGAGTTTTGACGTTGAACCGCGCCGGGAAAACTTCATCATGCGCGCGCGATGGCCAACGATACGTTGCTCAACCTCGAACTGCCCGGCATCCCGAAACTCAAAAGCGGTAAAGTCCGCGAGATTTTTGATCTCGGCGACGCGTTTCTTTTCGTCGCCAGCGACCGCATTTCGGCGTTTGATTGCGTGATGCCTAACGGCATTCCGCGCAAAGGCGAAATCCTGACGCAGATTTCGCATTTCTGGTTCGATCAGACCGAGCAACTCGTCCCGAATCATCGCCTCGCCAAAGCCGGAGCGGCGTTTGATGTCAAAGCGCTCGCGCACCTTCCCGCTGATTTGCGAACGTCGCTCGCCAAACGCGCGATGCTCGTCAAAAAAGCTACGCCGCTGGCCGTCGAATGCATTGTGCGCGGTTACCTCGCGGGCTCGGGATGGAAGGAATATCAGAAATCGCAAACGGTTTGCGGCATCGCATTGCCAGCAGGTTTTCAGGAATCATCCGAATTACCCGAGCCGATTTTCACGCCATCCACCAAAGCCGCCACCGGCCACGACGAAAATATTTCCTTCGCTCAAGCGGAACAGATTCTCGGCGCAGATCTCGCCCAACAAGCGCGGGAATTAAGCTTGAAGATTTACAAGTTCGCCCGTGATTACGCGCGGCAACGCGGCATCATCATTGCGGATACGAAATTCGAATTCGGCGTGTTCGAGGGGAAATTGATTCTGATTGATGAGGTGTTGACGCCGGATTCGTCGCGGTTCTGGCCCGCGAGCGAATACGCGCCCGGCAAAAGCCAGCCGAGCTTCGATAAGCAGTTCGTTCGCGATTATCTTGAAACGCTGAACTGGGATAAAACTCCACCCGCCCCCGCCCTGCCACCAGAGGTCGTCGCCAAAACCCAGGCAAAATATCTGGAGGCTTTCGAAAAACTGACAGGCCGAAAGCTTTAATCATCCGCCAAAACACTACCTGTTAAGTAGAGTTTAATTGCTGTCAACTCCCGGATTACTGCGGAAAATTGTTCTACCGATCGCCGAAAATAGAATTTAAGTATTTTATTTTCAATTACTTATAAAGTAACACCACCAGACTGCCAAAAATTTCAAAAAACCTATTGACCCGCATTCTTAAACTACATAATCTCTATTGAAATTATAGGATTTAACCAATCCACCTAGAGCGGTTTGGTTAACAAATCAGAAGGCCGGTAAATGAGCGCTACAAAAACAAATCTCGCGTCGAGTGACGAAACGAATCCGAACTGGATCGACCTCGTGCACCAATACGTCGCCTCGCTGCGATTCGGGACCGTGGAAATCATCGTTCACGACTCGCGAGTCATTCAGATCGAGAAGACCGAGCGATTGCGCCTGGGAAAAAGTGGCGCTGCGGTTCTCCCCGAAAGTCCCAAAGCCGAAGCCCCATCCGAGGCTCGCAATCCGAAACAATAATTCCTGTGATGACGTCCAGCCCACGCCTAATTCCGTTCCGCCGTCTCGCGTCGGCAACAGCACTTCTGATTGCCGGAGTGGCCATTCAGTCGCCCGAAGCGCGCGCGCAGAGTAACAATCCCGTTTCAACCGGAACCAACGCGCCGGTTTACAACGGCCCGAGCTGGGAGGAGTTCAACGCGCAAAAAGAACTGATCAATAAACTGCTCCAGCGGATTGATCAGTTGGAACAAACCGAAACTGAGCGTGCGGCAGCAACGAAAGCAACCGTCGAGGCGCTGCAGAAAAATCACGAAACGCGCGAACAAAAACTTCAGGGCCGCATCGGTGAACTCGAAACCAAGGTCGGTTCACTCGAAGCCGGACGCGTGTTGCCGGAAATTGTGCTGTCGCCGGAAGATGGTCCGACGACTTCGGAGCTGGATCAACAAATTCGCATTCTGGCGCGCAATAGCGAACTGGCCGCTGAAGCAGCCGAAGCGCGAGCCAAAGAACTGCCGCAATTGTCCGTGGGCCAAAACGGAATCACGTTCACCTCGGCGGATAAAAATTTCCGGCTTCAGCTTCGCGGCCTGTTGCAATTGGATTCCCGGACGTTTTTCAACGACAGCGAATATCTACGCGGCAATGACGGATTTGTGCTGCGCCGCGCGCGTCCGATTTTTGAAGGCACGCTTTTCCGCGATTTCGATTTTCAGATCGTTCCTGATTTTGGCGGATCATCGACGGCATTGTTCGATGCGAATCTGAACTATCGATTGCGTCCGGAAGTACAATTCAAGCTCGGCAAATTCAAAGCGCCGATCGGCTTTGAGCAATTGCAATCGGATGCTACGACGCCATTCAACGAACGGTCGCTCGCGTCAGCGTTCTTTCCTTCGCGCGCGGTAGGCGTGCAGTTGTGGGGCAACGTGGCGGACGGCGCGGCAACGTATGCGATTGGCGTTTTCAATGGCACGGGCGACGGACGTAATTCCAGTCACAGCGACTTCGGCGACGATTACGATATTGCCGGTCGGATTTTTGTGCAGCCGTTCAAGCAGTTGGAAAACATCGCACTGCAAGGAATCGGCTTTGGCTTCGGCGCGAGTTACAGCCTCGTAAATTCTAACGCGCTGGGATTGCCTGGCACTACTGGTGGCACGTTGCCGGGTTACGCGACCGACGGTCAGCAGCAATTCTTCGCCTACAATCCCGTCATCGGCCCGGTCGTGGCAGACGGCAAACACTGGCGACTCGCGCCACAGGCGACTTATCTGCTCGGACCATTCGGGTTCTTGGGTGAATACACGCTGTCACGGCAGGAAGTGTATAACAGCGCCACGTTTGCGCGCGGTGCAATGGATCACAGCGCCTGGCAGGTTTCCGCGCAATGGGTTTTGACGGGCGAACCTGCTTCCTTCACCGGCATCACGCCGCGTAATCCTTTCGATTTCGCGTCCGGTCGCTGGGGCGCGTGGCAACTCGTCGCGCGTTACGGACAACTTGATATCGATGACGGCGCGTTTCTGGGCTTTTCCAATCCACAGACTTCCGCGCGCGGTGCGACGGCGTGGTCGGTGGGCATCAACTGGTGGTTGAACAAAAACGTGCGCGTGTTGACGAGTTTTTCGCACACCACATTTGATGGCGGCGGCGCGTTCAATCCGGTGGATCCGACTCACTATCTGCCGCCGGGCACAGTGACGCAAAACGACGAAGATGTGTTCTTCACTCGCGTGCAGATTTCGTTCTGATCGCAAACCGCGACGCCATGAACTACCTCGAAAAATTTCTCAAGCTCGCGGCCGATGCCTGGACGCGCACATGGGAAATTCCCGTGACGGAAGTTTCAGCGGCGTTGGCGCAGCCAGGTGCGGTGTTGATTGATGTGCGGGAGGAAAGCGAATGGGCGGACGGACACGCGGAGGGCGCGTTGCACTTGAGTCGCGGCATTATTGAATTTCGCATTCAGGAGCACGTAACGGATTTCAATACGCCGATTGCGTTGTATTGCGGACGTGGACGTCGCTCTGCGTTGGTGGCCGATAATTTGCAAAAAATCGGTTACAACAACGTGCTGACTGTGGCGGGTGGATTTGAAGCGTGGGAAGCGGCCGGCTTACCCGTGACAACTGAAACGATATCCGGCCACTGAATTTTAACGGGCCGACCTCAATCGAGGAGGCTTTTTCCATGAAACTGAAAAATTACGGCAGCTCACCGGACCACCGGAAGTTACCAGAGAAGAATCTGAACTCCGGTGCGACTGAGAGAGATTTCCGACGCGGCAATTAATTTTCTGCCGCTGGGCTCCATTATTCTTCGCAGTCCATTGGACGTATCGCTGGCTTGCGCTACGGCCGCGTTCGCGCGCGGGTGTTTCGGACGTTCTTCCTAAAACGCAGAACAAATCAATCCAAAGCAGTAGAACATGAAGATCAATCAAAACCCGAAACTTCTCCGCAATCTTCTTGCGGTGGTGGGTGGTTTTGCCTTGTTCACCGGAACGGCAGCGGCAGCACCGTTTCTTTACACGTCAGGCGACCTGACGTTGACGTTTCGTCAGAGCGGCAACGCGGACGATTACGTGGTGAACATCGGCAAAGCGACCAATTACAACAACGTGCCGCAGGGCACATCGTTCGCCGTCACCAACCTGTCCCTCAGCCAGCTCAGCTCCGCATTCCCGAGTTACAACGGGTTGAAATGGGCGGTGCAGGCGGCGAATCGTCCGGACGCGTTGGACCCGAATTATCCGGTGCAAACGCTCTGGATCTCGCGCCGCCGACTCGATCCCAACGTGCAAAGCACGCCCTGGCAGCGACGCGGTCAATCCACCCAAGGCATCAACGGTTCGCAGATTGATGCCATTGGAAAAAATGCCGCGTGGGCCAGCAGCACTTTACCGGTCTCGCCCAACAACACGGAAACCGGCGTCGTCATTCCGGTGAGCCACAGTCCGAACATCGGCTCTGCACTGGGAGTGAGTGGCAATTACGACGGTAACTTTCAAGGCTCGGTTGAAACAATCACACCGGACGATTTCATTGAATCTCCCGACAATGTTTCCCGCACGGACCTCTACGAATTGCTGCCCGGTTCAGGCGACGGTCGTTACCTCGGCTACTTCGAGTTCAAGCCGGATGGCACGCTGACGTTCAACAATCCAGCGCTGCTGCCGCCGACGCCGACCATCACAAACATTTCACGCGAAGGCGACGTGACCACCGTGTCGTTCACCACTGCACCCGGTTACACGTATCGTTTGCGAACGACTGACGCGGCTGGACTGGCCACGCCTGTTTCGACGTGGGCGGTGGGCGATTCCATCGCCGGCACCGGCGCCGTGCAATCTCTTAGCGACACCAACACAGCGGCAATCCGCTTCTTTGCCGTGGACGCCCAGTAAGCGTTTCACGGCCGTGCTTGAACCTGAATTGAAACAAACCAGATCGAATTAAAACTCAAACTTTGAAAGACAGCTTATGAAAATCACAAAACTAACCTTTGCGGCATTGGCGGGCCTGTTGCTCGCCACCAGCGCCCAGGCGCAGGTTGAAATCAATATCTCCGGCGCGGTGGCGTTCCGCAGTGTCGCCTATAAGGCCATCCGAAATCTGTTCCTGACTCAAGGCACGTTGATTTCTCAAAACCCGGCGGACAGCCCAACTACGCCGTCTGAATTGAAAGTCACCTGGACCGGTACGTTGCCGAGTCTCTACGGCGCGCAAACCGTGACCGTGCGGGCGTTTTACAACGGCGCGGTGGCGGGCGTTCAGGACCTCGTGCAGGATCGCAACGTGGCGTTCCTCGCTTCGGCCACCCCCGGCGACACCACGTTGACCTCGGGCGTGAAAGCCAACATCGCCTTCTCATCCACTTTCCAGGCATCAACGGAATTCTCCGATCCGGTGTTGGATGATGCCGTGTTCGGCGCGACGCCGATTCACTTCGTCAAGAGCACGCTCGGCACGGCGGGTATTACCAATATCACCACGCACCAGTTTCGCACCCTGGCCGCCAATGGTCAGGTGCCGGCGTGGTTCTTGACCGGCAACACCAATGACACGCACACGATTTATTTCATCAATCGTGACCCGACCGCCGGTCAGCGCGTGGTGGTAACTCTCGAATCCAAGTTCACCGGACAGCCGACTTCCTACAACTGGAATGGCAGCGCCTTTGTGCCGGATCCGACCGGTCGCAACGCCACTCAGATCGGCACTATTCTGAACACTGCCAGCAACGCGATCAGCTATTTGATCTCGGAAGACTCCTACAATCTGGTGAACTCCGGACAGAACATCCTCAGCTACAACGGCACCAAATCGTTCAACGGCACATTCAACAACGTGAGCAACGATTTTACCCCGCTCATCAACGGCCAATACAGCCTCTGGGTCTATGAGCACTTGCTGATCAAGGCCGGTCAACCTCCGACAGCAGATGTGCCGAAGTACCGCACGGCGTTGATTAGTGCGATCGAAACGGAATTGCAAACGGCACCGTTCTCAGTCGCGGTCGGCAAACTGAATGTCGAACGTGACATTGATGGTGCGCCGGTCGGTCCGAAATAAATCAGAACTGTTCCCTGCCGGCGCGGGGGAATTTCCTCCGCGCCGGTTTTCGCCACGCGACTATTCCGATGGAATCCAGTTTACCCAATCGTTCCATGTTGTTTTTCCGTTCCGGATTCATTTATGCCGCTGCGTTGTGCCTCGCCATTCAACTGGTGAGTGCCCCGACCCATGCCCAAAGCACAAATGCTCCGGTCATTCCCACTTTTCAGGTAAATCGCTACGAAATCGTCGGCCCGACGGCGTTGGATCAAGCGACCGTTGATCGCGCCATGCAGACAGCCATCGGAACAAACATCACGGCGCCGCAAATCCGGCGCGCGTTAACAAAACTCCAGCAGGCGTTTCGGGATCGCGGTTATCTTCGCGCCACCATCACTCTGCCCCAACAATCACTCACCGACGGCATCGTCCGGCTTAACGTCGTTCCCGGCCCGAATCAGAATGAACCCTCGCCCGAACCGGTTGCTCTACCTGCCGCCGAACCGGCTTACAATTTTCAGCACTTTGAGATTTACGGGAACACCGCTTTGCAGCCGGAAGAAATTGATCGCTTGTTGAGTCCGGCCGCCGGCAGCGCCGCGAACCTGGATGACCTTGAAAAAGCGTTAACCGAATTACAGCGCGCGTATCGCGAACGCGGTTATTACGCGGCGACGGTGAAACTGCCGGAACAGATTTTGACGGATGGCACGGTGATTATTCAGGTCGAGGAAGGTCTGACTCTTGCCGCGGAAGCAGCATTGGCAGCGGAACGCGCCGCTGCGCGCGCCGCAACAAATCAGCCTGCGCCACCGCGCACGTTTGAAATTCAGCATTACGAAATTCTCGGCAATTCACTTCTGTCGCCAGCCACGATTGATTCGATTGTCGCCCGCGGCACCGGAACGAACATCACTTTCACGGATGTTCAGAAAGTGCTCGGAGATTTGCAATTGGCCTATCGCGAACGCGGCTTTGCGAGCGTCAAAGTTTCTTTGCCACCACAACAACTCACCAACGCCACCGTGCGCGTGCAGGTCATCGAGGGTGTGCTCGTGGATGCGCGCATTACCGGCAATCGCTATTTCAGTTCCAACAACATCATGAGCGCGTTGCCGACGTTGGCGAAGGCGTTGGTGTGGAAAGATGAAGTAGTCAACAGCCGCGTGTTGCAACGCGAACTGGATTTGGCGAATCAAAATCGTGACCGCCAGATTTATCCCATCATCAATCCCGGTCCTGAGCCCGGCACAACCGCCATTGAACTGCGCGTGAAAGATCGGTTGCCGCTGCACGGGCGATTGGAAATAAACAATCAATCTACACCCGGCACGCCGGATTGGCGCGTGAATGCCAATGCGACGTATAACAACCTCTGGCAACTGGAACATCAGCTCGGCGTTTCCTACGGGTTTACACCCGAGGAATTCAAAACCGATGGCATGGTGACGGATTACTTTTTCAACCGTCCGCTCATTGCGAACTATGGTGCGTATTATCGGTTGCCGTTCGGTCGCGCGGAATCGTTGCAGGAACGAATCAACAGCTCCGCGCAATTCGGTTATGACGAAGCGACCCGACAGTTCCGTCTGCCGCCAGCCGGAGCGCGACCGGAATTGACGCTCTACCTCAGTGGTTCATCGAGCGACACCGGTGTTCAGCGCGGGCCACGCACGCTCGTGGGAACGAACAATACTCCGGAGTATTCCCTTTCGAGCCAGGACTCGGGGCAGAATTTTTCGCTGACACACACTTACGGCGCGCGTCTGAGTTTTCCGCTGGTAATAAACGATCGTGTGCGATGGAGTTTTTCCGGCGGTCTGGATTACAAGACCTACGAAGTCACCAGTTACAACACGAACAGTTTTTACACGTATGAAGTCACCGAGGACGACATCACCGGTGAAGTCATCATTGAAGAAAGCACCATCGCGTCGCCACAACCGGTCCGCGACACAGAGATTCCTTATCTGCCGCTGAGCCTGGGCATTGATTTCATTGAAAACGATTCGCTGGGCAACACCATTTTCAATCTCAACGCGAGTTACAATTTCGTCGGCTACACGCGGACTTACTTCTCGGGTTTCCCGCTTGGAGTCAATCCGACCAACTATCCGTCGCGCCGCACGGATTTGAATTACGCCAAGGTCAACCTCTCGCTGCTGCGCAATCAGAAATTTTTCGGCAACACGTCGCTGTTGTTGCGGTTCAGCGGGCAGGCCGCCAGCGAATCGTTAATCAGCAACGAACAATTCGCGCTCGGCGGACTCAACAGCGTGCGCGGTTATTTTGAAGGTGACGAATACGGCGACTCCGGTTGGTTCGGCAGCATCGAATTGCGCACGCCGTTTATCGCCGGAGACGTTCCGATCTGGTCCGGCCAAGTGCCGACGTGGTTACGCGGCAGCGTGTTTATGGATGTGGGGCAACGGTTTTATCTCGACGGTGCAACTGTTCCGGAAACACGACGCACACTCTGGGGCGCAGGCTTCAGTTTATCCGCGAACGTCAACAATCGTGTGGACGCCAAACTGACTCTGGCCTGGCCGTTGGCGGACTCGAATAACACCGAAGCCGGTCGGCCTCGGGCTAACTTTTCCATTGGCGCACAATTCTGATGAAAACCAACCCGAAGAAAAATCAGCGGAACGCTCGCCAGCGCTCCAACGCTTTTCCGCGCGAAAATGAAAAGCAGCGTTGCGACATCCGATCATTCGATTATTCCCGCAGCATTGGCAGTCAATCTGTCTGCCTCGCGCTGGCCGCCGCATTAGGCGCGATGGACGCCGTCGCCAATCCACAGGGAATGACGGTTCAAAGCGGCACCGCGAGCGCGGTTGCCAACGGCCAGCATCTCACCGTCACCGCATCGCACAACGCTTTCCTGAACTGGCAATCGTTCAACATTGGCGCTGGTGAAACGACGACATTTGTTCAGCCTTCGAGCCGGTCGTTGGTGTGGAATCGCATCAACGATCAAAATCCTTCCGAGATTTATGGCAATCTGAACGCCAACGGCATCGTCGTTCTGATCAATCAATCGGGTTTTTACTTCGGACCGGATTCGTTTGTGAGCGCCGCAGGATTGATTGTTTCCACTGCCCCGGTCGTACCGTCCGAAGGTGGCGGAGGTTTGTTCTGGCAATTCGCCGGTCCCGCTCCGACTGCGAGCATTATCAACTATGGCCAACTCAACGTCGGCCCGGGCGGTTCGGCGTTCTTGATTGCGGAACAGATTCAAAATCACGGGAAGATTTCCGCTCCGGGCGGAAACATCGGATTACTGGCCGGTCAGGAAGTATTGTTGAGCGAACGACCGGACGGTCGCGGCCTGAGCGCAGCAGTGACGTTGCAATCCGGCTCGGTGAACAATAGCGGTCAGTTGATTGCCGATGCCGGATCCATCGCGCTGAATGCGCGTGTGGTGAATCAAGACGGATTGGTGCAGGCGAATTCTGTCCGCGAACGCAACGGCGTGATTGAATTTTACGCGGCGGATTCCATCACGCTCGGCGCGACTTCGGAAATCGTCGCTCAGGGTGACGACACCGGCGTCAGTAACGGTGGCGCGATTATCATCAAATCCGAAGGCGCTTATGCGGATGCAGCCGGTTCGAAGATTAGCGTGGCCGGCGGTGCGGAAGGCGGTGACGGCGGATTCGTGGAAGTTTCCGCGCCGCACATGCCCGCGATTCGTTCGGAACTGGATGGCCGGGCGACAGCAGGATATCGTGGCGGGCAACTGCTGATTGATCCGCAGGACATCGTCATCGGTTACAGCGGTGGCAGTCTGGGATCGGGCACAGTCGGCGCGGGCGATCCTCCGGCCTCCGGCACGCTGAACCTCGATGTGGATTCCTCGTTTCTCGGTTTCTCGCAAATCACGTTGCAAGCCACGCGCGACATCACACTGTCCTCAGGTGTGACCTGGGATTTGATTGCCAGCACCGGACTGAGTGAGCCGGGAAGTCTGTTAAAACTGGAAGCAGGACGGAACATCACGCTTTCAAGCGGCGCGAGCATTCTCGCGGGCGAGAACTGGTCCGTGACGTTGCAAGCGGGACGGAATTTTTCGCTCGCGGACACAGTCATCGCAGGCACAGGCAACATTGTGTTCTCCGGCAACGCTTCGTTACAGGCGTTGAACGGCGACATCAATCTGCTGGCGGGAAACAATATCACGGTAGGCAGCGGTCACGTGCGGACGATTGATGGCGGCAACATCAACGCCACCGCGTTGGGCGGCACCATCAACACCGGCACGAAAGCCAACGGCTTCACGTTCTCCGCCGCAGGTTACGACGTCAGCTTCGATTTGGGCGGCATCAGCACGGCCAACGGCGGCGATGTAAATCTGACGGCAGGACTGGACGTCATCAGTTATCTGCCGATCGCTGGCGGCATTCAAACCGATGCCGGCAGCGGCGCGTTTGGCGCAGCGCCGGGCAATGTCACAATTCAAGCGGGTCGAGATGTTGCGGGTCACTTCGTGGTGCGCAACGGAACCGGCAACATTACCGCCGGCCGCAATGCCGGAACAGCGTCGCGTTTGTTGGCATTGAGCCTTGTCAACGGCGGATGGACGGTGAATGCCGTGCAGGACATTCTTTTGCAGGAGGTGCGGAATCCGAACGGCCTGTTCAACAATCTCGGCTCGAGTTCCGCAGTCAACCGCTATCGCTTCGATTACGCTCCGGACGCTTACACGATTCTGAACGCGGGTAACTCCGTGCAACTTCGCGGCACCGCCTTGCCGCGATACACGGATGCGTTTTCGCAAAGCATGTTGCCGATTTATCCCGGCATTCTGGAAATCACCGCTGGCGCAGGCGGCGTCATTCTGGGCAATGACCTGATTCTGTTCCCGTCGCCGCTGGGCAATCTGCGCATCACGACGACGGACGGCGGTTCGTTGATCGGCACGAAGAACACCGGTCTGACGCAGCTCATCATGTCCGATAGCAGCAAGACGCAGTATCGGGCGTTCGGTGACTTTGGTCTGAACGATCATGCCGCCGTCCCCGTTCACCTGAATGATCCCGACCCGATTGAGTTGAACATTGACGGCGATCTCACGGCTATTCTGATCGGCGCACCTAAACGCGCCGAAATCAACGTGGGCGGCAACATGGTTAACAGCCGTTTCGCCGGTCAGAATCTGCACGCGGACGACGTCACGCGCATTAACGTCGCAGGCGATATTCTGAATCGCAATGTGTTCACGAGCGTGCCGAGTCCGCGTCCGAACGACACGTTGTTCGATCCGTTGTTGAATCTGATTTATCCGCCGCTGACCGGTGGAGCCGCCGGCATTCAGAGTCAGTTCTTTTACGATGAAGCTACGGGAACGTTGACGTTTCAGGGGCGCATGACCGGCGAACAGTATCAGGCGCTGTTGAATCTCACGGTGCGCGCGTTTGATGCGAATGGACAGCCGCTGTATTTGCCGGATGGCGAACCGGTCACTGTACCCGCGCAATACATTCCGCCCGAGGTTTTGCAGCAGCTTTATCTCGCCAGCCAGGATGTGCCGTTGAACCCGAGCACAGGTTACGTGTTGGGTGGCGGCGGCAGTTTTGAAATTTCGGCGCGCAATCTGGACCTCGGCGCCACGCTCGGCATCGTGTCGCAGGGACCGGCAGGCAATGCGGCGCTAGCGAATTACTTCACGCATGGCGCCGACATCAACGTCACGCTGACGGGCAATCTCGATATGTTTTCGACGAAGATCGCGTCACACAACGGCGGCAAAATCAACGTCACGGCGGGCGGTCATGTGAACGTCGGTTCGCGGAACTTTTCCCTGGGCGGCAACGATGCGCGCGGCATTTTCACGGTTTATCCGGATGACGTTACAGTCATTGCCGGCGGCGACATCAACGTCAACGGCTCGCGCATCGCCGCTTACGACGGGGGCAATGTCACGGTCATTTCGCTGCATGGCAATATCGACGCCGGCGTGGGCGGCAGCGGACGCGTGAAGGTGGAAAAAATTTACGTCGATCCGATCACCCGCGAGATCGTCATTTCACGTCCGGGTATTCATGGCAACGGCATTTACGCCACAACGTTCCCCAAATCATCGAATCCGCGCTTCCCGGTATCGCAACAGCGCGTGGGCGATATTTTCGTGGCGGCCTTGGAAGGAAACATCACGGCCAGCGCGGGTGGAATTGTGCAGAATCCCCGCAACGGCGTTGAACCGTCGTTGGCGCGGGTGACGCTGCTCGCTGGCATGGAAGCCATTCGCGACACAGACGGAAACATCGTGTCCTACGCGCCGGTCTTCAGCAGCGGAAATCTCGTGAGCGATCAATCACTCGCGGATGCCGGCTGGCGATTGCGATTGGTGGATGCGAATGGCGATCCGGTTCTGGATGAAAATGGCAATCCGGTTTACGTCACGCAATTGCAGGACGCCGATGCCAACACGGTGTTCAGCGATGGCCGCGTTATTCGAGGGTTGGAACTGGGCGATACGTTGGGCCAGGAAAAACTGCGCTTGCAACTGGTCGAACCGCAACCCGATCAGCCGGATCGAATCGTTCTCGATGTGAATCAGCGGCCCTTTTACGTGGTTCAGTTTGCGGCCAACGATCAACCACGATTTGTGATCGGTCGGAACATTGATGTCAGCGGCTCAGGTGTCGTTGGCGGCAATGTGAAAATAGATGCCACCGGTGGTGTATCCGGATTCATTTTTGCACGCGGCGACAGCGACATCAGCGCGAAGCAGGAAGTTGTCGGAACGTTTCTGACCGGCGGCAATGCCAACATCAGTGCGGGCGGCGATATTTCCGGAACAGTCATCGGCATCGGCGGAATTTCGGCCAGCGGCGCAACAGTAGATGCGTCGTTGCTCTCGCAAAATATTTCAACGAGCGGCGAAGTCAGTTCGTCCGCGCAACAAGGTTTTTCCCAAGGCTCGGCAGCCAACGCGACCAGTCAGGCAGCAGCCAATGATGAAGCGAATAAACCCGTCGCCGCTGCGACATCTGAAACTGAAGAAGAACCCGGCAAAGAGAAACGCAATCTGCCGCGCCTCGCCAAAACCACCGGTCGCGTGACCGTCATTCTGCCTGCGAAATCCTGAACCGAACTGAATCCATCAATTTAATCTATGACAACTCCATCCCTCATCACTCCCTTGTTCGCCTCGGGCGCGTTGCAATTCGCGTTCGAGAAAGCCACGCTCGAAGGCAAGATTACCATCGGCTCGCTGGTCATCGTATCGCTCTTCAGTTGGTCGGTTATCATCACCAAAATCATTCAACTCTGGCGGGCGAGCCGGGCGTCGAAGAAATTCTTCGAGGCTTATCAGGAAATCCGCGATCCACTGGAATTGAAGCGCAAAGGAATTTCCTATGATGGCGCGCCGGCATTCGAGTTGTACGAAGCGGGTTACAAGGAACTGCAATTTCAACTGAGCAAAAACCCGGTCATTATTCAGGGCGAAGCACGCATCACTCCGGCGGGTTTTGATTCCGTGCGCGTCTCGCTCGAAGAAGCCGCGATGCGCGAATCCATGGCGCTCGAAAAAGGCATGATTGTGCTTTCAACGGCGGTGGCGGGCGGACCGTTCATCGGATTGCTCGGTACGGTGTGGGGCGTGATGGAAAC
>CALAYC010000173.1 GCA_937894935.1 uncultured Verrucomicrobiota bacterium
CAAACGACGGACTGGCCTTCTCCGGCGTCAATAATGGCGCGGTCGCTTTCCTCGGAATCGTTTTCGTCCTGAATTTCTTTCTCATCTATCGCGGTCTCGTCAAAGGCATCGAATGGTTCTGCAAATTCGCCATGCCCGCCCTGGTGTTAATCGCCGTGGTCATCGTCATCCGCGTCTTAACCCTCGGCACCCCCAACCCGGCCTTGCCCGAGCAAAATGTGCTCAACGGCCTCGGTTACATGTGGAATCCCGGTGACTGGACCACGCAACTCAAAAACCCACAACTCTGGCTTGCGGCCGCAGGACAAATCTTCTTTTCCCTCTCGGTTGGATTCGGCGTCATCATCACTTACGCGAGTTATCTGGCGAAAAAAGATGACGTGGTGCTGAGCGGTTTAAGCGCGAGTTCCGCCAATGAATTCTGCGAAGTAGCCCTCGGCGGTATGATCACCGTTCCGGCAGCATTCGTTTTCCTCGGAGCGGCGGGTATCGTGGGACAAGGCACGTTTGGATTGGGTTTCAAAGTATTGCCGCTCGTCTTTTCCGAAATGCCCATGCCGGCGTTGTTCGGCTCCATGTTCTTCTTCCTCCTGTTCCTCGCCGCCATCACCAGTTCCCTTTCCATGCTTCAACCCGGCATTGCCTTCCTCGAGGAAGGCTTGGGATTGAGCCGAAAACAATCCGTAACGTGGCTCGGACTAATCACAGCCATCGGCACGATGTTTGTCGTTTATTTCAGCAAGGATTTGAAGGCGCTTGATACGATGGATTTCTGGGTCGGAACAGTCTGCCTCTTCGTCATGGGCACGATTCTGGTCATCTATTTCGGCTGGATTCTGGGAATTGAACGCGGTTGGAAGGAAGCTCATGAAGGCGCGGAGATGCGCATTCCTTCAATTTATAAATTCATCATCAAATACATCTCGCCGGTTTATCTGCTCGCCATCTTTGTGCTGTTCATTTTGTTCAATGTCTTCGGCTGGGATCCCAAAACCGGCGCTTTCACACCGACCAGCTATGTTCGTGATTTGATCGGGGATGACCCCAGCCCCGTCGCGCGCGTGACGGTTTCGTTCCTCATAATCATATTCGTCTTCTTTACCGTCCTCACGGCACTGGCCGGTAAACGTTGGGATAAAGCTCGCGCAGCCGAAGCCGCTCAAACCAAAACTCCGTAAACAGCTCAACCGTCCTAAAAAAGTATGACCACCGCTGGATGGATTATCATGTTGCTCTCCGTTGGCACCGTCACACTGCTGTTCGGCTGGTGTCTGTATCGGGTATTGGCCGAAAAACCGCCCGTCGAGCATCTGCACGGATTGAACATTGATACGCACGACATCGAACCGGATTGAGCCGCCGGCCCCACCACGTTGAAATTACTTCAACGGTTGTGCGTCAGTTTTTCCCGGTGAGTTGATGCGCGCAATTTTCCATCCGGCGAAACCGATGATGATTGCGACGATCGGATTCAGCAGATTCAAGAACGCGTACGGCAGATAAGCCCACGTCGAAACGCTCAGCGTCGTCGCCATAAACGCTCCACACGTGTTCCACGGCACAAGCGGCGAACTCAAAGTCCCGCCATCCTCCAGCGTGCGTGACAACAATTTCGGATGCAACCCGCGTTGTTGATACGCCTCGTGATACATCCGCCCGGAAACAATAATGGAAAGGTATTGATCCGACGCGATCACGTTCATACCGAAACACGTCGCAATCGTCGCCGCAACCAATCCGCCGACGCTCCGCGCCATCCGCAAAATCGCTCGCGCCAGCACCGCAAGTAAACCTGTTCGCTCCATCACCCCGCCAAACGTCAGCGCGCAGAGGATCAACGACACCGTCGGCAACATGCTTTCCATTCCGCCGCGCGATAGCAAATCATCCACCGAAGCCACGCCCGTCTGCGCCACAAAACCGGTTTGCGCCGCTGCCAATACGGATTTGAGTTCTGCTCCTTGCAAGCTCACGGCGAAGAGGCCTCCCAGCAAAACCCCACCTAATAGCGACGGCAAAGCCGGCAATCGAAACACGACCATTACAATCACCAGCAACGGTGGCAGAAATAAAAGCGGGTTCAGCCGGAATTGCGTTTCCAATGCGCCGCGAATGACGCTGATTTTCTCCGCATCTGGACTGTGCGGAACCGCTCCCGACCACCCAAGCGCCGCATAAAGCACCAGCGCAATCAACAGCGACGGCACCGTAGTCCACAACATATAACGCACGTGCTCGAACAGGTCCGACCCCGCCGCCGCCGGAGCAAGATTTGTCGTATCCGATAGCGGCGAAATTTTGTCGCCGAAATACGCGCCCGAAACAATCGCCCCCGCCACCATTGGCAACGGCACTTCCAGCCCCTGCCCCACCCCAATCAACGCCACACCCACCGTGCCTGCCGTCGTCCACGAACTTCCTGTTGCCAACGACACCACACAACAAATGCCGCACGTCGCCACCAGAAAAAGCGACGGACTCAGCAGATTTAAGCCGTGATAAATCATGATCGGAACAATCCCGCCGGCAATCCACGTCCCGATCAACATCCCGATGACCAGAAGAATCAAAATCGCCTTCAATCCCAATCGAATGCCCTCGATAATCCCGTCCTCGATTTCACCCCACCGAAATCCAAGTCGCCCACCGACAATCGCCGCCACCGCTGCTGCAAGTAACAATGGTAGATGCGCCGTGCTTTCGTACCGCACCAGACTTTCGCGAATCAGAATAATCAAGACGACGACCGGAAGCAGCGCTTCCCAGAGCCGAGCGGGCCGATGAGAGGAAGAAGTTGCCGCAGCGCAATCAGGTTTGGCATCTGACACGCGCTGAGGAAATTTTACCGCGCCCCGAAGCGCAAGGAAAAAGCCGCGCGCCGCATTTCTCCGGACTTTCGCTTCCGCGCCGTTTCATTAGTTTCTCCGTATGTCAGCGCCGAATTCCATCCCCCGTCACTTCGCCAGCGACAATTATTCCGGCATCTGTCCCGAAGCGTGGGCGGCGATGCAGGAGGCCAACGCCGAGCACGAAGTCAGTTACGGCAACGACCGCTGGACGCAACGCGCCTCTGACCTGATTCGCGAAATCTTCGAGAAAGATTGCGAAGTGTTTTTCGTGTTCAACGGCACAGCGGCGAATTCCCTCGCGCTCGCCTCCCTGTGTCAGTCGTATCACAGCGTGCTGTGCCACGAGATTGCGCACATCGAAACATCCGAATGCGGCGCACCGGAATTTTTCGCCAACGGCAGCAAAATTCTGCTGCTCAAAGGCGCCGCAGGAAAAATCGATCCGCAGGACATTGATCGCGCAGTAAACAAGCGGAAGGATATTCATTATCCGAAACCGCAGGTGTTGAGTCTCACGCAGGCCACGGAAGTGGGAACGGTTTATTCACTCACAGAACTGCGAACTCTCACCGACGAAGCGCGTCGCCACGGATTACGCGTGCACATGGACGGCGCGCGATTCGCCAACGCTGTCGCCGCTCTCAACGTCACTCCTGCCGAACTCACCTGGAAATCCGGCGTGGACGTCCTGTGTTTTGGCGGCACGAAGAACGGCATCGCCATCGGCGAAGCGGTGGTGTTCTTCGATCGCGATCTGGCGAAGGAATTTGATTATCGCTGTAAACAAGGCGGGCAACTCGCGTCGAAAATGCGCTTTCTCTCCGCGCCGTGGACCGGTGTTTTGAAGGATGGCGCGTGGCTGAAACATGCGCGGCATTCCAACGCAATGGCCCGTCGTCTTGCCGACGGCCTACGCGATTTGCCGCAAATCAAAATCGCCTATTCGGTTGATACGAATTCCGTCTTTGCCGCCATTCCGGATGCGCTCGTGAAAGCCATGCACGCGCGCGGCTGGAAATTTTACACGCACGTCGGAGGTTGGCAGGAAGCACGCCTGATGTGCAGTTGGGACACCACTCCTGATGACGTGGACAATTTCCTCGCCGATTTACGCCGGTTGGCCGCCGCGTAAGCAAAAAATCTTGCGTGCTAATTGCCCCGGTTCTTGGCTAGCTATTGCCCGCATGAACATTCAAGTGGCAGTGCTGTGCGACGCAGCGACCGATGACAACGGCAAACTGAATCTTCTCGGCGCGTTCGACACCATTTACGCCCGCGAACTTCCCGCCACGCATCCGCAATGCGCCGTCGCCTTGCGCGTCACCTTCTCCAGTGAAGACGAAGGCAAGCGCCAGATGAAACTCAACTTCGTGGATGCCGACGGACGCGCCATCATGCCGCCGATTGAAATTCCCGTGGAAGTAACGCTCCCCGGTGACATGCACTTCGGCACGCGCAATTACATCCTCAACATTCAACAGCTCAAGTTCGAAGAGCCCGGTCTGTATTCGCTGGATGTGATGTTCGATGAAAAAGTGCAGGCGAGCATTCCGTTACTCGTGCGCCATATCACGCCGCCGATTTAAACGAGGAGCAAGCAGCGATGAATGATACCCTCGTTCTAACGCTGCTGATTTTCGTCGCCGCATTACTCTATTCCTCCGTCGGCCACGCCGGCGCTTCCGGTTATCTGGCCGCCATGGCGTTGTTCAGCCTTCCGCCGGCAGTGATGAAACCGACGGCGTTAGTGTTGAATCTTCTCGTCGGCACGGTGGGAACAATCCGTTTCGCCAGCGCGGGTCACTTCGATTGGAAACTGTTCGCACCATTCGCCACGCTATCCATCCCGATGGCGTTTCTCGGTGGAATGATGAAACTGCCAATCGCCACGTACAAAATCATTCTCGGATGCGTTTTGTTATTTGCCGCCTGGCGTTTGCTAATCAGACCCTCGGCTCACGCAGAAACG
>CALAYC010000174.1 GCA_937894935.1 uncultured Verrucomicrobiota bacterium
CACGGGCCATTCATCGCCCTCTCCGCGACGAAAGACGTACACGATGCAATTCTTGCCGACAAGAAACGCTACGAGACAGTCGACATAATTGACTTCCGCTACTGGTGGCGCACGGACAAAGGCGAATTCGCCCCGCCTAGCGGTAAAAACCTCGCGCCGCGACAATTCGAGCGACAATGGCGCGGCGGTCGCCCGAATGATGAAAACCTCGCCAACATGGTGGCCGAGTATCGCGCGAAGTTCCCCAACAAACCGGTCATTTGCAATTTTGACGCCGCCAAATGGGCTTGGGTTTGTGCAGGTGGTTCGATGCCACGTTTGTCCCAGAGCACCGACCCGCAACTTCTCGCCGCCATTCCACGAATGCAGCCGTGGTCGGAAGCCTCCCGAAATGGTCGTTGGGCTTTGCGCGAAGCCGGAAAACAAATCCTCGTTTATGGCGGCGGCGAATTGAATTTGTCACAGGAAACGGGTTCGTTCCGGCTGAACATCATCCATACGCGTAACGGTGAAGTCACTGCCGACAAGATTATCAACGCCGGGAGCAAAGTTGTTTTGCCAGACGCGAAGGTCGTTTGGTTGACGAAGGTGACCGAATGAACTGCATCGCCCGTCACTGTCATTTTGCACTCGCGCTTTTCAGCGTGACCGCGATTTATTTTTGGTCCAACACACCTGCGTCTGCCGCGGCAACGGATTCGCGTCCTCGCATCATTGTTTCTACGGACATCGGCGGCACGGACCCGGATGATTTTCAGTCCATGGTGCATTTACTGGTGTATGCGGACAGCTTTGATTTGGAAGGATTGATTTCATCGCCCTACGGCCCGGGTAGAAAGGAACACATCCTCGAGGTCATTGATCACTACGCCAAAGATTTCGCGAATTTGAAGACGCATTCTGAGCGCTACCCCACTCCCGAGGCGTTGCGAGCGATGACCAAGCAAGGCGAAGCCGCAGTCGCGCCCTATGCTGGCGTGCGTCGCCCGACAGAAGGTTCACAGTGGATTGTTCAATGTGCGCGCCGTGACGATCCGCGCCCACTACACGTTTTAGTCTGGGGCGGCATCGAAGATCTGGCGCAGGCCCTGCACGACGCGCCGGATATCTTGCCAAAGCTACGGGTGTATTTCGTCGGCGGCCCGAACAAGAAATGGTCTCCCGATGCTTATCAATACCTCGCCGATCATCATCCCACGCTCTGGATCATCGAAGCCAACTCCACGTATCGCGGTTGGTTCGTCGGTGGCAACCAGCAGGGCGAATGGGGCAACAAGGAATTCGTGAGCCGGCACATTGCAGGTCATGGCGCGCTCGGAGACTTTTTCAACACACATCTCGGCGGCACGATGAAGATGGGCGACACACCTTCCGTTGCATGGTTGCTCAAAGGAACGCCAGAAGATCCATCCAAACCCGGCTGGGGCGGGCAGTTTGTGCGCGCATGGGAGCGGCCCTACTTGCGCTTCGACCGGCTGACTACGAGCAAGGATCGCATTGAAGTCTTTGGCATTCTGGAACTGGTGCTCTCATTGAGTGCGGATGCGCCAGCCAAACCTGAAGCGCAATTGCTCGTCGAGAATCAATCGCTCGTCGGCCACGTGGCTGAAGACAAAACAGTGCGCTTTCGCTTCTCCCCGAAAGACCCGAAGACATACACTTTCACGATTCGCGGCAACGTGCCTTCACTCGACGGCAAGACTGGCGGCATCACCGCGGTATTGCCCTCGCCCGACCTCGCGAAACAACCGTCCGCAGATTTTCCCAACTGGTGGACCGACGATCCAACGCCGGAACTTGCCGAAGGCGCTTTTTTCGGTGCTAAAACTGTGAGCCGATGGCGGGAAGATTTCCTTCGAGATTTCGCCGCACGCTTGGAGCGTTGTAAGTCGCCGGCAACAACGCAAAAGAAGACGGCCGCAAAAACTGCTTCTGACTGAGATTGATGATGAACACGGTCTTGACAACTAACCGGAGCTGCGGAGCAGCGGTAGAACGTAGTCCACGGCGTAAGCCGTGGGTGGACCGGCGATACGCCTCAAGCCCCGGCAGGGGCGACAGACAATTTGAATTCGGCCATTCACTATCGCCGCTACGAGGCTTGGGTTTGGCTTGCGCATCCCCACGGCTTACGCCGTGGGCTACTGGCTTACGAACCTTTGGTGCTGACAACTTTCACAAAGGAATTCTCAAGCCACTTCTAACCATCCTTGCTTTGCTCGCAATCGCATTTGGATTCGGTGCGAATGGTTTGGCAGCGGAAACCAAACCTCGCGTCATCGTGCTGACGGATATTGAAAACGAACCCGACGATGCCATGTCCCTGGTACGATTTCTCACGTACTGCAACCACTGGAACGTGGAAGGCCTGGTTGCCACCACGTCCATTCATCAGCAGAACAAAACCGCCGCGTGGCGCATCC
Source organism: uncultured Verrucomicrobiota bacterium (assembly GCA_937894935.1). Lineage (GTDB taxonomy): Bacteria > Verrucomicrobiota > Verrucomicrobiia > Limisphaerales > JADLHS01 > JADLHS01. Next base: position 2,424 of record CALAYC010000174.1, read on the forward strand.
GCGAAATCGTGATAGCCTACGGCAAGGTTCGCGACAACTTGCTCGTTCACGAACCCGGTTTCCCCACGACAAATCATCTGTTCTCCGTGCTCAAGGAAGGTCCGGCGCTATATGGCATGAAGGCCGTTGGCGAGGGCCACGATTCCTCCGGTTCGGAACTCATCATCAGCGCCGTGGACAAGGACGATCCGCGGCCCGTCTGGGTAACCGTCTGGGGCGGGCCAAATGTTCTGGCGCAGGCATTGTGGAAAGTCCGCGCCACTCGCACGCCGGAGCAACTTGAGAAATTTGTCTCCAAACTCCGCGTGTACACGATTTCGGACCAGGACGACAGCGGCCCGTGGATTCGCCAGAACTTTACCAACCTGTTCTACATTGCGAGTCCCGGCTTCAACGCGGGCGGCGCCTATCATCACGCCACCTGGAGCGGTATCAGTGGTGATTATTTCCACGCCCGCTGCGATGGCGCGGATTTCACGCTGGTGAGTAATGAATGGCTGGCTCAGAACATCCGTCGCAAAGGACCGTTGGGCGCGGTCTATCCGCACTGGGAATTTCTCATGGAAGGCGATACGCCGTCGTTTCTCAACCTGATCAACAACGGCCTGAGCGATCCGGAACATCCCAATTGGGGCGGCTGGGGCGGGCGTTATGAATTCTATACGCCACGTTTGCAGAAATGGCATCTGCAACCCGAAACCCGTCCTTTCTGGACCGATGCGGATGACGAAGTTCTCGGCATTGATGGCCGCTGGCATGATGACAATCACGCCACCATCTGGCGTTGGCGTTCGGCGTTTCAAAATGATTTCGCTGCACGCATGACCTGGACGGTGACGACCAATTACGCGGCGGCCAATCATCCGCCTGTGCCCAAACTCGGTCATCCGAATCGCCTCACCGCCAAACCCGGCGAGCGCGTAAATCTCAGCGCCACGGGCACAACCGACCCGGATGGCGATGCCCTGTCGTATGAATGGTTCTATTACAATGAAGCCGGCACATTTCCGCTTTCCAATGCGCGTAGCGGCCAACCGCTGACGATTCGGAATTTCGATCAGCCGCAAGCCTGGTTTATCGTTCCAACGAATCGTGTCATGCCGCCCGGAACAGGCACGATGCATATCATCCTTGCCGTGACCGACCACGGCACGCCCCGGCTCACGCGTTATCAGCGGGTTCTGGTGGACGTGAAGTGAGAATCGCTGTCGCGGGACCGGCGTTAGAGCTTTTGTTGTTCTAAGTCACGCTATATTTGTCCGACTTTTGATGGATAATTGACAAGGAAACGCTCGTTCGACACCCTTGCCGCATGTCAAAACCGGCACTGGGACGCGGTCTTGGCGCGCTGTTGGGTGGCTCTCCGGCCATCGCCAAACCCGCGCCAGTCACGCCGCCCACGAGCACAACCGAATCCTCGAACACCACGCATGCCAGTGTGCCGGCGACGGTGCCGCACTCGGTCATTCCGTCGCCTGCGCCCGTTTCGCGTGACGCCGTCCGCCGCGTGCCGGTGGGCCAGGTAAAGCCGTGCGCTTTTCAGCCGCGCAAAGATTTTCCGCCGGAAGCGCTGCGCGAACTCGCTGATTCCATCAAGGAACAAGGCATCGTTCAGCCGCTCATTGTTCGGCCGCAGGGAAACCATTTCGAACTCATTGCCGGCGAACGCCGCTGGCGTGCCGCTCAATTGGCCGGGCTGACTGAAGTTCCGGTCATCGTTCGTGAAGCGGACGACCGCGCGGTGCTGGAGATGGCGCTGATCGAGAATTTGCAGCGCGAAAATCTGAACGCGATTGAAGAAGCGCTCGGTTACGCGCAGCTTGTCAGCCAGTTTCAACTCACGCAGGAACAGGTCGCCACTAAAGTCGGCAAAAGCCGTGCGGTGGTCGCGAATGCATTGCGCCTGCTGAAGCTTCCGGGCGACGTGCAAAATTTCATCCGCGACGGTCGCCTGTCGGTGGGCCACGCCAAAGTCGTTCTTGGTCTCGCGAATCCGCTTCAACAAAGTGAAGCCGCGGAGCGCATCATCAAAGAAGGATTGAACGTCCGCCAGGCCGAAGGCCTGGTGGCAAAATGGCAGTCGCGTGGCGAAACCAAAAAAACGCGCACGCCGTTGCCGACCGACGCGCATGTGGCGAATCTCGAAAACAAGATTCGCGAGAAGCTTGGCACGAAGGTTTTGCTGCGTTATAAGGACGGCAAAGGCGCGCTGGAGATTTCGTTTTTCAGCGATGCAGAACTTGAGGGTGTCCTCCAGGCCATGGGAATTTCAGCGGATTAACTTTTCTCTTTTAACCATTACTCATTGTCCCGACGTTAAACATGAACAACACCGCAGAATTACGCGCTGCATGCGCGCAGAAACTCCAGGCTCAAGCCGCTCAAACTGCCAACCTTAACGCCTTCGTCGGCCTCGACGGCTTCGTGGACGAAATTCTCCACGTCGTGGACAAGCGGGAGAACGCCGAGAAATACACGCGTTTGCCAACCATCGCCAAATACGCCGAACGCCTCGCTGGTGCAGCGGGCAAAAGCACGAACGTGGAATTGGTGAGTCAGCAAACCAAACTCGGCGGCAACGGGCCTATCATGGCCAATGCACTCGCCAGCTTCGGGTTGAAAGTCTGTTACCTCGGCAATCTCGGTTATCCCAACATTCATCCCATTTTTAGCGACTTCACAAAACGCGCTGAAGTTCACACGCTCGCTGAGCCGGGTTATACCGACGCGCTCGAATTCGAAGACGGCAAAATCATGTGCGGCAAATTGTCCGCGCTCAAACAGGTGAACTGGGAAAACATCAAAAGCCGCTTCGGTTATGACAAGTTCGTCGCCCGCATGCAGAACGCGCAGTTCGTCGGCTTTGTGAACTGGACCATGCTCACCGGCATGAACGAAATCTGGGAAGCCATTCAACGCGAAGTCTGCCCGAAACTCACCGGTCCGCGTCGCAAAGTATTCTTCGATTTAGCCGATCCCGAAAAACGTACGCGCGAAGACATTCTCAAAGCGCTTAATTTGATTACCGGATTCGAGAAATATTTCGATGCGATTCTCGGCCTTAACGAAAAAGAAGCTTACGAAATCGGCACGCACCTGGGCTTCGATACCAGCAATCGTACGCCCGAAGGTTTGCTGAAACTCGCTACGCAAATTCGCGAACGCATCGCCATCGGTACCGTAGTCGTACATCCGGTTTCGTATGCCTTGGCGGTCAATGCCAAGGAGTCGGCAATCGTCGAAGGCCCGTTTACTCCGAAACCGCTCATTACTACAGGCGCGGGCGACCATTTCAATGCGGGCTTCTGTCTCGGTCAGTTGCTTGGTCTCGACATCGCGGGTAGTGTTCTGACAGGTGTTACCACGAGCGGCTTTTACGTTCGCACGGCGAAGAGCCCGACGGTGGCTGACCTGGTGGGATTGCAACAGAATTGGCCAAGCAAATGATTTTGGAGGTCGTCAAATACGGAAACCCGATTCTCCGCCAGAAAGGCGCGCGCATCGAGTCCATCACGCCGGACATCAAACACCTCATCGCCGACATGTTTGAAACCATGTATGCGACGAAAGGCATCGGTCTGGCCGCGCAACAGGTCGGGAAAGCTCTGCAACTGACCGTCATTGACGTTCGTGGTGTGACGGATCGCCCGTCCACGCTTGAACTGGATGGCAAACCGGCGGACGTGGACAAATTCATGCCGCTGGTTCTCATCAATCCGGAAATCAAGCCGCTGAATGATGCCGTGCTCGGACCGGAAGGTTGTCTCAGTTTTCCTGAACTCTACGGTGACGTGTTGCGTCCCGAATCCGTCGAAGTCACCGCGCTCAACGAAAAAGGCAAACCGATTACCTTCCGCTGCGGCGGACTTCTAGCGCGCGCCGTGCAACATGAAACGGATCACCTGAATGGTATTCTGTTCATTGACCGCATGGATCGAAAATCCAAGAACGAAATCCGGGACGAACTGGACGCGTTGCAGGCGGAAACCAAGACCGCGCTGGAACGGAAGAAAAAGTAGCAGCGACCCTCCCTCGCTGCTATCCATCGCCGGCTGCCTCCTTCCGACCAAGCGACTTCCCCAAAAAAGAAGAGAGGTGAAAGCGAAAGCTCGCACAACGCTGCCACTCTCACCCCTCGCTCTCTCAACTATCCACTATCAACCGTCCCCCATCCCGCACCAAGGCCGGAATCTCCAACATGCACGACGCGCTCAATTCCAGAAATCCTGGGGATAAGATCAACAATGCGACCGCCATTGTGCCAATCCGCCATCCCGACGTGCGGCCAACAATGATAAAAACGCTGGCAAGCAATACTGCGGTAAAAGCGGTTGTAACCAAGCGCGCTCCCAGCAGGGGTGGCAGGTGCTTGATTGCTTGTGCGACCAGAAACGTGTGCAATGGCGGCTGATCATTCCATACTTCGCTGTACAGCTTATGTCCTTGCGAAACGAGCGTCACCTTGGCCAGTTCAAAACCTTCATCCGCTCCAATTTGCACCACCCTTCCGAGCGGAATCAGCCCTTGCAGCAGGAAAAAGCCACTCAAAAGAATAATGCCGGCAAAGGCTGGCTTTATTAACCAAGGTGTTGCCCCTGCCGCTTGTGTCTGTCCATGCGGCAGGAACCTCCTGGCGTCAGACAATGGAGCGGAAGTGTTCGCCATATTACTGCCTTGGCCCGGGTGGGCCGGACGGTACTTCTGACCAGTTCCGATGCCAGGTCAGACTTGGAAGATTGGGCAGCCGGACTAATTCCGCATGACCATCAACAAACGCAACGTTGACCCCCAATTCCTTGGCAGTGGCTGGTTGACCGGCACGTCGCGGGGCGCGGCAGTCGGCGGTTTGGAACCATGCCGCGCGAGCGTGACGCTGCTTAATTGTGGAACGCCGCTACCAAAGCCCTTTTGCCCGTAAAACAAGTCGCGCGCGCGCATATCGGTAACTCGGGGATAAGCCAGTGTCCAATTCCCTTCGGTAAAGACAGGGGTCGTAGCTGGCGAACGGACGTTGCTGTCGGATGAAAAAGCATTTTCCGGATCAAGAAACAGGGATAAGGTAGATGTCACCGGATAAAACCACCCATTCAATGTATAACTGCCCGTCATATCATTCTTCGGGTCCAAATCCACATCGGGATCAGGTAAAGACCAACAATTGGCGGCGGTGCCGGGATTCAGGGGATTACGCATTCCCGGGGTGTCATAATTCACGGGTTGAGGCCGGCTGGCGACCGGGCAGATTCGATAATCCGGCGTGTGGAGTGATGCGCCCAATTTCCGGGCGTAAATTGAATTGCCTTTTTGGTCGCGAGGAAATCCATTGCCATAATCCTGCCAGTATAGCAGCGCCATTTGATCCAGTTGCCTGAGATTGCCCACGCAAACCACTTGATGCGCCTTCAGTTTGGCCACCGAAAGCGACGGCAACAGCAACGCTGCCAAGATTGCGATAATGGCAATCACAATCAGCAGTTCAACGAGCGTGAAAGCAGTTGCCTTCTTGCGTAATTTTAGCGTTACGAGCATCTCTGTCTCCTAACGTGAGGCCTTCGATTCAGCGACTTTGTTGGTTTGCGAAAGCAAGTGTGTAAGATTCGTGAACACTATAGGTTGACGCAGGATGTATTTGGAATCTTCAACCCGCAAGCTGATCAAGGTCTTTGTTGGAGCAAGGAGTTTTACCGATGCCACATTGCCATAACCTTCGGCTGTGTTTTGCGCGGAAACCCAATAGACGAAATAAATCGGCACGAATTTTCCAGTCTGCCTCAAACCTTGGTTTGCAAATGACTCCGGCTCGATTCGCACCTGACAGTTCCGATTCAGTGATGCTACATCCATCCGGGCCGCAGCGAGCCATTGGGTCGCTAATAGATACGCAGCATTCGTATCCATCCGCTCTTTGGGCCAGCGGTATTTTTCCATCCATTCAAGGCAATCGCGGTCTTGATGCGCTCCCTCCACGAAGGATAACTTGTGATCCACGGAGACGAAGTAACCGTATTGATGGGTGTGGACGTTGCCAATCATCCGCGGCCCGAAGTGGGACATGCCGTAACCGACGATAAACGCACGGGTCAAATTTGTCTCGGTGATCGGAAACTCTTCCGGAAGATCTAATTCCTTCGCCACCCGGTTCGCTTCCTCAAGCACCAACCGCAGGGCTTCTCGTTCGTAAGCTTTCGTCGTGAAACGGAACGCTTCAGACGTAAGTTTTCCATCCGGTCGGAAGAGATTTGGGACAGGCGAACGATTCGTCGTTGGCGCGTTCGTTTCGAATTGCGCGTCTTGGGCAACAGCGGCCAGCACGGTTGCGCCGAGACAAATGCAAACATGCAAAGGACGAAATCCCATATGGCTATTCTTTTGACGGGTCAGCGACTCGGCCGATGAACAGGATTAATCCAGTATGATTGTCGCGAATCAGAAATAGAAACGGGTGATTGGCGTTGAATATGATCGGATTGTCCGCGACACTGCTTTCATCGAAGATGATAACGGTGCTCGCCGCAGCCTCTGTCCCCTCTTCATCTACGTCAACATAGGCTTTGTGAAGGGCTGCTTTGATGTAAAACGGTTTTTCCGGAGTTATCCCGGAAAAGTCGGCGCTATCACTGAAGCTTTGTTTCAGCCCCAACCTTCCCAAAGGCGCGTTCAATTCGAGCTCTGAAACCAGACGAAATCGCGGCAAGGAAACCATCACTTTCCGCAATTTGATGCTCTGAGACCATTTCTCGATTTTGCGGAAGGAGAGAGATTTTTCAATCGCAGCAAGTTCCCGGGAATTTTTCGGCAAGCAGAAGACCATCGAAAAATGCTCACCAGTGTATGGGACTTGCAATATTTGAACATCATCCCAATCCGCGTAAGCAAAATTTGCCTTAAGGTTCATCATCGGAACGGTCACAAAACCTTCTGTTGCCAGATAGAACGGCGCGTCTGCCGTGGCTGCCTTTTGAAATTGCGTCGCCCACTTGCCTTTGAACCAAACAGCATTGACTAACATCAATCGGGTGTCCGGATCGGGAAAAGTTGATGGAAGGATTTGGCTGATCTTTCCACGCGTCTTATCGGCAATCCAGTTATTGATCTGTTTCCGTGCCGCTGCCGCTTTCACCGGATCAAATCCCGGCGAGCCCGTGAGATCAACCTCATACGTGCTGCCGTCGTAGTTGTCGCGAAGCAATTCCTGAAACGGCTTCAGAAACAGATATCCGCTTTGCGCAAACAACGAATTGGCCACAACAATTTCGCAACCCGACCTGCTGCGTTCTGTCGTGCCTTTCAACAAAACGCGGTAGCCCGCGTGGATATCGCGCGCCGCTTCTGTGAATTGGAGAACGCCGGCCATCTCTCGAGCGGTTGCTCCCCGCGCCCCTGCATAACTCATGGCAAGGGCTGTATGAATGGAAAACGGCGAAACAACAATATTGGCAGGTTCGCTTCCGAACTCGCGGTATAGATTAACCCCAAAAGCGTTGATCGCTTTTGCGATCTCTTCCACCGATGATTGTTCCGCCCCTCGGACCGGATTTAACAAAGCGGTTAGAATCACCCCGCAAGCAACGAGAATCCATAGACTCATAATTACATCCTCAATACTGATATGGCGGTTGATAGCGTTTGTCCCAGCTTTGGTTCAGCCCGCTAACAGTAAGTCCCGAATGGCCAACTACGTAAATATCGCATGTGTTCCGTTTCCCACGAAGTCCGTTTACTTCAATCATCTCATTGCCTCGTACAGGAAATGGGTTGTCGAGAAAAGTGTACTCTGACGCAAAATCTATACAGCTTGCTAATGGGTGTCCACTCATCCATAGAACATAAAACGCACGCAATGTTTCCGTATAGGCCTTCCCAAATTCGGGGTGAGATGTGAGTCCCGTCCCATGGCTATTAGCCCATCCAACAAATGCTTGGGGGCCTACCTTATTCCGCGTTGGGCCGAGTCGGGCTATTCCAAAGGCTTGGGCCCAGCGCAAATTTCTTGCGCTGTGACACGTGTCTAGAAAGACGAAGCGATACGGATTTCTTGTCTGCAATTCTCCGCGCACGCTCACCGTGTTTCCCAAAAAACTGGAAATTTCGTCATGACGGATGTAAACGTCATGCGTCGCGTTAACGAGCCATGTCCCGCCAGGGTCGCCATGTGCGTAACAGTAGAACTGTTTTGTGCTACCGCTGGCGAGATCAGGCAACAAATTGCCCACAATTGAGATCTCGGTCCACACGCAGGACGGAGTGGGCGGAGGTGACCTGCGCGTCACATATCCTGGATACTCCCCGCAGGAGTCCGGAAGATAACGGTTGAAAGCCGACCCATACACATCCCAAGGCCAGCGAGGTGCTATCAAGGCATCCACTACGCCCTGCATGCCGTTCCAGACCACGCCGTTCTTTGCAAAGGCGGTGACAAGTGAACCGTAGTATGGGGAGTCGGCATGCGGAGTAAATAAGTATGTGAAACTGAAATTGGGGCCAGATTCTGTCAATGCTCCGGATGCTTTGCTCAGGATTTTTGTGCTGATCCCGGAAGCGATTGGCGTTGCAGATTCATCTAAGAGCGTCACGTCGAAGACAGCCTCAACGGTGTCTCCTGTAAATGGACTTTCGTTGGCATAGGTCACGTTCCAGTCCTCCTGAATCATCCCGCTCCAGGTTGTGTTTGGTCCGATAGTCCTGATGAGAGTTGACGGAGTGGTGGAGGGGTCGTACAGGCGGATCGTGTACGTTGCATTCCAGACAGGCAATTCCGCGTCCAGATAGGCTCCCGCGTCATCGAACATCGAACCAGCTTCAAAGAACTGGAGGACGTTGTCTGAATAGAAGGGATGGATCGGACCTGCCGCCGAAAGAGTAGCCTCCTCCGATCCCGGATTCAGTATCCCCAGTTGCGGTTGCAGAAATCGCCTCCCCGGGCGGTCAAAAGTTGTGTTCCACAGCAGCAGACACTTTCCGTCGTCAGCGGCAGTAAGGTCATCAAGAGTCGCTGCAGCCCCATCCACATTTAGATTCATCCCGCCAATGCTAACCACTAAGCTGTGGTTGACGGGCAACTTAAAACTCAAAATGCTCGGCTCTTGCTCTATGATTTGAACCACAATCAATGGATTGTCAGGTGTCAGCGGATTCGCTCCCAATGCTTTTTCGATTCGCCCCACCATGCCATCCCCATCCAAATCCTCATCATCATAGATCGCATTGGCCGCATCTGCGATGCCCGATTCTGTTTGTGTGTTGTTATACTTTGTCTCCACGCCTTCATCCCAAAGGCCATTGCCGTTGGCATCTTCCACGTAATCCGGGATACCGTCATTATCAGAATCTGTTACTTGGGTAGCGACCCAGTTGGGCTTGGCCACATAATGTCTCCCAATAACCACGTTGCCTGCTTGCGTGCCATTCTTGGTTTGGCTTGCCAGCGTGGTGTAGTGGTATAATCCCGCATCCGCCACGGAACGGCTGCCGCGATAGGAGGAACTGTATAGGATATAACCCGGGGTAAGATAGAAGTTACCCAAGTTACCAATCTCATACCCACCAGTGGACGGCGAGCCTGCCTGGTACGGCGGTGCCGTGGTCAGGATTCGTTCGTTACCCCCATTAAGATCGTCTCCGGGTATGGTTGCCTGCAATTGTGCGGCGTTGGCGGGCCATGCCCACCACGGCCCCCAGCCATACAACCAATCCAGCTCCGATTGCGTCAATCGCCAATAGGCATTGTAATCGAAATCCAGCGGCGCGGCGATCTCCTGAAAGAAACTGACTTTGTCGAATAAGTTGTCCTTGAAAACCCAATTGCCAGCGGTGGCGGGAGCGGGCGAAAGGTGCAACCACGTCCCCTCACGAAACAGATTGTTGTGTGCTTGAACCTGCATGTCGCAATTCACCGTAGTCAAATCCCACCAATAATACGTCGGGTCAAGATTGATGCTGACCTGATTGAACGTATTGTTGAACCACACAATCGAGCCTTGGCCGTAAACGTAATTCCAAGGCGCGCCAAAGTAGGAGCCGTCGTCAGGATTACCCAGGTTAATTCGGCCCCCGGAGATATTGCAATCGCGGAGACGCCAATGGACCAGACTATCGGGAGTGGGGGCCAATCCAAAGAAGCCTTCATCGTATCCGCCCCAAAAATGATACCATTCCGGACTGGCGTAAAAATCGGAAAATCGGAAATCCAATGTGGGCGGGGTTGCCGTTTCGTCCATCGGCCAGAAATCGAGCAAGAAAGAGGAAATACAAGGCGCCGTTACCTGTTCTTGCACAAATTGCACGTCGGTAAAAACATTCGGCTTGAAGGGGGTGCCGTGACTGGTGAACGTCGAACCCTCTCGCAAATCAATCCCCCACCAGGTCCAGATTCCGTACTCGGGCGCGTATTCGTTACGAAAGCCTACCACAGTCCCGGGCAAAACAGTAATGTTTCCAAAGCTCACCATTCTGGCGCAGGTATAATCCAGCACGTCGTACCAATATCCCAAGTCTGGCGGTCCGCTTGTGTAACGCGGGGTTTGCGGGAAAAGCGTCAGTTCGCCGCCCATTTCCATCAAGCGCGGGAAATCTATGGGGGGCTGGGTACTTTTTGCTTTTAATGCGTTTAACAGCGCTGCCGGTAAACCGGCGGTGTTTCCTTTGCCGCGAAAGACGGAATCCGCTTTGAGGTAGTGCGCGCCGCCTCCTGAAGTTTGAAATGGGCTTTCGGCTGATGACCATCTGAAAGCGGCATTGCCAAAAACGGGGGAGGAATAGAATCCGTTGTACGTACTGTCCCACAAATAGGCATTGCCCAATGAATTAATATTTGCCAACACACTGTTCTTAAACGTCACCAAAAGCCACGGATCATTTCCAATGTCAGTTGCCAGAACCTGGGCGTTGTCCACCGTACAATGGTTGAAATTGGCGTAGCCTGGAGAAGAATCATAATCACCGTTTCGGATTAACGCCGATTGCACGGAAGCTAATAGCGAGTTGTTCATGGTAAGGGAAAAACCCGACCCGGGGGTTACACCAGACCCGCTGGTGATGTTGACCATTACAATTCCGCGAACACAATTGATGATTTGCGCATGAGAAATGATGTCTGATTTTTCCGAGCCTTCCAATCGAATGGCTTCCTGGGCGTAGCTGAAACGGACATTGCTTAAAGAAAGAGAAAGGTACCAGTAACTCCAGATCGCGGGATTGGCATAGCCGGCTGGATTGATCGTTCCGGTCCAGCCCAATTCAGGGGGCACCAGTTCCCCAACGCTGTCGTCATCCACACAAGTAAAAATCGCAGGATAGTAGCTGGACGTTCGACAATTAATCCAACTATTGATTTTGATCGTCGCGCCGCTTGTGTATTTGAAAATTGCAGATTCCAAGGTGACCGGACCGTTGCAATAGATTGTCCCGGATACCAGATAGGTAACACCAGACTTAAAGGTGATTGAGTTGTTGATCGCGCCAAGCTGGATGAAGTAATCAACTACCAGCCCCGATTTTATTATGTCGGCTCGTTGCGCAATTTGAGTAGTTGCTCGCCTTGGCTGGACGCCAGCGAGTTTCGACGTGTTCGGCTTGGAGACAAAGGCATACCCATCGCGTTCTTTGCTGCGGCGAATCAGTTTTGCCGCCTCTACTCCACCAGCGCATTCCGGCAACGAATCAAGCTGTTTCTGAATAGGGAGGCAGTTGATTGTTTCGATCAAAAATGTCCGCCCTTCCTCCGGGAGCGTTTTGAATTCCTTGGCCACAACGGTTTGTGCGCCGTTGGGGTGTGCGGCGGAAGGAAGCATGTAGGCCCGCCCGGTTCCGAATACCAAATCCGAAAACCCCAAAACTTCATCTACCAGATCAGGGCTGACCTTGCGGCGGCGAACCGACTCTTTCTGTTCAACGTAAATCGGGCGGCGAATCTTTTCCGGTTGGGGGGCATCATAAAATTCGGTGATGACCTGAATTTGGGCGTTGGTTGGAAAACCGTAGTCCAACGGATTCAATCTCCCGGTAATCACAACGTCCTGCTCAAAAGTCCCCTGCTGGATGGTATAGATAACGCTTGCACAGACCCCGCCAGTAAATGCGTCGGGATATACCACTTTATTACTCTCCACTAATATGCCGATTGAGTTGGTAATGGTGGAAATTACGGTAAAGCGTCCATCATTGGGGTCATAGAGCGCAATAGCAACAGGGGTGGAGCGCAAAGTTGTTCCATTCTGCAAGCTCGTCGTAACCGCTCCCACGACATTCAGGTCCGCGTTCAGCCGGGTGCGATGCTGAACCCGATTGGCCACAAAAGCGTCGTCAGTCAGTTCAAATACCGCCTCGCTCGGCAACCATTGGCGACCATCCCAATAGTTCATCCCAGTGGCCATCTCGATCACCTGTGGGTTCGTCGTGACTGGGCCAGCACTTCCAAACCTGTTGAATTTACTTGTTCGGGCGTTTTCTTTTGAGTCGTTGCTTACGCTTTTCCAGGACCGGTGGTTGGGCCCAACCTCCGCCAACACAACATCGTTGCGGGCCGAAGACGGACGAGCGTTTCGCATCGGAGCGGTGCTGTTTGTGTTCTGGGCGTTGAAAGCGGCCCCCCCTGTCTTATGATTTTGCGCAAGAGACTTCCATTGCTCCTTTAAGTCAGGACCGCCGGTGCCACCCGGCGATGTATTTGCAAAGCCCGAGGGCGAAACGCCAATCACTATTAAGAATGCTACCGCGACTGTGAGCGCATATTGCAATTGGGGATATGGTCGGTGGTTTGTGGAGGTCGCTTTCATGATGTTCCCCATTATCTTGGTCCCGAAATTGTGAGACGATAACGGTTATCTATCCCCCCACGCGGTTGGGTCTCCCCCTTTCTTGTCAAAAACGACTCACGCATTGGCTTCCTCGCAGATGCCTGACGTTTTTGTTGTTTGCAGATGTTTCCAGGTCGCGTGGGTCGCGTCAGAAGGCAACTTGCGACGTAAGGGACACCCATTAGATGCCTATCTGTCTTTTGAAACCCTTCGCCCGGTTTTCCAGCGCGGTTCTGGTTTTCGCAAGATAGAAATTCCCTTCTTTGCCAGATTATCGGCGACAACGGGAAATTCCTGGACATTACCCTCTCAGGCCCCGGTTTTCTTTGGTCGCGAAAAACCTTGCTCAGCCTTTGAAATAGTTTTCTTTGTCCTTAAGACAGGTTTTTCCGGTCGTCCGCCCATTGAAATCGTCCCGTTTGAACCTTTTTGAGACACGGAGAAATCTTTCTCAAGGGCTGTTCCTCCGGTTTCCCCGCCCCCAAAAATTATCTCAACCTTGAAAAAACCTTTCTTCGCCTTTGAGAAAGGTTTTTTTGTTCCGAAGAAAACTTTTTTTAAGACGAAGAAAGTTTTCTTAGCCCTTAAGAAAGTTGTCTCAGGGATTAAGAAAGTTTTCTTGGCCCTTGTTCCGGGAGGATTCGTCGGGTTTTGAGGCAGGTTTTCCGGGTTGCGGCCCCGCGGCGAGCAAAACATCCAAATGTAGCCACAAAGAGGCACAAAAGGCTCAAAAATCGTTTTTATTTGCGCTTTTTGTGCCTCTTTGCGGCTATAAAAAAACTTAAATCGCTATAGGCATGGGTGACGGAAGTCGGGCAAATTGGTATTGGTGATGTTTCCGCCTCAGCCCGCTGTTTGCCACGCGCGCAGTTCTGCGCGCAGCCGTTCGACCGGCAGTCCCACCACGTTGCTGTATGAACCGGAAATTTCTGCCACGATGCGTTCGCCGTAATCCTGAATGGCGTACGCGCCGGCTTTATCCAGCGGATTCATCAGCGCCAGATATTCCTGAATCTGCTTCGGCGTGAGCGGATGAAAGCGCACGTCGGTCCATTCGGCAAAAACCCGTTGCCGATGGCTGCGCAGATGTAACAGACAGACGCCGGTAATAACCGCATGAATCTGCCCGGCCAACTGGCCTAACATCCGTTCGGCTTCTACCAGATCGGCCGGTTTGCCGAACAGTTTCGCTTCGCGATCCAGATAAACCAGCGTATCCGCCCCCAGCACGAGGGCGTCAGGGAACTTTTTGGCCACGGCGCGGGCTTTACGATAGGCGTTAACTTGTGCCATTTCCCAGGCGGTAAGCTGTTCGTCGTGCACTTCCGGCGCGTCACTGGGAACAACCTCGAAGTCCGTGACAATCTGGCGGAGCAGGTCCA
>CALAYC010000175.1 GCA_937894935.1 uncultured Verrucomicrobiota bacterium
CGCTCGCGCCGATTGCGCGCGAACGCATTGACGAAATCAAACAGCGGCAAGTCGCTGCTGCGCCGCAACAAACTCCGCAACAATAACTATGCGCTTGCGGCTCGGCCTTCTCGCAATCGTCGCAACGCTGGCATTGTCCGGTTGCGCCGCTTATCGGCTCGGATCCACTTCCGGCGAACTGGCGGGATTTCGCACGATTCAGGTTGTTCCGTTTAACAACCGCACACTTGAACCTCGCCTTGCGGACGCGCTGACCGGTGCTTTGCGCAAAGAAATTCAACGCGATGGTACGTATCGCCTGACCACGAGCGATCCCGGAGACGTCATCGTGTCCGGCGAAATCGTGCAGTTTTATCGCAGCGAAATCAGCTTCCTGCCCGTGGACGTGGTTACGGCGCGCGATTATCAGGTGACGATGACGGCGCGCGTGTTGGTGAAGGAACGCGGGACAGATCGAGTGCTTTTGGATCGTCTTTTGACCGGCAGCACGTTGATGCGCGTGGGCAACGATTTACCCAGCGTCGAACGCCAAACGTTGTCGCTGCTCGCTACTGATCTCGCGCAAAAAATCCGCTTCGCTCTAACCGACGGCACGTGGTGATTTCAGAGCGCCGGTTCAATCGGCGTAATAGCGGACTCAATCCGCGAGGCCGACGATCCTTCTGCTACGGCAGCCATCGCACACGATAAAAGAGATTTTCTGAAGCGACGTTTAATTGGGCGGTAGTTGTTAAATCGCTCGCTGTCACTTCATCAGTGACATCTTGCCAATCGGCTGCAACAAGGTTTGTCGCAGATTGAATGCGATATTTCCAGCCCGGAACAGATTGCCACGTGAGCGAAATTTCACTGTCGTTGTGATGAATCTCCGTCACACGCGGTGGGCCGAGCGAAGCGACCATTTTTCGAATTGAACCGTCGCTCTTCGTGATGACGTAAATTTCGCCGTCGCCGCCTTGGGCAATTCGCAAATCCACACGCCCGCCCCCGTAAACATTGCCGCTCACATCGGTCTTTC
This sequence comes from uncultured Verrucomicrobiota bacterium, assembly GCA_937894935.1. GTDB lineage: Bacteria > Verrucomicrobiota > Verrucomicrobiia > Limisphaerales > JADLHS01 > JADLHS01. Next base: position 1,019 of record CALAYC010000175.1, read on the forward strand.
CCAGTTCGGTGCTTTCGGCGCTACCGGGCAGACGATTTGCCCCCGCGTTACCGCCGCGATTTGTGTACGTCATTGCGACAAGATCAAACATCCGCCAGCGCGCGAATCCGGTGTCCGGCACATCGAACGGACTATCATAAACCACCTGCAGTTCACAAATCGGTGCGACGGTGTTTCGATCACCATCATCAGCCGCAAGCATCTCGTTGAAGTCCGAATAGAAAATCCGGCCATTAGCGATATCGCCGAAGATGTATTTGCCATACAGCGCTGGCAGCAACGACCCGCGATAAACAAAACCGCTGCTGATACCGTCACCATCCCAATGACTGTAAGCAGCGACCGGATATTCCGGCGTCACGGCATCAGTCAGGCCGTTTACGGAAAGCAAATCCACAACCGGAAACGGCGCACCAATCTGACTGCCGGTTTTCTGATGCGTCGAGCCACACGCGCTGCAGATGAACAATTCTTCCGGCCCTTCACGTTCACCGTAACCATAGTTTCCGCCTTTGCGCACAAGATTCACTTCTTCCCACGCATGCAGGCCGATGTCGTTTTCGATCATCAGATTCGTTACCGGATCCCACGAGATGCGATGACAATTGCGAAAGCCGTAAGCAAAAATTTCTTTGCGCAATCCCGCCAGATTGACGCTCACAAACGGATTTGGATCCACGCCAGTCGTGGGAATGCGATAGCGACCATTAGCACTCAATTCATCCGCAGGCCGAAGATTAATATCTGGCGTGATGCGCAAAATTTTTCCCGGCAACGCGTCGAGGCGCTGTGGCATGGTGTGAATGCTACCGGCGGTTTCACCCGCTGAACCATCGCCGACGGCGACATACAGATTGCGATAATCAGCGTCACCCGGTTGCGCGAGCGGATTGAACAATAAGTCGCCCAGCGGATGAATCCGACTGTGCAAGCCGATGCGAAGAATCTCGCGCGCCGTGCCTTCAAACGTCGCGTTGCTGATATTCGTATCTCGCCATTCAATCAGAACACTGTGAAACGCCACCGTTCCGACCGGAGGATTTATCGCGGTTGTCGTCGTGTAACCCGCCAGGTCCAGTGCGGGTAGATGATCATTGATAGGCGCGGCGCTGCCAGCAGCAGCAGGATTTTCGAGATGCGCCGTATAAAAAATACCGTTGTTTGCATATTCAGGATCAAACGCGATGGGATTCAATCCACCGGCGTAACCTTGCAGATTGTAATACTTCGGAAAGATGGATTGAAAATTGAGATACGGAGTAAACGAGCGCGTGTTTTTATCGAGAATATAGAGATTGCGATTCAGGTCGGTGACGAAGAAACGCGAGTCGGCAAGCGGCGCATTAGCGGGTTCAGATCGCAGAAACGTGGGCCGCGCGAGCTGATCGGAAAAATTGACGTTTGCGCCAAAGTTCAGAATCGAACCGCCGCGACCAGACAATGGCAACGTCGCGTAATCTTCCAGCACCACCGCCGCGCCACCGTTGGTGATTTGAAATCCGCTTGGATAAACGATTTCGCTTCGAACTCCACTCAACGACGCAAGCAGCAATGCGAGAGAGCATTTGATCAGCTTCCAGCGACGCGACAACGGAGCAGCAGAGGCGGCGGTCATAACAGAGGGTTCGCAGCCAGTCTCACACAAGGCTGCGATTAAGGAAGCCCGAACAAGTGCAAAGATAATGCGGATTTGCGCACAATCGCGCTCCGACATCGACGCACAATCCAACCGCGCTGCCGCGCTTTTATCAGCGATCGCGCTTGAGCAAATATTCTGCGAGCGCTTCCAACGCCACCGCGCGACCTTTAAACGGCTTCAACGCGGCGAACGCTTTGTTCGTCAATTCGGTCGCGATCCGACGCGACTTTTCCAATCCCACGATGGACGGATACGTGGCTTTTTGCGCTTTAGTATCTTTGCCCGCCGTTTTGCCAAGCTGCTCGCTGGTTTGTGTCACGTCGAGGATGTCGTCAATCACCTGAAACGCGAGGCCGACGTGATAACCAAAATCGGTCAGTGCTTTGAGTTGTGCCGCGGAACAATTCGCGCTCATGCCGCCGAGCCGCACCGAACAGCACAGCAGCGCCGAAGTTTTGCGTTCGTGAATGTATTTGAGCTGCGCGACTGAAGTCTTTTTACCTTCACCTTCAAGATCGGCAACCTGCCCGGCGATGAGTTGAAGCGAACCGGATGCTTGAGCGATTTCCAGAATCAGATCGCGATGCGAATAACGCGGCCAACCTTTCGCCTGCGCCGCAATTTCAAACGCCTGCGTCAACAACGCGTCGCCCGCAAGCACTGCAATTCCTTCGCCAAACACTTTGTGATTCGTGAGTTTACCGCGGCGATAATCGTCGTTATCCATCGCCGGCAAATCGTCGTGAATGAGCGAGTAGGTGTGAATGCACTCCACCGCGCACGCGAGCGGCATCGCATCGGATTCCTTGCCCCCACACGCCTGTGCCGCCGCGAGCACCAGCGCGGGACGCATCCGCTTACCGCCGGCGAAAAGCGAGTAACGCATCGCTTTGTGAATCGTCGCAGGCTTGGTTTTCTCCGAGGGCAAAAAGCGATCCAGCGCCGCGTTGACCGAAGCCGTGCTGGCGGTGATGAAGGATTCCAGATTGAAACCGGATTGGGCGCGTTGCGCAGATTGACGTTTACGAGCGGACATGCGGGTTAGCTTTTAGGCCAACAGCGATGATGGAGCAAGTTGGAAAGCCGGGCGAATGAACTGTGAGCGACGGCACGAGCGTGAGAAGCAAGAGCCGTTTTCGAGAGCCGCTACAAATCTGCCGCGGATTTCCACTTTACTTGGCACGGCCAGAAGTTTCTCCTTAAGCCCAATCAGCAATGAAATTGAACCTCCTTCCCTTGGGCGCGGCAGTCTGTTTGATGTTAGCGGGTTGTAATCGGAACGAAAACACAGCGAATGTTGCTGGCGATAAAAAATCGTCCACTCCCGGCGTGACTCCGACGCGGCAGACTTCGTTTCACGAAGTCACCAGTCAACTCGACTCCGGCGGCAGCGTGTACGGTTATCTGGCCACGGATCAATGGCTCGCCAATCTCGCCACTAACGTCGGGAAATATCGCGAGTTGATTGTGAATCTCCCTGATGTTTCAGCGGATGACCGCGAGAACGTGGAAAAGGTTTTCGATTTCGTGACGCGCGGAATTACTGCCAGCGGTTTGGAAAAACTTACCGGCGTCGGCGTCAGCGGCATTGAGGTCGAACCCGGTTTGCACCGCGTCAAATTCATCCTGCATCACCGGGCAGGTGAAGGCGACGGCTTGCTTTGGAATCTGTTCGGCAAAGAAGCACACGCGCTGACGGGCATGGATTTGTTGAGCACCAACGTCGCGGTCGCCGGTTTCGGTGACATTGATTTGTTGGCGCTGTGGCAGGCGATTGAGCGCGGTATCGGCCACGCGAACATTCCGGATGTGTCAGAGAGCATTCGTCGTTGGCCACAGGAATTCGAGCGCGGGACGAAAATGTCCTGGTCCAAATTGCTGGAATCGTTCGGCGGCGAAGTGGGATTTGCGCTGTTGCTCGATGACGATAATCAACTCGTTTTGCCGCTCGGCCCTCAGGGCTTGGAGTTTCCCACACCCGGCTTGTTGCTGGCGGTAAAAGTGAACGATGAGATGATTTTCAATCGCATCAGTGAAGAACTGAAAAAAAACGAAATGGCGGAGCTCACAGACGAGCCAGGGCTGAAGATGTATGCGATGCCGATTCCTGTTCCACTGCCGGTGGAACTCCAGATCACCGTCGCCAGCACGGGAGATTACCTGCTGATCGCGAGTTCGCCACAGATTGTCCGCGATGCGGTCGCCGTTCGCGTCGGTAAAATTCCCGGCATGCGCCAGTCCGCGGAAGTTCAGGCTTTGTTGAAATATCTACCGGAACAAGGAAATCAATTCAGTTACGTGAGTCGGCGATTTTCGGAGATTCTGATGATGATTCAAAAACAGGCGTTGAACATGAACGCCGAACTCGGCGGTCGCCAACGTGAGCTGATCGAAAAATTGCTTTTCAGCCAGGGGCCAACGTTTGGTCTCGCGATCAATGGACATACCTCTACCGGTTGGCAAAGCGTGTCAGTCGGAAATCAGGATTCAACCACCGCAATCGTGGCTATGCCGGTGGCTGGTGTAGCAGCGATAGGCGCTTCGATGGTTTTACCGGCTCTCGCAAAAGCGAAAGCCAAAGCGCAGTCCATTCAATGCGTCAACAACATGAAACAAATCGGGCTGGCGGCACGCATTTGGGCCACGGACAACGACGATCAATTTCCGTTTCACGTCAGTCGCAGCAAAGGCGGAAGTGCAGAATCACGCCAACACGGCGGCGACAGCTACGACCGAAATGCGTATTTGCATTTTCAAGTGATGTCGAATGAATTGTTCACCCCGAAAATTCTCGTCTGCCCCACCGATTCCAAAAGACAAGTCGCGCAAAACTTCGTGGAGCTACAGTCGTGGAATGTGAGTTATCAATTGCGCACCGGCGACAGGGTCAAGCAAACCAATCCGACTGAAACGCTGATTTATTGTCCAATTCATCATCACGTGGGTCTTACTGACGGCTCAGTCCAAATGGGCAAAAGCGGTCAATAACCAGGAGTTGCACGCAAGGCTTCAGCCGCAACATCCACAAATGCGCGTTGAAAAAACGCCATCAGGCTTCTAGTTTCACCGCCTGATGCTGGATGATCGTGATTATATGCGAGCGACTGGATATGGCCACAACCGCTGGCACACCCTCACTGCGACGTTATTGATCGTTAATGGAGTAATTTTTCTGTTCGAAGCACTGGCGCCGCGGCTTTTTCCCTACGGTTATCTGGCATTGAGCGGTGCAGGATTAAGCCGAGGCTACGTCTGGCAACTCCTGACATTCCAATTTCTTCACGCCAACCTGTGGCATTTGCTGCTGAATTCGCTGGGGCTTTTTGCCTTCGGCTTTGCCGTGGAAGAAGCATTGGGACGAAAGCGTTTTCTGCTGCTCTACCTGACGAGCGGCGTCGTTGGTGGACTGGTTCACGTGCTGGGCGGTTTCGTCTGGCCCAGTCACTTTGGCGTGTACGTGAACCCCTTCGGCGTACTGCAATTCACTCCGATGGTCGGCGCGTCGGCCGGATTGTTCGGATTGATTGCGGCGTTTGCACTGATGTTTCCGAATCGCGACCTGACGGTTTATTTATTTTTCGTTCTGCCGGTTACCGTCAGTGCCAGAGTGTTGTTGATGGTCAGCGCCGGCATCAGTGTGCTGGGCGTATTGATTGACAAAAGCAACGTCGCCCACGGCGCTCATGCCGGCGGAATGTTGGGCGGATGGCTGATGTTACGATGGTTTTCGCGGCAACGCCGACCGAAGGTTGAGGTCGCGCCAGAACCACCTCCAGCGTCAAAGTTCGAAACGGATTTCGTCAGCAAAGAAGTGGATCCAATTCTGGAAAAAATTTCCAAACACGGCATCCAGAGTCTCTCGCTACGAGAGCGTAAAATTCTGGATGAAGCCCGCCGAAAAATGGACAAGCGCTAAATCGCGCTCTCACCATTCGATCACGGCCGCGCCCCAGGTCAATCCCGCGCCGAACACTACCAGCAGGACAAGGTCACCGCGTTGAATGCGACCAGTGCTCACGGCTTCATCAAGAGCAATCGCCACAGAGGCCGCCGAAGTATTTCCGTAACGATCCAGATTGCAGAACAATTGATCCGGACGCGCTCCGAGACGTTCACCCACTGCATCAATGATACGGCGATTCGCCTGATGCGGGATGATGCATTTGATTTTGCTGATGTCTATGTCGCAACGCCGCAACGCTTCGGTGGCGGCGCTGACCATCGCTTGCACCGCGTGCTTGAAGGTTTCTTTGCCTTCCATGCGCAGGAAGTGCAGACGGGATTGGACTGATTGCGCCGTCGCCGGACAACGACTGCCGCCACCCGGCATGTAAAGCAACTCTGCCTTTCCGCCGTCAGCGCCCATCACCGCCGTCAGCAAGCCGTGAGAATTCGGGCGATTCTGCAATACTACCGCGCCAGAACCGTCACCGAACAACACGCAGGTATTGCGATCCTGCCAATCCACAATAGACGAAAGTTTTTCCGCACCGATAACTAGGACCGTGTCGTAAGTGCGCGACATGATGAACTGCTGGCCGATTTCGAGTCCGTAAATGAACCCGGAACACGCGGCTTCGAGGTCAAACGCAGCAGCGCGTTTGGCACCGATTTTTTCCTGCACCAGGCAGGCCGTGGACGGGAAAACCATGTCCGGTGAAATCGTCGCGACGATGATGAGATCAATCTGGTCGGCTGTAACATTCGCCGCCTGCATCGCACGCAAAGCCGCTTTGGAAGCGAGGTCGGAAGTGAATTCGTCCTTCGCTGCAATGCGCCGTTCTTTGATGCCGGTACGCGTTGTGATCCATTCGTCAGAGGTCTCGACGATTTTTTCCAGTTCGTAATTGGTCAGCACCTTGGCAGGTACATAAGCGCCCACTCCAGCGATGGAAACACTGCGGCCTTGAAAGTTGTAATTGGCGCGCGGGTTTTTGAACTTCGGTTTAGTGACAGAACTCATGCGGAAACGGGAGTCGCGCCAGCCGCCGCAATACGCTCATTGGCGCGGGCGATGTCGTTGGCGATGGTTTGCTTGATGCCGTGACGGATTTCATCGGCGGCGACGCGAACAGCGCTGGCAAACGCGCGTTCACGTGATGATCCGTGAGCTTTGATTACGATACCGTTCACGCCAAGAATCGCCGCCCCACCATAAACTTCGGGATCCAGGCGGCGTTTGAGAGCAGTGAAAGCGCCTTTAGCCAGTGCACCGCCGATGGTGCGCACGGGGTTGGCTTTGACTTCATTCTTGAGAAGTTTGCCAATGGTTTTGCTCAAACTCTCGCAGGTTTTCAGCACAATATTGCCAATAAACCCGTCGCAAACGACGACATCCACGCCATCATTGAAAAGATCGAATCCCTCGCAATAACCCATGAAATTCAAATCCAATTGGGCGCAAAGCTGCGCAGTTTCTTTGGTCAGCTCCGTGCCTTTGCCTTCTTCAGTGCCATTGCAAAGCACCCCCACTCGCGGTTTCTCAGTTCCGAGAACTTCCCGAGCGTAAACGCTGCCCATAACGGCAAATTGCGCCAGATGCGTCGGTTCAGCGACTGCATTCGCGCCGCAATCGAGCATAATGAAATCCTGCGACAAGGAGGGAAAACGGCAGGCAATGGCGGGTCGCTCCACACCGTCGAGCCGGCCCAATCTCATTGAACCCGCAACGAGCGCACCCGTGTTCCCGGCGGAGATAATGGCATCGGCTTTTTCGTCGCGCACCAGTTCGATGGCGCGGGCCATGGAGGAATCTTTTTTCTTTCGAACCTCCAACGGCTTGTCGTCCATCGTCAACACTTCGGAGGCGTGGACGATATGGACGCGTGGGTCAGCAAAGCCCAATTCCTTAAGAACAGGGCGGATTTTCTCCTCCTGGCCAACGAGCAGTACGGAACTGATCCGGTTGTCGGCTTCGAGGGCTAGTTTGACGCCTTTGATGGCGACCGCACATCCGTGGTCGCCCCCCATGACATCCAACGCAATTCGCATAGCTAAAGGGCGCGTTCCTGCAAGGAAAACGCGCCCGAACGCCAGCAATTATGCGCCGGCGGTGACAGTGAGAACCTGACGGCCTTTGTAGTAACCGCAAGCCGGACAAACGCGATGAGGCACATACGGTGCGGCGCATTGCGGACAGGTGCTCAGTTGCGGGAGCTTCAGAACGCTGTTGTATGCGCGACGCATACGAATGCGGCTGGTCGACGGTTTACGCTTCGGAACACCCATAATTACTCTTTTCTAAACTTAATTTTGTCCAATTCGGCCCAAACGGACGAAGTTTTCGCGTCGGTTGAGCCACTCTTTTTCGATTTACCGGCAAGCGGTTTCTTCAGGCCGCGACATTCCGGTTTGCACAACGGATGTTGCGGCAACTCTAGGAGAATATCTTCCCGCAAAAATGGCGTCAAGTCCACGGTATCGCCGTCCCGCGGCGCGGCTTCCTCGCCGGAAAGCGGCACAAGCATGGACCAATTTCGCAATTCCAGCTTGTACACAAACTCCTTCAAACACCTCACACACTGACAATCCAGCGGCAAAAACAGATCTCCGCGCACGAGCAACCCGTCGTCCATCTGCTGCACGTCCAGCTTGTATTTCAACGGCTTACCCAATTGCAGCATTTCGTCCCGGGTCTCAATATCCAGTTCCTCCACTGGCAATTCGCCAGCGAGTTTGACGTCGTCACGCTCAAGGTGACGCAAATTGACTGTCAGGGGCATAATTCAGGTGGCGACACGCGCCAGTTTCTTTTGCAATGCAGCCTGAACCGGTTCAGGCACGAACGGAGTCACATCCCCGCCCAGCCGCGCAATCTCCTTCACAATGCGCGAACTCAGGAAAGTATAGGTGTCTTTCGGCATCATGAAAATGGTTTCAAAGTTGTCGTTCAACTTCCGGTTCATCAACGCCATCTGAAACTCAAATTCAAAATCCGACACAGCGCGCAATCCGCGCAACACCGCTTGCGCTCCATGCGCCTGAACATAGTTCACCAACAATCCATCAAAGGCGTCCGCCGATACGTTCGGCAGATCTTTGACGGATTCCGCAATCAACGCCTTACGTTCATCCTGCGTGAACAACGGCTGTTTGAGATCACTTTGCGCCACCGCCACAATCACGCGATCAAACAACCGCGCCGCACGTTGCACGACGTCCAGATGACCATTGGTAAAGGGGTCAAAGCTACCAGGATAAATGGCGGTTCGCATGCGGCCAACTTGCCGCGAGCGACCAACTTTGACGAGGAAGAAAAGTGATTAAGCCGAGCGAGTTTGCCACGGCACTTCGAAATTCCGCACCGGACGCTGAAATCCTTTCGGCTTGGTCGGCTCCTGTTCGATACAAGTCGCCGCCAACGCCGGATCATCCCGCAACAGATGTTGATATGTCGTTTCGCCAATGATGATCCGCCCACGCCCCGACACTGTTTCCAACCGGCTCGCCAGATTTACTTCACGCCCGAAAACCGTGTAGTTCAGCCCGTGCGCGTCCGAACCCATTAACCCAACCATTGCCGGACCGGTATTAATACCCGTGCCCAACGTCAAAATCGGCAACAACGGACGCGTCGGTAATCCCGCCGAAATTCGCGCCTGATTCTCAATTTCCAACTGCGCGTTTAACTGTTTCCGCTCTTCATTCAGCTTGGCGATGTTTCGCTGCGCTTCAATCGCAGCACGAACGCAGAGCACCGCATGCTGCGGATTGGCTTTCGGCGCGCCCCAAAACGCCATCGTACAATCACCGATGTATTTATCCAACGTCCCGTTATGCTTCTTCACGGTGTCAGCAATCAAACCGAGATACGTGCTGACCGTCTGAAGAGTTTCCCGCGCCATTTCCTCGTAACGCGCTTCTGCTTCAGTGGCGTCGAGCTGGCGTCGTTCAATGTCTGCCGTGGTTTCTTCCTGCACCCGGTCCGTCAATTCAGTAAAGCCCCGCACGTCCGCGAACATCACCGTCACCTCCCGACGCGCGCCACCTAACGCCAACTTCTCCGCTTCAAGCAGTTCGTTCACGACCTCCGGCGCAACAATCTTCGAGAAAACAGATTTTACCCGCCGTCGCTCGCGTTGCTCAAAAACGGCACGATACGTAACCAACAACGCGTATTGAATAAACAAAGCCCCAACAATCGGCAGAACCATCGGCAGCCAGAATCGCGTCTGCACAAATAACGCGACACAAATCAGTGAGTACCCCACCGCCAGCCCTATCACGCTCAGCAAACCAGGCAACACCCGCAATCGCCACGTCAGCAGCGCTGTCGCGATTCCGAGCCCGACAATCCACGCGACCGTTGAACCGGTCGTAGCAGGACGCACGAATTGTCCCGTGATAACGGAATTCGCCACGTTCCAGTGCTTACTCACCAAAAAGGTATCTTTCTCCAGCGGTGTTGCGCCTCGATCCGTCAAATCGTTTCCCTGAACACGCGATCCGATTACCGCGATTTTGTTCTTCCAGTTCACCACAGGTTCGGGCTCATGACCCTTCAGCCGAAAATAATTTTGGCGCAGTAAGCTGTGAACTGGTTGCGAAGTCACACGCGGATCATCGAAACGCAACGCCCAATTCACATAAAAACATCCGTCGCGATCCACCGGAATAGTGCGCATGATTCCCGATTCACCACGCAGCCGAATGTAACCTCGCTTCAGGTCAATTTCCGGATTGGCCAGATCGAGTTTTAATTCCCGCGCCGCGATCACAATGCCCATATGCCAGACCCGTTCGTAGGTAAAAGCCTTTTCCCGACGAGTCACCCCCTCAGGCTGATCTGCAGGCGGATTGATCACGAAATGATTTTCCGCATCAAGAGGAATGCTCAACGCATCGCCATCGGTATTACCCACCGGGATGAGCAATTCGCCATTCTCAATGTAGGCGCGACGGAGATTGATCCCTTTTGATTCCAACTCCAACAGTTCCGGATGCCAGCGTCGATGCCAACTGAACGCCCGTGCCCGCCGCAACACACCATCAGCATCCTTCTCAGTCGAGATATCTCCTATCCCTGCCGCTGCGGAAGAAAACAACGACGGCGGGGAAAGCTCAGCAGTAGCAGCGAGAACAACATTGCTCGCTCTCTGCATCTCTACTGCGAAATAATCATCCGAATCGATATAACTGTCGCCCGACAAGCGAACGCTGGCGTGGTCTTGCCGCAGTTCCGCGAACAAAACGTCGAATGCAATCGTCCGCGCTCCTTGCGCAGCCAGTTCATTCACCAAACGACCGTAAACATGGCGCGGCCAGTAAAGACCATATCGATAGCCCAGTTCACCGCTCTTGACCGCATCCACAGTTTCATCGTCGATCTGAGCGAAGCCAAAGTTGGTTGCGACTGCGGTGGGAAAATTGGAAGCAATTCGAACCCGCCAGTCATAAGACATCCGCTCCAGGCGCTCGAAAAAATCAAGCTGAGCCACCGCCAACAGACTGACGAGAAGGATGACTGCAGACGCAATAGATACTGGCGTCTGCTTGAGCGGCTGGAATTTCACCGGCAGCGAACTAAACAAAAAAACCAGAGCAACTCAAGGTCGCTCTGGTTTGTAAAACGAAAATCTGATTGTAAGTTAATTTAGGAGCGGATGACCAGGCACATGGCGAGAAACCTGATCCAATCCATGATCAACGCCACCTACCGGACCACGGCCAATCGGTCCGCGGCCACCGCCACGGTAATTAGTCTGCGCCAAAAGCCCTTGCAAAAAGTTTGCGAGTTCAGCACTGAGCGGCGTCACTTGGCGCGTAGCAGCAATGAATTGCTGTCCCGCCGCGATGATCTGCGTCACCACGTTGCCGGAAGCATCAGTGAAAGCAACGATTACCGAACCAACCAAGCAGGCAATGTTGCCGTTCGCATTGATCAGGAAAATTGTTCCACGAATACCAGCAACTCCGTTCGGAGTCTTCACTTCAAATCGAGAAGCAGCGGCTTGTTTCTTCACCGTGCCAAAGACCGAGCCCTTCTTCAGGTCGAGCATCGTTTCCGTCACCGTGTCAGCACCGGTTGCTGTGGCGGAGAGCGAATCAAAAATCAGGTAAGAATCATCCAGAATGCGAACAACGTCCTGATCCGGCGTTGAAACAGATGAACCGCCACCGCCACCAGCACCGGGGCGCGATGATGATGCTGAAGTAGCGGCCACCAGCGGAGCCAAATCCACCGCTTGAGCGGTGTTTTCTTCATTCAGTACAACGTCCACAAAAGAGTTTTGCGCCGTCTGAACAGTGTAACCCGACTTGAGCACCGTACCAACCTTCAGCGGCAGCCATACTTTGTTACCAGTTGAATAGCGAGCCTCGCCTTTAATGCGCACTACTTTACCCGTGCGTTGCTTATCTTGGGCGTCAGCACTGGAGACGAGCGCCAGCGACAACACTGCCGCGAGCATCCAACCGAAGGTCTTGTTCATCGTTTTCATATTAAAGTTAGGCCATTCTGGAACGGCTGCTTCTTGACTTTCGGTGCAAGTTTATGAGCAAGCCGCTGTCTGTCAATCGAATTTCTGGGTTTTACCCGACAAATTTTATCCGCAATTCTAGGGCCATTTCAACTACGCCGTGCGTAATCAAGCTTCCAAGGCTTCCGATAGCGTCGGCCGACCCACTCATCTGCCGTCCGATTTCCAATTACCCGCTCTTTTTCTCCGTTCCACTGAATCTTTGCTCCGGATCGGAAAGCAAGGTTTCCTAAATGTGCCAAGGTCGAAAGATAATGCCCGATTTCCAGGTTCAAGACGGGTTGTTGCCGCGTTTTAATACAATCGAGGAAATTCCGCACGTGCGCTGGACGCGGATTGCCGCTGCCTTTGTGCTTCTCCGGGTCAAGAACGGCATTCCGCCGCTCCGGCAGGATTTCCCAACCCGCGTCATTCATCATGATAATCCCGTGTTCGCCATACCACGCGACACCCCAAGGATGATTGTTAATGGTCGTGGCATAACCCGCCATGTGCTCCCAAATCAGATTAAAACTCGGAAATTCATACGTCACCGACTGCGTGCCTGGCGTTTCCCAGGCGTCGTCCAGTAAGTGCGGTGTGCCAATGGACGTGACGGATTTTGGCTGTTCGGTTGGCAATGCCAGAAACAACATATTTAACAAATGCACACCCCAATCCGTCATCAGCCCGCCGGCGTAATCCCAATACCAGCGAAAATTGAAATGAAATCGATTCGGATTGAACTTCTGTTCCGGCGCCGGCCCGAGCCAGAAATCATAATCCACTCCCGCCGGCGGCGTTCCGTCCGGTTGCGCTGAGCAACGCGGCATCCAATCGAGATTCGCCCAAGCGCGCGCCAACCGAATCTTTCCCAGCTTGCCTGACTTAATAAACTCCGCCGCTTCGAGCATGTGCCGACAACTACGCCATTGCGAACCCATCTGCGCCACTCGATTATGCCGCTGCGCCGCAATCAGCATCGCCCGCCCTTCATCAATCGTCGTTGCCAACGGTTTTTCAACATAGACATCCTTTCCCGCCTGACACGCCATTACGGACGGTAACGCATGCCAATGATCCGGCGTCGCAATCACCACTGCGTCCACGTCCTTTCGATCCAATACCCGCCGAAAATCCTTCACGGTCTCGGGACGACGTCGTTCGCGCTTTTCACAAACCTCCACACCTTTGGCCAAACAGGATTCGTCCACGTCCGCAATGGCAACACACTCGATTTCAGGGAAACCAAGAAAACAATCGAGATCGCCGCAACCCATTGCTCCCGAACCGATCAGCGCGATGCGTAATTTTTCACTCGGCGCAGGCTCATTGGCGCGGGCAACGCGAAGGAATGGTCCAGCCGCAACCAGGCCTCCCGCCAGCCAACCGGATTGTTTAACAAATTTTCGGCGTGAAACAGATTTCATAGTTATCGTTTGCTCGGGCATCGTTGGCGCAGTTATTGCGATTTCATCTTGTGATTCTACGATAACCAGCAAAAAAGCTGCACGTGAACGAGAATTTGCATCACGGTTCTCAAAAATCGGCGCGCTCGCTGCCTTTCTTCAGGACAATTCATCTATGATGGACGCCGACGAACGAGAGATATTTTATTTCCTGCGCTCTGAACGTCATCATTTCGTCCCGATTCACACCATCTCTCGATTGGCCGGCGGAAGACAAAAGTTTCGTGAAAATCCCGATTGGGCGCGACCGCCCCTGATGCGCATGGTGGAACGCGGCATCCTTGAAATCGACTCTACCGGTGCGTATCGGCTGAAACCTATTCCCAAACCAGACGCAAACACCCAACGCTGGATCTCCCCGCAGATCGCAGAATTACTGCGCCGCAGCGGAAAACGTTTCGATGGCGTCATCGCATTCAATGGCGACGAAGAGGCGTATTACGACAGCCTCTGATTATTTTCGACTCGGCCACCAGAGCTTGCCTGCGCCGCAATCAATCACCGCGCGACCTTGAATCAATTCAGTCGCACCCAAAATTCCGCTGACGCCGGGAAACAACTTCCCGTTCACGCCCAATCCCAGCGGACTCAAATCAAACACTGCAAAACCTCGGGTCGCCATTGGTGTTCCACCGAGTCGCCAATCGTTGACCGTCGTCACCGAAATATTTTTTCGCACTCCGGCCGCCGGACCTGCGATTTGATTCAGAGACGGCAATACTTGTAATCCCAATCGGCCTGCAACGGCCGAATCCAAGCAATTCCACGATGCTCCGGAGTCCAACAATAACTCAATCGGCTGATTATTGATTTGCGCTCTAATCGTCCACGCCGCCGGCTGTCGCCAACGCAATTTGATTTCCGTCCAACCCGCTTTCCGAAACGTTTCCTCCAATTTCGTGCGTTGCTCTGCAGATAAATCCGACTGCCGCACGTAAAGCTTTCGCGCTGCCAAGTCCAGAATCGCATTCTGTCGCTGCAAAAATTCCGCGCCCAACACTATGCTGTAACTCGTCGGCTTACCTTGAGTGCGCAGCTCTTCGACTCGCACTGGAATGTTAGTTAACGTCACTCGTCCCAGCGTTAGATTCTGCACAAAATTAGAGCTCACCAACTCGCTACCCACTTGCGTCGAAACCGTCGTAAACGACCAACCTGTATCAATCAGACAACTTCTTCGCCGTCCTTCCACTTTGCCAAACAGATAAAAACTGTTATCGCCGGTCCGACGCAATTCGATGGACTCGTAGCCGAGAGCGTGCAACGTCGCGCCCGGTTTCAGCCGCTCCGCAGCGACACCGCTGCCGTTGCTCAGGAACAACAAACCGACCCCGACCGCCATTACTCGCCCGATTCGCGTTTTGAAAATACGCGGACGGTTGATCTGGCTATTCATACCCACATCTGGAAGTCGCACGCGCGGCATTGTGAGAAGTTTCGCCCGACCAGGCCACCGGGAATTCGCGACACCCGGACTTCGCGAAACCAATAAAACCGCAGAAAACAGGTTGAATTCGTCCACGGCTTTCCCACTATATGCCGCCCATGAACACAAAAGCACTTTCCTTGACGGCGCTGGTGGTTTTGAGTCTGGCGGCAGCCCGCGCGGAAGACGCCCCCACTTTCAAAGACGATAAAGAGAAAGCCAATTACGCCTACGGCCTCAATGTCGGCACCAGTTTCAAACAGAATAATCTGGAATTCGACGCTGAAGCGTTCGTCAAAGGCGTAACAGATGCCCTCGCTGGCAAAATCCCACTCAATCCGAATGAGCAACGCGAGGCGTTCATGAAATACCAACAGGAACGCCGCGCCATCACCGCTGCCAAAAACAAAGAAGCCAGCGAAGCATTCCTCGCCGCCAATAAATCCCAACCCGACGTCAAAGTCACCGACACCGGCTTGCAATACAAAGTTCTCACCGAAGGTAGCGGCCCTTCGCCGAAGCCTGAAGACATCGTCACAGTCAAATACCGCGGCACATTGATTGATGGCACTGAATTCGACAACTCGGCACGCACTCCCAGCGGCACCGCGCAGTTCAACGCCAATCGCGTGATTGCCGGCTGGACGCAGGCACTCACCAACATGTCACCGGGTTCGAAATGGCAATTGTTCATCCCTCCACACCTGGCTTACGGCGAACGCGGAAGCGGCAACCAAATCGGACCGAATGCCGCGTTGATCTTCGAAGTCGAGTTACTCTCTTTCACCAATCCGCCGCCGCCACCGCCACCACCCGCGCCGCTCACCAGCGACATCATCAAAGTCCCGTCGCTTGAGGAAATGAAGAAAGGCGCCAAGATCGAAACCATCAAGGCGGAGGAAGTCGAAAAACTCCAAAAAGAGCAGGAAAAAAAGAACTGAGACTCCGCTGATTTCATCTCACGGGCGCGAGAGCGATTCTCGCGCTCTTTTTGTGTCTGCCAAGACGCGACCGACGATCGGCCTCCCTCGACAAGTCCGACGCTTACTTCTAGTTTCTCTCCATGGCTCAAACCGAGGTATTGCCGGAAATTGAACGTGAGGAGCAGACGGATTCCCGTTCCGAACTTCAACCCACGTGGCTCGTGATTTGTTGGAACGACCCCGTCAATCTGATGACGTACGTGATGCATGTCTTTCAAAAGGTTTTCGGTTGGAATCGTGAAACCGCCGAACATCACATGCTGGAGGTGCATCGCGAGGGTAAAAGCGTGCTAGTCCGTACCACCATGGAAAAAGCCGAACATTACGTGCATCAACTCCAGAATTACACTCTGAACGCTACGATGGAGCGCGAGTCGTGAAATTACATCACGCCACGACGGACAGCTTTGTTTTCCAGCTCAACGCCCAGGAGAAGGAACTGTTTCTGGAAATGCTCCAGCTTTATCCGCTCGTTCCCGCGCAACATCATCGCCTGACAAAATCTCCCGACGCGCACTCCGACGAAAATCAGCGCTTGCTTGAAGAATCCCTCGCCGAACACCGCGCCGAGAAAAAACAGATGGTCAATGCTTTGCTCGCCGCGCCGGAACGTTTTCAAAAACACGCCCGCCACTTTCTGTTCGAGGTCAAAGCGACCGAAATTGATTTTCTGCTTCAGGTGTTGAACGACGTTCGCGTCGGCAGTTGGCTGGCATTGGGCGAACCCGACCCCGGCCAGCCGCCGGAAATGACTCCGGAAAACTTCCGCCACGCCATTGCGATGGAAGTCTGTGGCGCATTCGAATCTCTCCTCCTCGCCGCGTTAGGCCAATCCGAATCACCCGATTGGGCGGATGAGCCATAACCTTCGTCCTCATTCCTGCGTCATCTTCCCGCGCCCAGAAGATAAGGAACACGAGAACGCTCTCTCCGGCTGATTATCAAACCTAAATCCCTCATTTTCATAAAATAAACATGTGAGTTGACGCGTCAGGGAAATTGCGAAACCGTTGCAAACATGCCCGTGTCACATCATCAACCGAAATTGGAAGACCGCTTTCTCACGCGTCGGGATTTTCTCCGGCGCTGCGGCATGGGCTTTGGCCTGCTGGGCCTCGCACAATTACTCGGCCCGGAAGCACTCGCCGCCGATCCACTCAGCCACAATCCGCTCAACCCGCGCGCGCCGCATTTTCCCGGCCGAGCCAAACGCGTCATTCACATCTTCGCCAACGGCGGCCCGTCGCACATTGATACTTTTGATCCCAAGCCGATTCTCGCGAAACTTCACGGCCAGCCATTGCCGGTTGATAACCTTAAAACCGAACGCAAAACCGGCGCGGCATTTCAATCGCCATTCAAGTTTAAGAAATACGGCCAGAGCGGCATCGAGGTCAGTGAATTGTTCCCGCACGTTGCTGAAAGCATTGATGACATCGCCGTCATTCGCTCCATGCACGCGGACGTGCCGAATCACGAGCCGTCGTTGATGTTGATGAACTGCGGTGATGCGCGATTGCCGCGACCCAGCATGGGTTCGTGGATTACTTACGGCCTCGGCACGGAAAATCAGAACCTGCCCGGCTTCGTCTCGTTGTGCCCCGGCTATCCGATTCAGGAATCGCAAAACTGGCAAAGCGCGTTCCTCCCGGGAATTTTTCAAGGCACGCACATCAACACTTCGCATCAGGACGTCGAGAAGCTCATTGAGAACATCAAAAACAAATCCCTCTCATTCGACGAACAGCGCGCTCAACTGAATCTCCTGCAAAAGCTCAACGAACAACACGCCAAACGCCGCGCCGCCGATGCGCGCTTTGAAGCGCGTGTACAATCGTTCGAACTCGCTTATCGTATGCAGATGGACGCGACCGATGCATTCGATATTTCGCGCGAGCCGGAGTCCGTTCGCAAGATGTATGGCGAAGGCACACAAGCGCGACAGATGTTGATTGCACGGCGCTTGCTCGAACGCGGCGTCCGTTTTGTCCAGGTCTGGCACGGCGATGGTCAACCGTGGGATCATCACGACGACATCGAAAATGGCCATCGCAAATTGGCGCAGGAATCGGATCAACCGATCGGCGCGTTGCTCAAAGATCTCAAACAACGCGGCATGTTGGACGATACGCTCGTCATCTGGGGCGGCGAATTCGGTCGCACTCCGACCGTTGAATTACCCACGCCCGGAGCAAACGCCGGAAAAGTAAACGGACGCGATCATAATCACTACGGTTTCTCTATGTGGATGGCAGGTGGCGGCGTGCGCGGCGGCTACGTCCATGGTGCGACGGATGAATTCGGTTTCAAAGCCGTGGAAAAACCCGTTCACGTTCACGACTTGCACGCAACGATTCTGCACCTGCTCGGGTTCGATCACACGAAACTGACCTTCCGTCATGCGGGTCGCGATTTCCGCCTCACCGATGTGCATGGAAACGTGGTGAAGGAGTTGATCGCGTAATTCTGGAGGCGCAATGATCAAGGCTCGCCTGCACCATGACCTGGAGCGCCGGTTTTCCATCCGGCGTGAATCCAGGTGTTCGCGCAAATTTTTTAGATCCGTAGCAGCACTGGTCCTGAGCGCAGTCTGTTTTTCCCAGCCCTCAACCTCACGTGCCGCATCTGCGACACCAGAAGCGATTGAATTTTTCGAAACCAAAATCCGCCCGTTGTTCGCGGAGCATTGTTATGCGTGTCATAGCGCGGCGGAAAAAGTTAAAGGCGCCCTGCGCCTCGACGCTTCCCACGCGCTGCTCAAAGGCGGCGATTCCGGCGCAGTGCTTGAACCCGGCAATCCCGACGCGAGCCTGCTCATCAAAGCCGTGCGTTACACGGACGAAGATTTGCAGATGCCGCCGAAGGACAAAAAACTTCCGCCCGACCAGATTGCGCTGCTCGAATCATGGGTAAAAATGGGCGCGCCGATGCCCGAAGATTCTGATGCGCCACGGTTGATGACCGAAGTGAGTGAAGCGCGCGCCAAGCATTGGGCGTTTCAAGCCGTGCACAAACCCACGCCACCCGCAGTGAAAAAATCCAAATGGGTGCGCACGCCGGTGGATAATTTCATTCTCGCCAGACTGGAGGAACAAAAACTCAAGCCTGCAGCACAAGCCGATCGCCGCACGTTGATTCGGCGTTTGAGCTACGACCTGACCGGTTTGCCACCGACACCTGCTGATGTTGAAGCGTTCGTGAAAGATCGCAGCCCGGATGCTTACGAAAAACTCGTGGAACGGTTGCTCGCATCACCGCATTACGGCGAACGCTGGGGCCGCCATTGGCTCGACATTGCTCGCTACGCGGACACGAAAGGCTATCTCGCCGGCGGCGAAGAGCGGCGCTACAAATTTTCCTACACGTATCGCGATTACGTCATTCGCGCATTCAACGAAGACAAGCCTTACGATCAATTCCTGCGGGAACAAATCGCCGCTGATCAACTTGTCTCCGGTGAAGACAAAAGTTCCCTCGCCGCATTGGGTTTTCTCACGCTGGGGCGTCGCTTTCTCAACAATCAAAACGACATCATTGATGATCGCATTGACGTCGTAACACGGGGCACGATGGGATTAACGGTGAGTTGCGCACGCTGTCACGACCACAAATTCGAACCGATTTCTGCGGCGGATTACTATGCGTTGCACGGCATCTTTGCGAGCAGTGAAGAACCCGGCGACCTGCCATTGCTCAAGCCGATCGAAGATTCCGCGTCGTATCAGGATTACCTCAAAGAAGTCGCGAAGATTGAAAAAGAAATCGCGGCATTCGAGGCGAAGGAAATTGAAATATTCCGCACCGACCTGCGCAAAAGCGTCGGCGATTATCTTCTCGCGGCGCACGATGCCACGAAACTCGACAACGACTCAAAATTCGAGGACTTCGCCGGCAATCGCAAATTATTGCCCGCAATTCTGCGCCGTTGGATGACGCATCTCAATGAGCGTGCGACTCAAAACGACCCCATCCTCGCGCCGTGGTTTGCGTTCACGAAATTGAACGAAACCAATTTTTCATCGGCGACTGATGCATCCGCGTCCGCTGAGCATCCTTCGCAAAGTGTGCTCAACCAGCTTGCAACCGACACTCCCGGAGCCAACCCGCTTTTGATTAAAGCCATCGCCGAACGAAAGCCCGAATCGCTTCAGCAGGTTGCGGAAGCTTACCAAAACCTGCTGCGCAGGATTCAAAACGAATGGTCGCAGTTAATTCAGAACGCTGAAAAAGAAACGCAGCCGGCGCCAACGGCATTTCCCGACGCAGATCGCGAGGCGCTGCGACAGTTTCTCTACGCGGAAAGCTCACCGGCATTTTTGCCGGATGATGAAGTGCGAAAGCTTCACGCCCGACGCTTGCGCGAAGGCGCGGCGCCGTTACGCAACAAAATCGAAGCGTTGAGTTGGAAACATCCCGGTGTGCCGCTGCGTGCAATGGCGTTGGTGGATAAAGCGAAGCCTCACAATTCACCCGTGTTCATTCGCGGCAATCCCGGCAACCGAGGCCCGGAAGTGCCACGACGTTTTCTGGAAGTATTAAGCGTGGGAACTCCCATGCCATTCACCAACGGCAGCGGTCGCCTCGAACTCGCGCGCGCGATTGCGACTCCGGAAAATCCGCTTACGGCACGGGTATTTGTGAATCGCGTCTGGCTCCATCATTTCGGCGCAGGCATCGTGCGTACGCCAGGCGACTTTGGCGTTCGCACTGAACAACCGACGCATCATGAGTTGCTCGATTATCTTGCAGCGACATTTATGGAAAACGGTTGGAGCACGAAAAAGCTGCATCGTCTCATCGTGCTTTCGGCGACGTATCAACAGAGCGGTGACGCCAACGCCAAAAATCTCGCCGCCGATCCGGAGAATCATCTCTGGCATCACGTGCCACGCCGCCGACTCGATTTCGAATCGTTGCGTGACACGTTGCTCGCGGTGGCAGGTGAGATTGATTTAACCATCGGTGGCTTGCCGGTGGATTTGGGTGCGAATCCTCCACCGACGCGGCGCACAATTTATGCGTTGATTGACCGTCAAAATCTGCCGGGCATATTTCGCACGTTCGACTTCGCCAATCCCGATGTCAGCAATCAAGGCCGCTTCCACACCACCGTGCCGCAACAGGCGCTCGCGTTGATGAACAGTCCATTTGTCATTTCGCAGGCGCAACAACTCGTGAAGCGTGCGGAAGTTCAAGCCGCGAAAAACGACACGCAAAAAGTGCAGGCGCTCTATCAAATCGTTTTCCAGCGACCCGCCGAAACCCGCGAAGTGCGCTGGGCAAATGAGTTCCTGGCCAACAGCACCACGACACCCAATTCGCTTTCGCCGCTGGAAAAATACGCCCACGTTTTACTGCTCTCGAACGAACTGATGTTCGTAGATTGAAGCGCAGTTAATTGAACGATTTCCGTTCCGGCGCAGTGCGAATTCAGATTGCCCTCCACTTTCGGTCTATTGCTTTTCCTTCATGCTATTCCACATTGCTGGCATGGTCGGGGAAAAACCAATCCATGTGGTCGTACTGGGCGCGGGTTTCGGCGGACTGAATTTCTGCAAAAAGTTTCGGCATCCCAACGCCCGTATCACGGTGGTAGATCGCACCAACCATCATCTCTTCCAACCGCTGCTGTATCAGGTCGCCGCGTGCGGTCTGTCCGCACCGGAAATTGCCCAACCGATTCGCGGCATTCTCTCCAAGCGTCAGGACATCACCGTGCTGTTCAACAGCGTGGTGGATTTAGATCTCGCGCAACGCCGCGTCAATCTCGAGAAAGGAGAACTGAATTACGATTATCTCGTCATCGGAATAGGTGGGCGCACGAGTTATTTCAAACACCCGGAATGGGAACAGCTCGCTCCCGGCCTCAAGACACTTGATGACGCGCTACGCATTCGCAGCGAAATTCTGCTGGCATTCGAGCGCGCGGAAAACGAACCCGATCCCATCGAACGCGAGCGGCTGATGACCATCGTCGTCGTGGGCGGCGGGCCGACCGGCGTGGAACTCGCCGGGGCCTTTGCGGAACTCACTCGCACGGTGCTCGACAAAGATTTTCGCCGCATTGATCCGGAAAAAGCGCGCATCATTCTGGTTGAAGGTTCGCCACTCGTTTTGTCGCACTTACCCAAAGATCTTTCCGCAAGTGCGCAACGTCAGTTGCAAGCCCTCGGCGTGCAGATTCGAAATAATCTTTACGTCAAAGATATGCGCCCTGGCGAAGTGGAACTCACCAACGGCGAAATCATTCGTGCCGGCAACATCATCTGGGCAGCGGGAGTCGCAGCCCATCCACTCACGGCGAAGCTGGGCGTCGAATTGGACAAAGCCGGTCGCATCAAAGTGAATCCCGATCTCAGTCTGCCGGGTCATCCGGAAGTATTTGCCATCGGCGATATCATTTCGTTGCTGCAAGCGGACGGCAAACCTGTGCCCGGCGTTTGCCCGGCAGCCATTCAGATGGGCAAACACGTCGCGCGCGTTCTGAAAAATGAAATCAACACCCGCGCCACCAATACGCCAATCCAACGACCCGCTTTTGCGTACTGGGACAAAGGCACGATGGCGACGATTGGCCGTTCTGCCGCCGTAGCGTGGATCGGCAAACTGAAATTCTCCGGCTTTCCCGCGTGGCTGGCCTGGTTATTTGTGCATCTGATTTTTCTGGTTGGATTACGCAACCGCATCGCTGTGTTGTTTCAATGGGCGTATTCGTATTTTTCGTATCGCCGCAGCGCGCGCCTCATCACATATCTGTCCGCAGACAAGTCGTCCGTTAAATAAAATCGTTGTTGGCGGAAGCTTGAGTTTGTTAACGCAATTTCACTTCAAGCCATCGCCAAAAATAAAATCGCCCCGGCCAAACGAGCCCGGGGCGTTTCAAAACCAACCGCTACGACTTTGAATTACAACTCTGATGGCAGCTAGAACGAATAGCTGAGGCTGATTTTGAGAATCGGGTAAAATTGGAAATCGTCCGTCCAATCTTCAATCTGTTGCCGCTCAAGCGCAAGGTCCGCCGGATTGACCGCGCCAGGCCCGCTGTTGCTCAAGGACACGTCGAGTTCGCCTGTGAAGACGACACCGATTTCGCCGTTGAGCGACCAATGTTTGGCTTTATCGAGATAGAAACTGCCACCGATGGACAGATAAGGTGAAACGGCATTCGGCTCGACGTCGAGATTCACGTTTCCAATCGCAGACGAATCGTAACTGGTGTTACCGATCGTGATAAACGTACTGCCCGCAACCGGATCTTGCGGCACGACGGATTCCAGTTCGCTTTGATTCACCAGGACGCCAACCGAGACACGAAATGAACGGTTCGCCCACGGATAAATATCGAGGGTGAGCGGCGCGGATAACAACGTAAGATCGTTGTTGTAAAAGATGCCTTCGATTTCCTCACGATCGCGCGAATAGCTGAAGTAAGCGATTCCTGCGCGCGCACCGAAGTGATCGTGAAAGCGCCAGTTAAACGAGCCACCAAAACCAAGCGTACTGGCCTCGGCACTAAAGGTAAAAGGACGATAATTCAATTCCGCATCAGCTTCCGTCGCGGTAACCGTTGCTACGCTCAAACTGCTCACCAAGCCAGCCAGCGTCAGCCATTTCATTTTAGTCATGTTCGTAGTTCGTTTCATTGCGTGATGTTCAAACGTCGCGATTCCCTTCCAAGCCAATGCCATGCCAGCCACAGGGAAATTCCTGGTCGCGCAAAAATCCGCTGGTTTCGCACAAGAAATCCATTTTGCCTGCGGTCGTGCCCGGCAAAAATTTCCCGCCTCAGCCCGCGACGACAAACGGCGCTAGGCAAAATCATCGCGGCAATCCACCGCCCGCGGGCGAATTTTTCCTGTTTCCCTTAACGATTTTGGCGCAACACTAACTCCATGCCTGCGCCTGAGCGTTTATTGGAATTGAAGCATGTCTCGAAGCAGTACGCCGCAAACGGCAGCGCGACGGACGTCCCGGTGCTCGCCGATCTTTCTCTCACCGTGATGCGCGGCGAATCGCTGGCTATCGTCGGGCCGAGCGGTTCAGGCAAAAGCACCTTGCTGCAAATCATCGGCACACTCGACCGTGCCTCCAGCGGCGAAGTGTTATTGGAAGGAAAAAATCTCGCTGCGCTCGACGAAACCGAAATCGCGCACGTCCGCAATCGGCAAATCGGTTTTGTGTTCCAAGCCCATTATCTGCTACCGCAATGCACCGTGTTGGAAAACGTCCTCGTGCCAACACTGGCCAGCGCGCAATCTGATAGTCCGACTGCCGAACCGCCGTCCGTTCGCGCCGAACGCTTGCTCAAACGCGTCGGCCTTGGCGATCGATTACATCATCGGCCCGGACAACTTTCCGGCGGCGAACGGCAACGCGCTGCTGTTGTTCGGGCTTTGATCAATGGACCTCAGTTATTGCTCGCTGATGAACCCACCGGCGCTTTGGACCAGACCTCAGCCACCGCGCTGGGCCAGTTACTCGTGGAACTTAATCAGGAAGAAGGCGTGACATTAATTGTGGTGACACATGCGATGGACCTCGCGCGCCGGATGAAGCGCGTGTTGAAACTCAGCGGTGGAAAACTGGTCGAAACACCGAACGCCGCAGCAGAATCTGCAAGCACCAACCTTTAAGCTTCAGAGAATTTCATGCCTCATCAGCTAACAGTTTTTGGACAGTGCATTGACGTTTCATGCCAGACTTCGCTCTGGAACTTTGAGGTGGGAATTTGGTGTTTATGACCATTCGCGCGCTCATTCAACGCAGTTTGCAATTTCACTGGCGCTCGCATCTTGGCGTCGTACTGGGCGCGACCATTGGCAGTGCGGCGTTGATTGGCGCGTTGGTGGTGGGCGATTCCGTGCGCGGCAGTTTGCGCGCGCAAGCAGAACAACGTCTCGGCACCATTCACTTCGCTTTGATGGGCGGCGACCGTTTATTTCGCTCTGAGCTGGCGACCGATTTTCAAAAACTTTACACCGATGTTTACCAGGGATTTTCCGGCGGAAACTTTGCGCCCGTGCTCCAATTCCAGGCAACGGTCGCCCGCGGCGATGGTGGCGCGCGCGCGAATCAGGTGAATCTCCTCGGCGTGGATGCACGATGGGAACGAATGGGCGGTAATCCGCACATCGCGACCACAACCAACGGCGTCTGGCTGAACGCCGCTCTTGCCACGCATCTGAATGTGAAGGCCGGCGACACAATTCTGCTGCGTTTACCCAAGCCGAATGCGTTGTCGCAGGAAGCAGCCATTTCTCAACGCGCGGATCAAAATATTGTTCTGCGCACGACGGTGGCCGGAATTGTCTCCGCGAGCGAGTTGGGCGAGTTCAGTCTCGTAGCTGGAGAGCGCGCGGGCTTCAACGCATTCATGGCTTTGTCTGCTTTGCAGGCCGCAACCGATCTGGCTGGCAAAGCGAATCTCCTGCTCGTTTCTGATTGGAAGGTTGATGTCCAACGACTCGCGCAAGTCCACGCCGCAAATCGCGATTCAGTAACAACGACTCGTCACGCAGCAACGGCGGAGCACGCTGCGACGCCTGAACACGTGTTGATGATGCTGGAACTTCTGAACTGCCCACGCGATCAAGCACGTCTCTTTACGCTGGAAGATTTTCAACTCACGTTGCACACGAACTCCGGCGAAACATTGGACCTAGTGACGCCGCGAATTTTTCTCGATGCACCTGCCGTTCGCGCCGCCACGGCAATTTCAACCAACGCGCAACCATTGATTACTTATCTCGCGAATCTGATTCGCGCTGGCAATCGCGCTACGCCGTATTCGATGGTCACCGCCGCTGGACCGCCATGGACGCCGGCAAATTTGCGCGACGACGAAATCGTCGTGAGTCAATGGCTCGCCGAGGATCTCCAAGTGCAACCCGGTGATGAGATTTCACTCAGTTATTTCCTGCCCGAATCCGGCGCGAAGCTGAATGAAGCGACGAACACCTTTCGCGTTCACAGCATTGTTCCCTTAGAAATACCTTGGGCAGATCGCAGCCTGATGCCGGATTTTCCCGGCATCGAAAAAGCCGAAAGCACACGAGACTGGGACGCCGGATTTCCGCTCACCTACGAGATTCGTCGCAAGGATGATGATTACTGGAAGCAATATCGGGGCACGCCGAAAGCCTTCATCACGTTGGCCGCTGGAAAAAAAATGTGGGGCAATCGTTTTGGCGATTTCACTGCCGTACGGTTTACAACAAACAGTGAAAAAGCTCCATCGCGCGATGAATTGGCGCAAGCCATCGTTGCTCGTTTGACACCAGAGGAATTTGGATTGCGCTTTGAGCCGGTGCGCGAACGCGCATTACGCGGCGCGGCGGAATCACAGGACTTCGGCGGATTATTTCTTGGCTTCAGTTTCTTTCTGATTGCGGCGGCGCTGGTGTTGATGGCGCTGCTGTTTCAATTCGGTTTGGAACAACGCGCGCCAGAAATCGGCACACTGCTCGCACTGGGTTTCACGGCTAAGCACGTTCGTAAAATCTTATTAAGCGAAGGCGCGGCGCTGGCACTGATTGGCGGCGCACTCGGCACGGTGGGCGGAATTCACTTTGCGCGAACAATGCTGCGCGGCCTCACGACCGTGTGGCGCGATGCCATCGGCAACACCACACTCGACTTTCACGTGACCGCGCAAACGCTGGTAATCGGTCTTTTCGCGAGCGCGGCCGTTTCAATAATCGTCATCTGGTTTGCGCTGCGAAAATTTGTCGGACGACCGCCGCGTGAATTGTTGGTTGGCGAAATCATCAGCGCCACATCGGGTCGCAATCCGACGCGAGCACGACTCATCGGCAGTGTCACGCTGTTGCTCGGACTGACCTTGATCGGTTGGGCAATTGTCAGCGGCCAAAGTGCGAACGCAGGAATTTTCTTTGGCGCCGGAGCGTTGATACTGATTTCCGGACTGAGCTTCATCAGCGCGCGGCTCGCTCAAATGGAGCACGACACTCGTGCTTTACGCGAAAGTCGCGATCGCCAAATAGAAGAAAAACATCACCTTCCGCTCACCCAAACTTCACTGGCGATTCGTGGTTGTGCGCGCCGCCGCAAGCGCAGTCTCGCCACGGTGACAATGCTCGCGTGTGGCAGTTTTCTCATCGTAAGCATCGGCGTGTTTCGACTGGATGCGAATCGTGACGCAACGCAGAAAACTTCCGGCACTGGCGGATTCGCGCTCCTCGGTGAAACAACTGTTCCGGTCGTGCACGACTTGAACACCGATTCCGGACGCGACTTTTTTGCGCTCAATCCACAAGACCTGGCCGATGTGAGATTTGTTTCATTTCGCGTTCGCGCCGGAGACGAAGCAAGTTGTTTGAATATGAATCGCGCACAAAAGCCGCGGTTGCTGGGAGCGAACCCCGATGCGCTTGAAGGACGATTCACATTCGCCAAAGGTGAAGGCTGGCACGCGTTACGTTCGAAGAATGATTCGTCAGCGACGCAGATTCCCGAAGTTCCCGCCATCGGCGACGCGAATTCCATCCAATGGGCGATGGGGAAAAAAGTCGGTGACACAATTGATTACGTGGACGAGCGCGGGCAGCCGTTCAAGGTGCGTATCGTGGGCGCGGTGGCGAATTCCATTCTGCAAGGTCAACTCATCATTGACGAAGCGGAGTTCGTGAAACGTTATCCCGGCACGAGCGGATATCGAACGTTTCTGATTGATGCGCCGTCGAACACCGTGACGCAGGTGAGCGAAACACTGACACGGGCATTGCAGGACGTCGGCCTGGAACTCACGCCCGCCACCGTGCGACTGAATCAATTCAACGCTGTGCAGAATACGTATCTTGGAACTTTTCAAATTCTCGGCGGTCTGGGCTTGCTGCTTGGCAGCTTCGGACTGGGCGTAGTTGTATTACGCAATGTTCTGGAGCGCCGCAGTGAACTGGCTGTCTTGCTCGCCACCGGTTTTCGCAAGACGCAAGTACAACGATTGTTGATGCTGGAAAACGGCGCATTGTTGTTGGCCGGTCTGGCGCTTGGTATCGTCGCGGCAGCAATCGCAGTGTTGCCTGCTGCACTGTCTCCGTCGGGCCAACTGCCGTACGCGTCGCTGGGTTTGACTCTCGGCGCGGTGTTGCTGAATGGCGCGCTGTGGACCTGGCTGGCAACGCGCTTTGCTGTGCGCGGTGATTTGTTGAGCGCACTGAGAAACGATTAACCGATGAAGAGAATCGTGAGGATGAGGAAAATTTTCCTGGTTACGCTGGCGCTGGCTGGAGCGTTGTCGCTCATGGCGCAAAGCAAAAAACCTTTTCCACCGCACTGGGGAGCACCGCCTGAAATTCAAACGCACGACTACGTGGAATTGCCCGATGGCTACGGCCATGGCAGTTCGACGTTGCGTAATTGGATTAACGCCAAGCTGGCGGCGGATCGTGCCAACGCAGGCGCCACCTCGAGCGCGACGACGCTTTACTCGAATAATTTTGATAACGCTGAAATCGGCAAAGTGCCCAATGACATGATGGTGCTCGGTGGCGATTTCGCGATACAGCGCGACGGAACAAATCAATTCCTCGCATTGCCGGGCGCGCCGCTGGACAGTTTCAGCGTTCAATTCGGTCCCAGCGTTCGCACTAACGTGCAGGCGAGCGCACGCATTTTTGGTAAGAGCCGCGGTCGCCGTGCCCCGACCTTTGGCGTGGGAATCGGCGGCGTCAGCGGTTGGAAAGCTCAGGTGTCACCGGCAAAAAACGCGCTGGAGCTGATTCACGATCTCGAAGTGAAAGCCAGCGTGCCGTATGACTGGAAATCTGGCACGTGGACCCACGTGCAAATTGAATTGCGTCAGACTAAAGCCGACGCGTGGCAGATTTCTGCGAAAGCCTGGGCCGAAGGCGATCCCGTGCCCGCCCGGCCGCTTATTGAATTTACCGAAACGGAACCGCCGATTGCCGGTCGCGCTTCAATCATCGGCAGCCCGTTCGCCGGCACGCCAATCTGGTATGACGATCTCGCCGTGCACGCGTTGCCGGAAAAATAAATTCGAGAAGCCTCAATCGAAGTCCGAGCAACTCATGAAATAATGACAGCGCGGGCAACGCAGTTTGCATTTTTCATTGTGCAACTCGTGCCCGCAACGCGGACACCAACGCCAGTACTCACCCGAAAGATTCTCCGTCGGACACGCCTCGGTCTCTGAGTTCGGGCGATCGGTTTGAGTGGAATCGGAAGATTTCATGTCACGGAATCGGCTCCTGTGATTCATGCGGCGGCGGTGGGAGCGGTGGCAACGCGCCGTCATTGGGACGTTCTCGCAATGGAATGTTACGCCGATTTTCCCGCCAGTCGCCGAGACGTCGCTCTGGATTCATTGATTCGACGCGGCGCTGAATGCGCTGTTTCATCAGTTGCTGGAAGCGTTCTCGCTGTTCCGGATTCAGCAGCGCCTGAATCTGCTCATGCGTCTTCTCCATCTCGCGCCGGATGTCCGGATCGATAGACTGTCGCAGTTGTCGGATGCGTTCCTGCCCTTCGCTCATGATCTGAACAATGCGACCGCGCTGCTCCGGCGTGAGCGTGATTTGTCGGTCCAACATCTGCAAAAACTCGCGATCCCGACTCGCGGCCGGCGGACCGCCACGATCCGGAACACCGCGCGGCCCCGGCGGAGCGTCAGGCAAATCCAGATTCGTATCATTCATGGCAGGGCGAGGAATTTCTCGATTCATCCGTACCCACGGTCGCGGCCCACGTTCGCCCAAGCGCATCAAAACAACGCCCGTAACGATGCCCGCGATGAAAATCACGAGCGTGGCGCAAACGATTTTCCACGTGTTCACCAGTAATCCTCCCATTGCACTTGCTCCGCCGACGAGGCGAGCAGTGTTTGTTCAAAAACCTGCGACAAATCCGGTGTCTCCGCCCCCGCCGTCGAATTACCAATCGGCAAAAATGTAACCGTTGCCAGAATCACACTGACCGCCACGCAAGGAATTACCGCGCGCCACAACGCCCGCGCCCAAAGCGCCGCCGGATCAATCGCCGGACGTTGTTGCAAATGCGCGAGCACGCGTTTTTCGAAAGCCAACGGCACGCGATCGCTCGGCGTATCAGCGCGAGCGGCAGCGAGCAATTTCTTTTGTAAGGCTTCGAGTTTCATAACCGGACATTCATTAAGACGGATTTTGGTCGTTCGAGGTTACAGATATTTGTCCCGCGTCATGCGAGCGAGAATCTTTTTCATTTCTGCCCGCGCCCGAAACGCTCGCACTTTCACCAGCGGCACGGACCAACCGGTGAGTTCGGCGATTTCTTTGATGGAACGCTCTTCAATTTCCAGCAGCGTGATAATCAATCGCCCCGCCGGAGTCATTTGTTCCAGCACTTTGGCAACGAGTTGTTTGGCGGCAACCGCCTGCTCGCTCGCGTCTTCCGGCGCAGCGGCAAAACGCTCCAGCCATTGATCTTCTTCGTCCGAGATTTCGGAAAAGGCCGCTTCGCGATTTCGCTGATGCGCTCGTAAAAAGTCGTAACACGTCCGCACCGCCAGGCGCATGAGCCAATGTTCAAACGGCGCTTCACCACGATACGAATCCAACTTTTGAAACGCCTTGATCCACACCTCCTGCACAATGTCTTCAACCTCGCGCTCCAAACGCGCATAGCGTCGCGCCGTAGCAAAAACGCGCGGAGAATATTTTTGGATCAACGGCTCGAAGCTGGCGGTGTCGCCGCGGACCGCCGCCGCAATCAGCTCCGCCTCGGTGCGTTCCATCGGCGGAACTATGGCAGAGGGCGTGGGGCGCTCAAAGGCAAAAGCCGTTGCTGCGTCCGCCAACGGCTCATTGGTCGCGCCCATTGGTTGAATCGAGATTAGTTCGCTCGCGCAGGACGGCGCGGCGCGTCTTCCGGCGGACGTTGCATGCGTTGCCGTCGCGGACGAGCGTCCTCGCGATCCATTTCCTCAGAGCGCGCCGGTTGCAGATTCAGAATCCGCTCCATTTGTTCTTCGGAGAGTGCCGGTTCAACTTCAGCCAAGGCTTTGAGACGAAGCACCGCAACTTCGGCTTCGAGCTTTGCTACTTCCACCGCCTTCGCCTTGACGACTTCTTCTTTGAAATCCTCCGTCAGCGCTTGTTTCATCAATGCCTGACGCGCCTTGCGAATCTGCTCTTGCAGGTCGCGCATTTTCTCACGCTGCGAACGCATCGCTTCGCGCAGCGATTCGCGTTGATCTTCATTCAACACCGGATCGAAGAAGACTCTTTCTCCGCCACGAAATCCGCTTCGTTCCATCATTTCCTGCGGTGGACGGGCGAAACGCCGACCTTCTCCACTTGGACCACCGTCACGGGGTGGACGGGGCGGATTGGGTTGGGCGAAAGAATTGGCGCTGACGATCAGCGCGGCCAGAATGGCAAAGACAGAACAGTTTTTCATAGTTTCATTTCGGTTGTGTTTCGGCGTGGGGCCAAAACCGGTTGCTAATGAACCGGACGTTTCCGAAATGAAACAGGTTACAGGAAAGAAACCGCAGCGTTGCGATTGAGAAACCGATTAACTCGGTTTAAGCCCGAAAGTGTGCTCAAAGCTGGCGGAGAATTTCTTCATCGCCTGCGTAATTTTCATCGGTTGCTCAGTAAACGTACTGGCCATTCGCTCGGCCGTTTCGGGTTTGCGACGCACTAACTCCACCGCGGCCATCATCAATGAAAGGTGATTATTGATATCGTGTCGCATTGTAGAGAGCTGCTCGTTCAGCTCAGCAATCTGGCTGAATTCCAGTGCGACAGGTTGACCGGGTGTGTTCATAAACCTTCAGGCGGCAGCGACTGCTTCGTTTTTGAAGGCGCGTTCCAGGGCTTCGACGAGCTGCTCGTGAATCACCGGCTTGCGAAAGAAACCCACTGCGCCGAGTTCGCGCGCGCGCGCCAGGTATTTATCTGGATTGCCGCTCGAAATGATGAAAATCGGAGTTTTGGCGCTGTCTTCCAAACGCTTGATCCATTCAATGAGGCGGAAACCGTCCCATTGCACGCTGCTGAACTCTGCCGGGAAATTGATATCCAACAGAATGGCATCCGGCTTTTTGGTGCGAACCAGGTTTACCGCTTCAGCACCTTCCGAAGCCGTGATGACGTCATAATTGCTGCCTTTAAGTTTGATGGAGAATGCCTTTTGCACAACCGGGTCATCGTCCACCACCAGAATCAATTTTTTATTCATACGCAAGCAATCCACTGCTTTCTCAGGAATTAGCAACAATTGAACCATCGGCAGCCTCGGCAAAAACATAAGGAAAGTTCCCGCTCTGCGGCGAATTGCGACGCGAATTTGGTCGCCGTAACGCGCGGCGCTGGCCAGTATTGAGACGACTTTGTCCAACATGGGGAACGAGTTTTACAATCCCGGCACGCAACGCGCCGCCTCCGTCAATCGCCTCTTCGCTGCGATTGCGCCGCGCTATGACCTGATCAACGACCTACAAAGTCTCGGCCTGCACCGTCGTTGGAAACAACGTTTGGTGGACCTCGCCGCCGTCAAACCCGGCGACCGCGCGCTCGACCTTTGCTGCGGCACTGGCGATATCTCTTTTGCTCTCGCCAAACGCGGCGCAATCGTCACCGGCCTGGATTTCAGTCCGGAGATGCTCGCCGTTGCCGAGCGCCGAAAACCTAAAGCGCAAAGTCAGAATCTGAAATTCCTCCAAGGCGATGCGCAGAATCTGCCGTTTGCGGATGCGAGCTTCGACATTGTAACTGTTGGTTATGGTCTGCGTAATCTCGCCGATTGGCAGCTCGGCCTCGCCGAAATGCAACGCGTCGCCAAACCCGGCGCCCGTCTGCTGGTGTTGGATTTCGGCAAACCCGACAATCCCTTCTGGCGCGCACTCTATTTCGGTTACCTGCGGATTGGCGTTCCGATATTTGGACTGTTGTTCTGCGGCAAGCCCAGCGCCTACTCCTACATCCTCGAATCGCTGAAACATTATCCCGCGCAACGCGGTGTAGAAGCTCACATGCGCACTTTGGGACTGAACAACGTTCAGGTGAAAAATCTCCTCGGCGGCGCGATGAGCATCAATTACGGCGAAAAACCGGCGCAGTTGCGATCGAAAAGCTGATTGCGCTCTCAGATGAGTTTTCTCGGGGTAACTGCCGAAACGACGGAAAATGACCGCAAACTCCAACGCCGTTCGTGCTTTTCCGATTTGATTGACGTTGAGCGGCGAACTGGCGCATTCCCCAATGCGATTCTTGACGCTCAGCGGCGAGTTGCTACTCTGACCGGCCCGTTGAAGCGCGGAAATCCACACGGCTTTCTCTTTCCAACGGTCACTGATTTACTTTTATGAACGTCACAGTCGAGAATCTGGCTCCGTGCAAAAAACTCGTCCGCATCGAAGTGGATGCGCAAGCGGTGGATGCAGCCTTTTCCGCCATGGAAAAAAACTTCCAAAAGGAAGCCCGCTTGCCCGGTTTCCGTCCCGGCAAAGCGCCCATTGCGATGGTCGTCAAAAAATACGACGCCGAAATCAAAGACGAGGTGAAGCGCAAGCTCATCAACGATGCCTATCGCGACGCGCTCAAGGAAAAGAACATCGACGTGCTCGGTTATCCGGACATTGAGGAAATTCAATTCGGACGCGGTCAGGCATTGCAGTTTGCCGCCACGATTGAAACGCCGCCGGAATTTGAATTGCCCGAATACAAAGGCTTGCCGATTCAGCGCGAAGCCAAAGAAGTCACCGACGGGGACGTCGAAAAAGCACTCAATATGTTGCGCGAACAACGCGCTGATTTCAAAAAGGTGGAGCGTCCGCTGGCCAGCGGCGACATCGCTGTCGTGAATTACTCCGGCACGAGCGACGGTAAACCGCTCACGGAATTCAATCCGACCGCCAAAGGCATCACCCAACAGCAGGGATTCTGGGTGGAAATGAAGTCCGACTCGTTTATTCCCGGCTTCGCCGATCAATTGCTCGGCGCCAGCGCAGGCGAGAAGCGCACCGTGAACGTCGAATTCCCGGCGGACTTCGTCACCAAGGAACTGGCTGGGCTAAAGGGCGTTTACGAAGTTGAAGTCGTTGAAGTGCGCGAGAAGACATTGCCGCCGCTCGACGATGCGTTCGCCAAGCTGTACGAAGCCGAGAGCCTGGAAAAGCTCCGCGAAGGCGTGCGCAAAGATCTCGAAAACGAGCTGAAGTACAAGCAAAGCCGCGACACACGCGGTCAGATTGTCAAAGCGCTCCTCGAGAAAGTGAATTTCGATCTGCCGGAAACTGCTGTCGCCAACGAAACGCGCAACGTGGTTTACGATCTCGTTCAGGAAAACGCCAAACGCGGTGTGCCGCGAGATTTGATCGAGAAGGAAAAAGACACGATTTACAACGTGGCTGCCAACAACGCCAAGGAACGCGTTAAACTGGCTTTCCTGACGCAAAAGATCGCCGAGAAGGAAGGCATCAAAGTGTCGCAGGAAGAGGTGCTGCGCCGCATTCAAACGCTCGCGGCAATGTATCAGATTCCGCCGGATAAGTTCATCAAGGACCTCCAGAAGCGTAATGGCATCGTGGGAATTTACGATCAGCTCGCCAGCGAGAAGGTCATGGAATTCCTCGAAAACAACGCGAACGTCACGACCGTGCCCGCAACGGCCTGAGCGCCATGCTGAAGGCGGTTCGCAAAACGAAAGCCACGAAAGCAGGCGGTTCCTTCGCCATCGTCGCATCGCGTTACAACGCGAAATACGTGGACGGCATGTTGAACGCCGCCGCGCGTGAATTGAAGCGAGCCGGGGCAAAAGTGCGGATTGTCCGCGTCCCCGGCGCGTATGAAATTCCCGTCGTCACGGCCAGACTTTCGGCCACGAATCCCAAGCCTTCCGCCATCATTTGTCTCGGTGTGATTTTGCGCGGTGAAACCACGCACGCGCAACACATCGGCGAAGCCGTAAGTCAGGCGCTGATGCAGATTCAATTGCAACACAGTGTTCCGGTGATTCATGAAGTGTTGTTGTTGGAAAACAAACAACAGGCTGAAGCGCGCTGTCTCGACCCGAAGCACAATCGCGGAGTCGAAGCCGCCCAGACCGCGCTCGAAATGGCGCGCGTCATGGCCGCTCTCTGAAAAGCGTATCCGCTCGCTCCGCTTCAATTGGCGGCATTTCCGTTTCCATCCTCGCCTCCGCTTGCCACCTGCATTGATCTGTCCTTAATTTCACCTGTGCCCGTCACGGATCACATTCGCAAAAAACTCGGTCAGGTACCGCATAAACCCGGTGTGTACCTGCACAAAGATCGGTTCGGCACGGTGATCTACGTCGGTAAAGCGCGCGACCTTCGTAAACGCGTGAGCCAATATTTTCATCCATCGCGGCGGATGGGCTGGGACTTGAAGTTCAATGCGCTGGTGGAGGCGATTCACGATTTCGACGTGCACGTCGTCCGCAGCGAACCCGAAGCGCTGTTGCTCGAAAGCAAACTCATCAAGGAATTCCACCCGCGTTACAACGTCAGTTTCCGCGACGACAAGCGGCACTTGATGGTGAAAATCAATTTGAACGACCCGATCCCGAATTTCACCTTCGCTCGCATCAAGAAAGACGATGGCGCGCGATATTTCGGTCCGTTCGCCAACTCCGGCGCCGTGCGCAACACGCTCGCGTTGGTACGCAAACAATTCAATCTTCGCGGCTGTCGTGCATTCACCCCGGGCGAGGCTGACTACAAGCATTGTTTGTACGCGCATCTGAAATTTTGCACTGCGCCCTGCATCAACAACGTCACACGCGAGCAATATCTCGAACAGGTCAAAGCCGCGTGTGACTTTCTCGCAGGCCAATGCCGCGAAATGAAGGAGCAACTCGAAGTTGAGATGCGTCGCGCCGCGCAGGCGCAGGACTACGAGAAAGCGGCTGAGTTGCGGGACTTGATTCAGGACCTCGAACAGACGACGCGACGCACGGACAAGTTCGTGCGCATCCCGTATTCGTTGCCGCTCGCCATTCAGCCGGAACGCGATTTAGAGGAACTCGCCAAAGCCATCGGTTTGCCCGCTCCGCCGCAACGCATCGAAGGATTCGACATTTCCAACATCAGCGGAACATTTGCTGTCGCGTCACTCGTCAGTTTCAAAAACGGCCGCCCTGATCGCGCGAATTATCGGCGTTTCAAAATTAAAACCGTCGTCGGCCAGGACGATTTTGCGAGCATGGCGGAAGTCATTCGCCGCCGTTACTCGCGCATTCTGAAAGAAGCTAAAGGCGAAGCTGCCGCCGCTGAACTGGAAGTGGAGCCGCGCGATGAAGGCGGCGAACGCATCGTGACGGAGTTGCAACAGTTGATTGATGAGACGAGCCGCAAGGTTCGTTATGGCATCAAACCCAAAGGAGAATCTCCGAGTTCCACCACACCCGGAATTTTACCTGATTTGATTTTGATTGATGGCGGCAAAGGTCAACTTAATGCCGCCTGCGCTGAACTGGCAAAACTTGGATTGGAGAAACTCCCGGTCATCGGCCTCGCCAAAGAGTTCGAAGAAATTTATCGCCCCGGCGAAAGCCAGCCGCTGCGCCTCGGCTTGGATCATCCAGCGGTCAAACTGTTGCAACGCATCCGCGACGAATCACATCGCGTCGCCAACTCCTACAATGCCCAACTGCGCCTGCGCAAAATTTCCGAAAGCATTCTGGATGATTTCCCGGGCATCGGCGAACAACGCAAAGCGGCGTTGCTGAAAAAATTCGGCAGCGTGCAACGGCTTCGCACGGCAACGGTGGAAGAAATCGCCGCCGTGCCGGGATTCGGCGGTAAAGCGGCGGCGGAACTGAAAGCGTTTCTCACCGCGCGCTCCCTTGCGCCAGAGCGAGACGAAGCTTAGTTCCCTTGCCCGAACATGGACGCGGCCATTTTCATTCCCATTTTTGCCATTTCGAGCTGATTTTTCAGCGCCTTTTCGTAAGCCGAGTATTGGTCCGGCGTAAGAATGTTTTGCGCTCGCGCGAGATAACGCTGATTGAGCTGCTCCTGCTCCTGGATGTATCGGTTCACATTCTCCTCGGAGAATTTGGAAAAAATCTCAGGATCAAAATTGTTCTGGTCGCCAAAATTATTGGTGAACTTGAAGTCATTCCGCTCGCGACTCAGCACCGCAATCAATTCGTTCTGCTGCTCAACACTCAGCGCCATGTCGTGCCCTAACTGATCGTTCAACATGTTCACCGCCAGACGATCCGGAATGGATTTTTCGTACTCCTGAAACGACGCATAAAGGTCATCGCCAAGATAACTGCGAATCCCTTCCGTCGCCGCATCGGATGAAGCTTTGATCCGCTCCAGCAATTCCTTGCGCTGTTCGAGAGTCAAATCACCCGACATCATCTCCAGACCCATTTCCGTGCCAATCGCCATCTTTTGCGCGATTAAATCCTTCAACGCTGCCGACTGTTCCGGAGTCAGGTTCAACCCTTTCATGAAATCGGCGTAAGTCCGATCCACCATGCTCGCAAACATCGTCTTTTGCTGCTGTTTAATCATGTCGCGCATTTCCGGATTCTTCAGCATCTCCGCCATCGGATTCGCGGGTCGGGCGTCAGTCTTGCTTTTTGTCTCCGCGACCGCGCGATTGGTCAGAGCCAACGAGAGTTTGGCAGCCGTACTGGCGTTGGCGACGGATTCCGTGATGGAGCGTTCCAATCTTTCCCGCAGCCCCACCACTTCCTGCTCTTGCGCGGCGCGTTCTGCTGCAATCTGTTCCACCTCCAGTTTTACCGCAGCGAGGTTTTGCTCCGCGGTACGAACTTCGTTGTTCTTTTGCACCAACAGCGCGCCCAGGGTGACCGTGGCGATTAGCAGAATTCCGATAATGACATTTTTCATGTTTTTCCTTCCTCAACTCTACAGCGAGTCTGATGAAACGTTACCGAAAATCCTTCCTGATTCGCGGCGATTGATTGCGACAATAAACTTCCCGCCCGCTCTGTCCATCCCACAATCGGCTGAAAATTGTAATCCCCTCGGCTCTTCCGGGCTGCCAAACCACATTGAGAGCTATTTCTTTTTGGCGGGA
This sequence comes from uncultured Verrucomicrobiota bacterium, assembly GCA_937894935.1. GTDB lineage: Bacteria > Verrucomicrobiota > Verrucomicrobiia > Limisphaerales > JADLHS01 > JADLHS01. Next base: position 39,036 of record CALAYC010000175.1, read on the forward strand.
GCAGCAGACGATTTCGCCGGTGCGGTGTTCTTCTGAGCTGGACGCGTGGAGGTAGTTTTCGGCGGTGGCGACGCTTTAATCGCCGTTTTGTTTTCCTTCATAAACTTCACCACCGGCCCGGCCATCAACACCTGCATGTCAGCGCATTCTTGAAATCCCGGTGGTGGCTCAAACTGACCGAGCGGCGCGGCGGTGAAATCAACTTTCCGAAATCGCACCACCACCGTTCCCTCGGCTTCCGGCGTCGCGACGCAAACCGGAAAATTACGCAACTCCGGCGCAATCCACACCGTCGCTTCCGATTTCTTTCCCGAATTATCCGTGATAACCACGCGTTGCTTGATGCAGTTGTAACCTTCCATCTTCTCTTTACCGATGGTGGTTCGTTCCATGCGCGCCCGCTTGAGAAACGCTTCGGCTTCCGCTTCCGGCATGTCGAGCCGCACATACGCGGATAACTTCGGAAAAACGATGAGATTACTGCGGGTTTCCGGGCGAATAACGCTGACGACGTGATCCAGTCCGAGCGGTTTGACTTTGGCGATGGCGTCGGGCTCAGCGCGATTCCGCATCCGCGTCATGTCCACCTCCACACGGATTTTATTGCCCAACAAAGTGAACATCATCGGCGTACCGATGCGTTCCTGCTTGTCCGGACCTAACACTTGAATTTCCGCCTGCGCGGTGAACGCGTTGTTCGTTCCAAAAATGCGAATCAGAGAAGCGCTGACGCCCGCCGAACCCGGTCCGGCAAGTTGAGCAGAAACAGAGATCGCTCCGGCAAAAAAAATCGCAACGCAGAAAAGCGCCAGAGTGAATCGGGAAAGCAACCGCCCCAATGCGAAGCCGCCCACCGCATAAAAGCTGTTTGCCGGAAAGCGAAAGCGGCCCGGGCGAATCTTCATTTGAGCGCCGCCCAGACACGATGCACATCGTCGTGATCGTCCAAGGCTTGCAGAAATTCTCCGACTTCGGCTTTTTGCTCCTCGGTCAGTTCCGGAAATTGCTTCGGCACGTAACCGAGTTCGCTGGTCACCACCGTCCAACCGTTGCTCGTCAGCCATTTCGCCACTTCCGCCACCGCGGTACGCTCGCAGATAAACTTCGCGCCAGTCGCTTCATTAGGAATGTCATCGTTCTGCTGATGCGTAAGCGGCTCAACCTCATTGGCGCCGGCTTCAATCGCCGCCGCTTCCCGATCTACTGAGGCGTCGGGATGATACGCTTCCACCAAACCGACGTGATCGAAGAGAAACTTGTTTGCGCCGGTCGTCGCGAGCTGCCCTTTCTTGAACAACACACGAATTTCGGGCGCGGTGCGATTCACATTATCCGTGTAGGCTTCAACGATAACCGGGACGTTGTGCGGCGCTTTGCCCTCGAACACGACGTGTTCCATGATGAGCTTTTCGTCGCCGATGCCCGCGCCTTTGTTGATGGCGCGTTGGATGGCCTCCTTGGTTACGCTTTCCTTTTTTGCCTTTTCCACGGCGGTGAAAAGGCGGGCGTTCATGCTCGGATCCGGTCCGCCCATTTTGGCGGCGACCGAAATTTCACGAACAAGTTTGCTCGTTGTCCGACCCTTCTTCAGGCCGGCGACGAGGCGTTTGGCGTGTAACCATTGACGTCCCATAGGGTGGAAAAGCTTAATGAGAACCCGGCGCGCCGACAAGCGGACGATTGCGCATCAATAAGATTTAACCGAAAAGCTTTAATTACCGGGCTCGCTCCCGCCGCAATTACGAACCAAACGTCGCCTTCAGATAGTCAATGCTTTTACCGGCGATGACCTCCGGTCCTTCTTCAAATTTGAACACCTCGACCGACACGTAGCCGTCGTAACCCACTTCCCGCAGCGCCGCCGCGATAGGTTTTAAATCTACGTCGCCAAATCCCGGGCCTTTCAGATTTTTATCGTTCGCATGGAAATGCGCAAAATGCGGCCAGCTCTCGCGAATGATTTGCGGAATCGGCTTCGCTTCGGAGCACATCGCCTTCACATCAAGAATGATTTTGAACGCAGGAGACTTGAATGGCTTCACGAATTCAATTGCCGCCGCGGCCGTGTTAATGAAGTTGGTTTCCGCCGGCGACAACGGCTCGAAACAGATTGTCACGCCGCGTTCTTCGGCGCGCTTCACCGCATCGCGAAACGTCTGCGCCGTCCATTCCCAGGCCTGATCGCCGGAAACACCCGGCAGCAAATTCCTCTGCTTGGGCGAACCGACCACCATCACCTTCCCGCCCAAATCCGCGCAACAATCCACCAGATCGACGAAGTAATTGGCCGTCTTCGCGCGAATCACGCTATTGGTGTGATTCATGTACAAGCCTTCCGGCTTCACCAATAGCCAGTGCAAACCGACGATTTCGATACCGTTCTTTGCCGCGAGATCACGAATCCGCTGACGCTCCGCGGCAGAAATTTCATTCACCGAATTGGCAATCGTAAACGGCGCAACCTCAACTCCGGAATAGCCCACTTTCGCGGCGTGCGTGAAAACGTCTTCCAATTTCCAGTTCTGATAAATCTCGTTGCAAATGGCGAATTTCACGGCGCGCAGCTTCAAGGTTCAACGACCATTGTTCAAGGTTCAATGTTCCATCCGAGCCCACGCTCCAGTGCGCCAAACTCACTCCTGTTCGCGTGGTTTCCGCGCAAATCTGCTCCTTCACGCATTCGCTTCCCGCACAAATTTACGTGGCATCGCCAGTGCTATTGAATGGGTCATCGCATGAAAGGGTTGCGCCGACACCAAACGCGTCGCGGATTCACGTTGATCGAGTTGTTGGTGGTTATCGGAATCATCGGAATCCTCGCGGCACTGCTGTTACCGAGTCTGTCCAAGGCCAAGCTTCAGGCCAAACGCGCTTATTGCATCAACAACCTCCAGCAGATCGGCATCGGCTTTCATTCTTTCGCGCACGATCACAACAGCCGATTTCCAATGCAGGTGGAACTCGCAGACGGCGGCACGCGTCTCGCCGGCGACGAAGACCCGAACCTGTTCGCGCCCGCGTTTCGTCATTTCCAGGCGCTCTCAAATGAATTGAGCACTCCGAAAATTTTGCTTTGTCCAGCGGATGGACGAACCGAGGCGACGCGCTTTGCGGGGTTGCAAAGCGAAAACGTGAGTTACTTCGTGGTCGCCAATGCGCGCTACGGTCATGCGATGAGCGTGTTGGCCGGGGATCGTAACCTCACGAACACCCTCGGGTCGGCTCCCGTTGCGGAGGCGCTCCCTTCCTTCCGCTGGACTCATGAATTGCACGCGTTCAAAGGCAATCTGCTCTTCGCCGATGGCCACATTGAAAAACACAACAACGCGTCGCTCGCCAGCATCGCAACCGAGACACTGGCGAAAAGCGAATTGCAACTGCCGCATCCGAACGCGAAACCCGGCCCGCCGGATTACGCGCCACCGCGACCACCGCCTCCACCTGAAAACGAAATCGCTGCCGCACCACCCATTGCATCACCGCGCGAAGCTGCACCGCTTTCAAATGCAAACAACGGCAAACGCATTTTCATTCCGAGCGCCTTCGGAACGATCGCCATTTCCACCGAAGCGCTCCATGCGACGACGAATTCCGCCACTCCGCCCCCGCCCGTCGCGCCGATTGTTGTCACCACCAATGTTCACGACGCCGAAGAAGAGGAGCACTCGGGCATCGATCTCGCCGGCATTCTCGGACTCCAAAAATACATCAAAGGCAGTTATCTGCTTTTGATCCTCTTGCTCGCACTGTTGTTGGCGTATGCCATCTGGCGCGAATGGCAGAAACGCAAAGTGCGACGCGCCGAATTCAAACCGGTGGCGGAGTTATGAGTTCACGTCGAATACGCCAAGCGAGAAGCACCATGAAAAACGAGGCAGAGTGGTACTTGCCAAACTCGGCATCCGAGAATTACAAAAGGCACTTGCAAATACCGGCCTCGTTACCAACCGCCTCGCAATGCCATAGCCCGGCACTGACGCCGATTTAGCACGGGAACAGGCCGATGAATTTGGCTCGACCCATCGAAAAATTCCCGTTAGCTCTCCACGTCAATGGAGACGAAGCATTGCCTGCTCCTGTTGCTCGCCGCGCTGCTCGCGGGTTGCACCACC
>CALAYC010000176.1 GCA_937894935.1 uncultured Verrucomicrobiota bacterium
TCCGTCGCTTGGTCGTGCGCTATGAATATCATGCGGAAAACTTTCAAGGATTTCTCCACCTCGGCGCGGCGATCATCCTCTTGAGGTATTTATGAGATGGCTTCTAGGTGATTTTGAGAATAAACCTTAGAACCATCTCATAAATACCGCAAGCGGATGAAGGCAGCATTCAGATGCAGGAAGCTCCTGAGATTTCTAGTATGGCACTCATAGCGCACCATCAGTCTGCCAGAAGTTGAGGAAAGAACTGCGGTGTAGGTGCAAGTAAAAGACGAGTCCTGCCCCAGTCGTTGCGGATTTGGTATCCAAAAGGAACCTATCACGAGTGGCAGCCGCCGCAAACCGTCTGATTACAGGAGATTTCTCACCAAGCTTAGCCGAGGTTTAGATGGACGCTGTCGGATTAAGACAGAAATGACGTATCCGCTCCCGCACGCCGTCGTTCGCTTGCAGGAAATGTCCTCAGATTAGACTGCGAGAGGGCTTGAGACGTTCTCAGATGCGGCTGGTGCCTTGCGAATGCTGGTTATTTGGAATGAAATGTCGCTTGATTGGAATGCAGAGGGCGTTGGTGCCTCGTGAGTGTTCGTTGATTGGATTGAAATAGCGGTTGATGAGACACGCAGGGGAGTTGGAGCCGGTCAAATCGCTTCTGATGCGGGCGCAGTTCGCGATAGTTGGAATCGAGGTCGGATTGTGAGACATGTAGCGGGCTGGGGACTGGACGAGCATGCTGTGGGGGCGGTTGGGTCAGGAGGGCAAACGGGAAAAACTCTTCAGTAACTACTGTAGGAGTGGGTTCACGCTTCGTGTTGCGACTGTGGTGTCGCTAGCTTAACGTCGTTGTTGTTTGGGGGTGGTTTCCGGCGGTCACAGACCGCCGCTACAAGGAAAATGAAAAAACCGGCCGGGAGGGTTAACTCGCGGCCGGTTGTGATTTCAATTGGTTCTTATGAGCAGCCGAGGCTTTCGCCGCAGTTGAGGCACTTGTAGCACGCGCCGTTGCGGACGGCCATGTGGCCGCAGTTCGGGCAGGTCGGCGCGTCCATCTGGAAGTGCGCGACCGATTCGCTGAGCGTCTTCACTGATTTACCGGCTTTCGGGAGCTGACCTTTGTTGATGGAGGCAGCGGTGTCCAGATCGAGCACGTCAGTGTCGTCCGAAAGCGGCAGATCCGGGACCGGTCGGTTCACCTTTTTTTTTAGTTCCTCGATGAGGCCGGGAATCGCGAGTTCAGGTTGATTGCGCAATTGCGTGTTGGCTTCGCGATAGCCGGGGATGAATTGCATGGCCATCCAGCGGAACACGTAGTCGGTAATGGACGACGCATTGCGGATGTCCGGGTTTTTGGTGAAGCCGCTCGGTTCGAAGCGTTGATGCGCGAATTTGCGGACGAGCGCTTCGAGGGGCACACCGTATTGCAGCGCCATGCTGGTCAACGTGCCGATGCCGTCCATCAAACCGCCAATGGTCGAACCTTCCTTCGCCATGGTGATGAACAGTTCGCCGGGTTGTCCGTCTTCGAACAGGCCGACGGTGAGGTAGCCTTCGTGGCCGGCGATATCGAATTTGTGGGTTACTGCGGTGCGCGTGTCGCTCAGACGACGGCGCAACGGTTTGCCGGCTTCGACCTGCAAGCGCGCGACTTCGGCTTCGAGTTCTTTGATGCGCGCTTCGAGCGAAGCGGTGTCGGTGACTGTTGTAGCGGTGCGGTCACCGCCTTCGTTGGTTTTCTTGGTGTTGAGCGGTTGGGAGCGCTTCGAGCCGTCGCGATAAATGGCGACGCATTTGAGGCCCATTTTCCATGCTTCGATGTAGGTGTTACGAATGTCCTCAACGGTGCATTCGTTTGGCATGTTGACCGTTTTGGAGATCGCGCCGCTGATGAACGGTTGCGCGGCGGCCATCATCTTGAGATGCGCGAGGTAGCTGATGCTGCGTTTGCCGCGGAACGGTTTGAACGCGCAATCAAACACCGGCAGATGCTCGGGTTTCAAGCCGCTGCGAACGATGCTGCCGTTCTCTTCGACGTCTTCAATGGTGTCGAATTTTTCGATGTGATCGATGATGCTCTGGATTTGCTTTTCGCTGTAACCGAGGCGGCGCAAGCCTTCCGGAACGGTGCGGTTGACGATCTTCAACATGCCACCGCCAGCGAGCAGTTTGTATTTCACCAACGCGATGTCGGGTTCGACGCCGGTGGTGTCGCAATCCATGAGGAACGCGATGGTGCCGGTCGGCGCGAGCACGGTGACCTGAGCGTTGCGATAACCGACCTGCTTGCCGCGCGCGAGGGCGCGATCCCAGCAGCGGCGACCTTCTTCCTTGAGGTAACCGAATTCCGCGCTCGGATGAATGTCTTCCACAGCGTCGCGGTGCAATTTGATGACGCCGAGCATGGATTCGACGTTGTCTTTGGCGACGGGTTTGCTGACGCCAGCGCAGCGGGCATCGCGATAGCCGGCAAACGCGCCCATGGTGGCGGCGATTTCAGCGGATTGCTCGTAGGCGTGACCGGTCATGATGGCGGTGATGGCGCCGGCGAGCGCGCGGCCTTCGTCGCTGTCGTAAGGCAAACCGTAGCTCATGCAGAGCGAACCGAGGTTCGCAAAGCCGAGGCCGAGCGTGCGGAAGATGTGCGAATTCTCGGCAATTTCTTTGGTTGGATAGCAGGCGTTATCCACGAGGATTTCCTGTGCGGTGATGAAAATGCGCACCGCGGCTTTGAAGCGTTCGATGTCGAACTTGCCGTCTTCGCGTTTGAACTTCATGAGGTTCAAAGACGCGAGGTTACAGGCAGTGTTGTTGAGAAATACGTATTCGCTGCACGGATTCGTGGAGTGGATCGGCTCGGTGCCTTTGCAGGTGTGCCATTTTTGAATCGCACCGTCATACTGCATACCGGGGTCGCCGCAAATCCACGTGCCTTCCGCGATTTTATTCAGCAACTTGGCGGCATCTTTCTTTTCGAGCGGTTTCCCATTGGTGGTGGCTTTGGTCCACCATTCTTTGCCTTCGATGGCCGCTTGCATGAATTCATCGCTGGCGCGGACGGACAGGTTTTCGTTCTGGTACATGACGCTGCCGTACGCTTCGCCATTGTACGAACCGTCGTAACCCTGTTCGATGAGCGCCCAGGCCTTTTTCTCTTCCTTCTGCTTGGCATCAATGAATTCTTCGATGTCACCATGCCAATCGCGCAACGTGTTCATCTTGGCGGCGCGACGGGTTTTGCCGCCGGATTTCACGAC
>CALAYC010000177.1 GCA_937894935.1 uncultured Verrucomicrobiota bacterium
ATGAACACCAAAGACTTTCTCCGGCTCGGCGTGCCACTCGGTGAAGCCACACGGCGGGCGACGGATTTTGTCGCGCAATACGTTTTGCGTGGTGGCGACACGTCGAAGTTGGAAGACGAAATTAAAGCCATCGTCGCCAACCCGGCGTTGTTTGCGGAAGATCCATTGCGCAAGGAATTCGCCAAAGCGATTGCGAATGCGCCGCCACCACCGCGTACGATGCCAGTGAAATATCGGCAGTGGGGCGAAGGTTTGGAGCACGAGGCCGTCATGCAGATGGAGCGGGCGTGTCTGTTGCCTGTGTCGGTGGCAGGTGCGTTGATGCCGGATGCGCACGTGGGTTATGGCTTGCCGATTGGCGGTGTGTTGGCGACGGAGAATGCAGTGATTCCGTACGCGGTCGGTGTGGATATCGCGTGTCGGATGAAGATGACGGTGCTGGATATTCCGGTGCGCGATCTGGAGCGGAAGCAGGAGCGACTCACGCGTGCCATCGAGGCGGAGACGCGCTTTGGGGTGGGCGCAACGTTCAAGCAGCGTCGCGAACACGAGGTGATGGATGCGGATTGGTCGGTCAGCAGCGTGACGAAACAAAACAAGGATCGCGCGTGGGCGCAACTCGGCACGAGCGGCAGCGGAAATCATTTTGTGGAGTTTGGAATTCTCACCGTGCATTCAGCCATACCTTGGCCTGAGGACGGCAGGGCGCGTCACTCCGAGCGCGCCGACGGCGGGCAGGAGACTGCCCGCCCTACGAATGAATTGCCTGCCGGACAATATGTGGCGCTGCTGTCGCACAGTGGCAGTCGTGGTACGGGTGCGGCGGTGTGTGATTATTACAGCAAGCTGGCGTTCGCGTTGCGGCGAGCGGAATTGCCGAGTGAATTGCTGCGGCTCGCGTGGCTGTCGTTGGATTCGCAGGAAGGACAGGAATATTGGAATGCGATGCAGTTGATGGGCCAATACGCGGCGGCAAATCATGGGCTGATTCACAAGCACATTGCGGCGAATCTTGGCGCGGAAGTGCTGCTTGATCTGGAGAACCATCACAACTTCGCGTGGAAGGAAAAGCACGTGATTGATGGCGTGGAGCGTGAAGTTGTGGTTCATCGCAAAGGCGCGACACCGGCGGGTCGGGGTGTGTTGGGAATCATTCCCGGTTCGATGGCGGCGCCGGGATTTATCGTGAGCGGCAAAGGCAATCCGGAGTCGCTGGATTCCGCGTCGCATGGCGCCGGTCGCACGATGAGTCGCAAAGCTGCGAACGAAAAGTTCAATTGGAAGGACGTGAATCGTTATCTCAAGCAACAAGGCGTGACGCTCATCAGTGCCGGTCTCGACGAAGTGCCGATGGCGTATAAAAACATTCGCGACGTGATGAAAGCGCAACACGATCTCGTGACGGTGTTGGGTGAATTCATGCCGAAGCTGGTGAAGATGGCACCGAGCGGTGAGCGACCGGAGGATTGAGGCGGGATTGCGGACAATGAACGAAGCGGAACGTTGTGAATTGTGTGGGCGCGAAGTTCATCTGCTGACGCGGCATCATCTCATCCCGCGCACACGCCACGCGAACAAACGGAACAAACGGGAATTTGATCGCGCCGAGGTGAAGAAACGCGTCGCGTGGTTTTGTCGCCCCTGCCACAACCACGTTCACGCACTGTTCACTGAGAAAATGTTGGAGCGCGACTTCAACACGTTGGAATCGCTGGCGTCGCATCCGGACGTCGCGCGGTTTGTGAACTGGATTCGGCACAAGCCCGACGGATTTCGTCCGGCGAATCAGCCTTCCGCCAACAAACGTCGCAACCAGAAACCCAATGCGACGCCGTGGTAGGTGTTTTGGAAAATTTCGAGGCACAAAGCCACATTGGCGACTTTTTTAGAGATTGTCTGCTATAGTCGGATTATGGGTCTATTGAACGTTGATTTTCGGCGAAAGTTCCGCATGCTGCGCGGGTGTATGGTCTGGGTGCAAAACGCCATTTGATGAACCACCGGTTTGCGAAGGCACAAATTTCTGACCTCGGTTAGCCATGTCTGTCGCTCCTTCTGCTTCTGCTCCGACGCGTCTGGTGGTCAGTCCGGCCTCGCATAAAAATCACGCGGCGCGCGTTTTTACGTTCTTCACGGTAGCGGTGTTGTTGACCGGTGTGGTGTCGGTGATTTTTGCCGACTTGCTTTGGCGCACCGGTTGGACACCAGCCCATACGGTTTTGCTGGTGTTGTTTATCGTGTTGTTTTTCTTCATGGCGGTGGGCTGCACGCACGGAATTTTCGGGTTCATCCTGCGACGCATCGGTGACAAGTCCACCATCACGCAGCTCAAGGATTATCAACGGCAGAATATTTCCGGCACGAGCACGGCGCTGGTGTTTCCGATTTACAACGAGAATGTCGCGCGGGTTTTAGAGGGTCTGCGCGCCACGTACTTATCGCTGCAAAAAACCGGTCAGCTCGAACGTTTCGATTTCTTTATTCTCAGCGATTCGACGAATCCGGATAAATGGATCGAAGAAGAACGGCGTTGGTCGGAACTGGTGCGGGACTTGGGCGCGTTAGGCCGAATTTATTATCGGCGTCGCGATGACAACAGCGGCAAGAAATGCGGAAACGTGCGGGATTTTCTCAATGCCTGGGGGCGGCGATACCGTTATTTCGTTTGTTTCGACGCCGATAGCGTTATGCGCGGTCAGACCCTGGTGGATCTGGTGAAGTTAATGGAGGCACATCCGAATGTAGGCTTAATCCAAACCGTGCCGGCATTGATTAATGCGGAATCGTTGTTCGGTCGGATTCAGCAATTCGCCAATCGGTTTTACGCGCCGATTTTCATTACCGGTTTGAATTTCTGGGCGCAGAGCTTTGGGAATTATTGGGGGCACAATGCGATTATTCGCACCGAGCCGTTCATGCAGTATTGCGACCTGCCGCACTTACCGGGACGCAAGCCGTTTGGCGGTCAGATACTGAGTCATGATTTTGTCGAAGCGGCTTTATTGCTGCGCGAAAATTGGCAGGTCTGGATGGCGCATGAACTCGACGGCAGCTACGAAGAAGCGCCGCAAGGTTTGATTGAAAACGCGCAGCGCGACCGGCGCTGGTGTCAGGGCAACATGCAACACGCCTTGGTGCTGTTTGCGAAAGGATTGCGCGGCGTCAGTCGAATTCATCTGCTGCTGGGGATTTTCGGGTACTTGACCGGACCACTGTGGCTCGCGTTTTTGCTGACGTTCAGTTGGATTCGCTGGTCGGATTTGTGGAGTAATCTATCCGACCTGCCGGTGCGCAGTTCGATTTCCTATCTGACATTGAGCGCCACGGCGCACGCGTTCGTCGTGTTCCTGATTTGCATGATTGTAATCATGCTTCCCAAAGTTCTTGCCTGGGTGGATTTGTTGTTTGATGCGGAACGACGCCGGGCGTTTGGCGGATTAATTCGTTCCGCCAACAGCGTCGTGATGGAAACTATTTTTTCCACGTTACATGCGCCATTGCAAATGCTCTGGCACACGCGCTTTGTTATCACGATTTTGCTGGGCATGGGGGTGAATTGGGGACCGCAAAAGCGTCGCGCCGATGGCACGGCATGGACGTATGCTTTTCAACGTCACTGGGGACATATGCTGGTCGGGATTGTCTGGGGCGGCGCGGTGTTGGCGCTTGATCCGATTACGTTCTGGTGGTTTCTGCCGGTGTTGGCCGGAATGCTCTGTTCTGTTCCGGTAAGCGTCTGGACGAGCCGCGTCAGTTGGGGCAAAGGCGCGAAAGAAGCGGGATTGTTTCTCGTGCCGGAGGAAATTGCGCCCCCGGAGGAAATTGTCTCATTGCGTCTGCGCATGGCCGAAATGGAACAAAGCGGGGAATTGGTCGAACGACCGCCGGACGCAGGGCTCACGGACGCGGTCTTGAATCCTTACATCAACGCTGTTCACGTCTCACTGCTGCGCGAGAAACGGTTGAACCCACTGCACTCCGCGTCTGCCGAGCCAGGAAATACCGAAGTTGTCCGTGCTTTGGCGGAAAAACTACTCGCCGCTGGTCCGAATGCGCTGACGCCAAAACAGAAAATGCTGATTTTGGGTGACGCAGATACGATGTCCTGGCTGCATCGATGGGCATGGTTGCGCCCCAGCGAAACTTTGGCTCCCTGGTGGCAGCGCGCCTTCAGTTCTTCTTGGCGATGAGCAGGTTCGCGAAGCGACCACTCAGGCAACCAACAAATAAAAAATATTTTTTGAACAAGGGGGAAGTGTCGTGCATCTTATGGTCGTTGAGGAATGATTTCGCTGTTCGTTTAGGGTTGGCATAGAGGTTTTGCTCGCAGTGCGGTGCGAACAGCGCCCTCCAAAGTTGGCCGCACTGCCCTTCTGAGCGCCTGAGTGAAGGCGTGTAAACCTCGTCACTCGAGGGCCGGACGCAAGTCCGGCCCTTCGTGTTTTTGAATACTGAATTTAACTGAAACTGAGCCTGAGAAATCGCCGTTGCTTCCATGCGCAACTGCCCTAAAATCCCCGCCGCATGAAACATCAGCTCGACTTCGAGAAGCCGATTTTTGAATTGCAGAAAAAGCTCGAAGATCTTCGGCAACATCCCGAAACCCATTCGTTGGATGTCAGTTTCGAGGAGGAAATTGCCCAAATTGAGCGTAAAATCGCCGAAACGCGAAAGCAGATTTATTCCAATCTGACGCCGTGGCAGCGCGTACAACTCGCGCGGCATCCCAAGCGGCCGTACACGTTGGACTACATCAAAACAGCTTTTACAGATTTCGAAGAACTGCATGGCGACCGTCTGTTCGCGGATGATCGGGCGGTGGTTGGCGGATTTGCCAAACTCGGTGACCAACGCGTGGTGGTGATTGGCACGCAGAAAGGTCGCGATACCAAAGAAAACATTCTGCGGAACTTTGGTTCAGCTCATCCCGAAGGTTATCGCAAGGCGCTTCGCCTCATGCGGCTCGCTGACAAGTTCGGTTTGCCGATTATCACGTTGATTGACACTGCGGGAGCTTATCCGGGCGTCGGTGCGGAAGAACGTCACATCGCCGAAGCGATCGCAGTGAATCTGCGCGAGATGACGATGATGGAAGTACCCATCGTTGCTACGGTTATTGGCGAAGGCGGGTCGGGCGGCGCGCTGGGTATCGGCGTGGCGGATCGGGTGTTGATTCTGGAAAACGCCTATTACTCGGTCATCAGTCCGGAAGGTTGCGCGGCGATTTTGTGGAAGGACCGCTCTGCATCGGCCAAAGCAGCGGAAGCGCTTAAGATTACCGCCAAACACCTGCTTGAACTCAAGCTCGTGGACGAAATTATTCCCGAGCCGCTCGGAGGCGCGCATACCAATTTGGCGCAAACCGCCGAGGCGCTCAAAACCACGTTGTTTCGGCACCTGGAAGAATTGCAAAAGCTGAGCGGTGCGGAACGATTGAAACTGCGCTACGAAAAATTCCGGGTGCACGGTCATTTCGTCGAGCAGAGCACGACAACCGGCGAACAGACAGCGGGGAAACGCGCTTCGCGCAAATCTGCCACGTCCGCCGAAGCCACGGCTGCTTGAGTCGCAGCTCGCACCGCGAGCGTTTTGCGAGTAGAGTGACGCGTCGATTTTTGGGCAGGTGAACAATCCTTGATGGTAAATCCAATGGCCTCTCTTTATCCATTTACGTTCAAACCGATTTTCAAAGAACGAGTCTGGGGCGCGCGCAATCTGGAGCGTCTCTACGGCAAATCGCTTCCCGCTACTGTTCCGATCGGTGAATCCTGGGAAATCAGCGATCGGCCCGGCGACATCAGCGTCATCGCAAACGGTCCGCTCGCCGGTAAAGATTTGCATTGGCTGGTGAAAAATCATCGCGCGGATTTACTGGGTGACGCGAAGCTTGAAGCAGGCCGATTTCCGCTATTGATTAAACTGCTTGATGCGCAGGAGAAACTTTCATTGCAAGTTCATCCGCCTGCCGACAAAGCGAAGGAACTGAACGGCGATCCGAAAACGGAAATGTGGTTTATCGCCGATGCCGTTCCCGGCGCGGAACTTTACGTCGGCCTCAAACGCGGCGTCACGCGTGCGGATTTTGAACAACGCATCAAGGATGGGACGGTGGCCGAGTGTTTTCATCGCATCCCGGTGAAAGCGGGCGATTCGATGTTTTTGCCGAGTGGCCGCGTGCACGCCATCGGAGCGGGCCTGGTGATTTTTGAGATTCAACAAAACTCCGATACGACGTATCGCGTTTTCGATTGGAATCGCGTCGGGCTTGATGGCAAACCGCGCGAACTGCACGTGCCGCAATCGCTCGCGAGCATTGATTTCAATGACATTGAACCCGGGCTGATCGCCAACGCGGAAGAAGTGAGGGGCAATGTGTCTGTTCGCCAACTGGTGAATCATCCGCTGTTTCAGGTGGAACAATTTCGCGTGACGACTGCGGGCAACATCGCATTGACCAAAGGTCGGATGCACATTGTCGCGGTGGTCAGCGGCGAATTACGGGCCGGGGATGCGACGATGCGCGCCGGTCAATTCTGTCTGCTGCCAGCATGTCTCGCGCAACCTGAAGTGCAGGCATCCGCTGGAACGCAATTCCTCCGCGCTGAAGCCGGTTGAACGAGCCGATTTTCGCGCCGCCCTGATCTTTCATGAGTAAATCCGCCAAATCTCAGTGGAATTTTGGCGAGCTATTTCCGACTGAACAAACCCGGCGCGTCTTTTCCGTCAGCGAGTTGACGACGCAGGTGAAGCGATTGCTCGAAAAGCAATTCGGCTCAGTCTGGGTCAGCGGCGAGATTACCAACTTCCGATTTCAAGCCGGTTCGGGTCACATTTACTTCACGCTGAAGGACGCCAACGCACAAGTGAGTTGCGTGCTGTTCCGTTCTGAACCTGTAGCGCATCGCGATTTGCTTGCCGATGGATTGAAGATTCTGGTGCAGGGCGAGGTGACAGTTTACGAAGCGCGTGGGCAGTATCAACTTCTCGTCCGCGCCGTGGAGCTTCAGGGCATCGGCGCGCTGCAACTCAAGTTCGAGCAACTTAAACAAAAGCTCGCTGCGGAAGGCCTTTTTGCGGCGGAACGAAAACGTCCGCTTCCACGCTACGCGCAACGCATCGGTCTGGTTACTTCACCGACCGGTGCGGCGATTCGCGATGTGCTTCACGTGATTCAGCGTCGCCATCCAGGCTTGGAAATCATTCTCGCCCCTTGTCGCGTGCAGGGCGACGGTGCGGCGCGTGAAATTGCCACTGCGATTCGGTGGCTCAACGAATTCAATCAATCTCAAAAGCCACAAGCAAAAATTGATCTGGTACTCGTCACCCGCGGTGGTGGTTCGCTGGAAGATTTGTGGGCGTTCAATGAGGAAGCTGTAGCGCGGGCGATTTTTGAATCCGCTTTGCCGGTAGTTTCCGCGGTCGGTCATGAGATTGATTTCACGATTGCGGATTTTGTTGCCGATGTGCGGGCGGCGACGCCCAGTGTGGCGGCAGAGATTATCACGGAAGGCATGTTTGCCAGTCGCGAGTTTGTCGCCAATGCCGCGATGGCGATGAATTTCTGTGCGCGAAAATCTCTGCAACGTGCGGGCGAAGACTTTGCGGATGCCGCGCAGCGATTGAATCGCGCGCATCCGAAACGCTGGCTCACTGAGCAGGCGCAGCGACTGGATGATTTACATAATTCACTGACTCGCTGCGCTCGCCGTGGTGCGCGCGAGCAACGCGTGCGCTGGCAAAATCTGGTGGTGCGACTGAAGCAGATTCGTCCCGGTCAATCGCTCAAGCAAAACCGCGAACGATTGTTGCAAACGCAGCGGCGATTGCGTGATTGGACTGCGGCGCAGTTGCGCGAGCAACGTAATCGGTTGGCGACGCTGGAATCTCGGTTGAAACTACTCGGTCCGGAACAGGTTCTTGCGCGTGGTTATTCCATCACGATGGATGCCACGACCGGCAAAGTGTTGCGTGATGCGAAGAAGGTAAAGCCGGGGCAGAAACTCAAGACACGCCTCAAGTCCGGCGAAATCTCCAGTCGCGCTGAAACGTAAAAACCGCGCTGCGCTTCGCTATCTTACTCTGTCACCTGACCGCGATAAAATCGTTGCGGCAAATCCAGTGCGTTCGTTTCGATGAAGAGGAACGGCGCGGCATTGGTCTGCAACGATGTCCAGGCGTTGTCGTTCAGATTGGTTGTCGCCTGCACGACATAATTGGACGTTGGCGTTCCGATGAGCGTGAATTGAAATTGAGTTCCGTTCCACGTGGCGTTGGTCAACGTCGGCGCGATGGCGGGCGGGCCGGGAGGGACAATTGGATTCACGATTCCATCAATGGCGAAGTCCGGCGCGGAGCTGTTCACAACGTTGTAGAGATACCACGTACCGCCGGTTGCACCGCCGTAATTCACGATTCGAAAGGTCACGGTGTTGCCAGCGGGAACGCTCTGTAACGCTGAGATTCCTGAAAGATCAATCGGTGCAATGGACGCGCCACTGCCTGCGGATGAGGAATAATTGAGCGCCGCGATATCTATGAACGCGCCGCCCGCAATCTGATATTGCAGGACGCCGTTGGCTGGGCCGGTGCCGGAGCGGCGATAATCGAATCGGCTGATGCTCGTAAACGAAACCGTAAAACCGGAGTTCGCTGTGATGGAACACGTCGCCACATCTTGCGCTGCAATAGCGGCGGCGGCGGTAGTGCTGTCAAAGCCAGTGCCGCCCCAGGCATTTGCCGCCGCGGACCCGCTCGCCGCCGTCACTCCGCTCACCAACGCCGCCGATGCTGCCGGCAAAATCGTCTATATCGACCGCGGCAACATCGAGTTTGCCGTGAAGATCCGGCACGCACAGGAGGCCAGCGCCCTCGGGGTGATCATCGGGAACAATCAGGCGGGCTATCCGATCGTGATGGGAGGAAGCAGCGAAGGCCTTACGATTCCCGCAGTCATGACCAGCCAGGACGTGGGCACCGCCATCAAGGCCGCCCTGCAGGCGGGCGACCCGCTGCGCGCATCGTTCGGATA
>CALAYC010000178.1 GCA_937894935.1 uncultured Verrucomicrobiota bacterium
GGCGAAGCGTTCGCGTTGAGTAAGTTGATAAATCTGGCTGGTGAGCGCGCGTGCTTCCTGCCATGCCTTGATTTCTTCAAACCGTGTGATTGCTCCCATAATTTTTCCCATTGTTATCTTGATCTATGTTTGTTGCGTCCTACCCCGACATCCTGCAAAACCTGACACCTGGTCCCACGCACCTGTTCACCCGAAATCAGAACCAATTTCGTTTCCGCAAATACCAGAAGGTGGCGAGGGTTGTGAGTGCGGTCAGCGCAAACGCGTACGCATAGCCGTGTTGCCAATCCAGTTCGTACATGTCGTGTCTGAAGTTCATGCCGTACCAGCTCGCAATAATCGTCGCTGGCGTGGACAGAATCGTGATGAGTGTCAGCGCTTTGACGACTTCGCCGGTGCGATTCGACGACATGTTCAGATAGACCTGCAAAATGCCCGTAAGCGAATCCGTGTAGTTTTGCGCCAGTTCTGAAATGTGAAACAGCGCGTCATAAACGTCGCGGTAATACGGCACGAGATGCGCGCGAATGAGTTTGAATTCGCCCCGCGCGAATCGCCCCAGCACTTCGCGTTGCGGACCGATGATCTGGCGCAGGTGCAGCACTTCTTTTTTGACCTGGATAATTTTGTTGAGCGTATCTTTGCCGGGTTTTTGCAACGCTTCTTCTTCGAGTTCGCTGATCTCGAGTGAAAGCTCCTCCAGGGCCGGTTTGTAATTGTCCACGATGCTGTCGAGTAGATTGTAGGCGACGCGGTCGGGCGCGCGGGCGATGGCCATGGTGCCTTTGATGGCGCGTTCTTCTGTCAACGAAACGCTGCGCGACGGGCCTTCGTGGTAGGTGACGAGAAAGTTTTTCCCGAGAAAGAAATTCAGTTCTTGCGTGCCGAAGCGACCGTCCTTGCGATTGTAATCCACCGCGTGGATCACCATGAACAGATACGGCGCGAATTTATCGTCTTCCTTGGGAGTGAATTCTTCGACCTTTGGTGCCGGGCTCGCAATGATACAGTCCTGAATCGAGAGCGGGTGAAAATGCAGGAGCGTGTCGAGAACGAACTTGGTTTCGTCCTCGGTCGGACTTTCCAGATCAATCCAGAGAAACAGATTCGTGTCTGTGAGCAATGTCGGCATCAGGAACATCTCGATGTCGCGCGTGTGCAGCCGTCCTTGAGTGGTAAAAGCAAGTGAACGAATCATGGGTTTCCTTCGATTGACGTGACGTGTCAGCCTGGCGCAAAGGTTAATTCAGGTTTCGCATGAAGCAAGTGCCGGTTTGCGCAAAAGCGGCACAGCGGCGAAGGCGCTGAAGTTTCGACGACTCCGGTAATTCGTAAGAATCCAGGAGTGTGGCTGGGCTGCGACCGGTAATTTGATTGTCATTCGGTGGTTCTCGCGATAAGAACGCGCATGGCTTTGCTCATCAAGAACGGCGAAATCATCACGGCCAGCGAGCGCTACACGGCCGACATCTTTTGCGAAAACGAAACCATTACACGAATTGATCGCGGTATCTCGCCGCCCAAAGGCGCGGAGGTCATTGACGCGAAAGGCAAATTCGTCTTCCCCGGATTCATTGATCCGCACGTGCACATTTATCTGCCGTTCATGGGCACGTATTCAAAAGACACCTACGAAACCGGTAGTCGCGCGGCGCTGATTGGCGGCACAACGACGCTTATTGAAATGTGTTGTCCGGCGAAATCCGATGAGCCGTTGAAAGCGTTTGAACTGTGGTGGAGCAAGGCGGAAGGCAAGTCGGCCTGCGACTTCACGTTTCACATGGGCGTGACGCGGTTTGATGAGAAATCAGAAAAGCAGCTTCGCGAAATCGTCAAACGCGGCATCAGTTCGTTCAAAATCTTTCTCGCTTACAAAGGCGCGTTCGGGGTGGATGACTCGGAGCTCTATCGCACGCTCAAACTCGCCAAGGAACTTGGCGTGATCGTGACCGCTCATTGCGAAAACGAAACGCTCGTCAGCGAACGTTGCAAAGAATTGCTCGCTGCCGGCAAAACCGGTCCGGCTTTTCACGAACCGAGTCGTCCCGCGCAGGTTGAAGCCGAGGGGGTGCATCATCTGATGACGTTTGCCGAACTCACCGGCGCGGCTACTTACATCGTGCATCTGAGTTGCCGGGAAGCGTTGGCGGAAGCGATTGCAGCACGGCAACGCGGTGTGCGCGTCGCCGTGGAAACGTTGATTCAATATCTCACGCTCGACAAAACATACGCCGAGAAACCGCGCTTCGAAGGGGCGAAGTACGTCATGTCTCCGCCGTTGCGCGACAAACGTAACCAGGAAGTGTTGTGGAATGGATTGCGCGATGGTTTGATTCAGACGGTAGCGACGGATCACGCGCCGTTTGATTTTCGCAAGCAGAAGGAAATGGGTAAAAATGATTTTACTAAAATTCCCAATGGCATTCCGTCGCTCGAAGACCGCATCAACCTGCTTTATACTTACGGCGTGAAATCGGGGAAGATTGATCTGCACACATTCGTCAACGTCGCCAGCACGCAGGTCGCGAAAACGTTCGATCTGTTCCCGCGCAAGGGAACGATTCAGCCCGGCGCGGACGCGGACCTTGTAATTTATGATCCGAAATATCGCGGTAAAATTTCCGCCAAAACGCAGAACATGAATCTGGATTACAGTGCGTTTGAAGGCTGGAAAATCGAAGGTCGCCCAAGTGTGGTAACGGTGCGCGGACAGGTTGCCGTGCGCGATGGAAAATTTGTCGGCAAAACGGGACGCGGTCAATTTCTCGCGCGTAAACCGAGTCATTTTTAGAAGCCGAGTCGGTTCGACCTTTTGCTGCGAGCGATGTTCGTTTGATCGGATGGGGTTATATTCCGGTCGTTTCGATTCGCGAAGGTGGCTGATTCGATTTTGAGATTTGAGCGAACGCAACGATTCGCAATTTATGCAACAACAGGTATTAACTTTACTCAGTCGCAAAGATTATGTGCCGGGCAACGTGCCCGAATTGCTCGCGCAACTCCGTTGGCCGCCGCAGCGCCAACAGGAATTGCAACGCATCCTGCGCCAACTCGAATCCGCCGGCCGCATCGCGCGCACCAAAGGAAATCGCTACATCCTCGCGCGTGCCGCCGATCTCATTCCCGGTCGCATTCAAATCAATCGTCAGGGCAAAGGATTTTTGCAACCGGACGATCCGGGCATGAAGGAAATTGTAATCCCCGAAAGCGACACCGGCACGGCGCTGCATGGTGATCGCGTTCTGGTGCGCCGCAATTTGCGCCCGCGCGGATTGCGTTCCGATAGCTCGCTTCGGGAAACCGGATCGGTGGTTCGCATTCTGGAGCGGAAGCGGACGCAGATTGTCGGCACATTGCAACGCGGTCGGCAATTTCTCTACGTCATTCCCGACGACCCGCGAATGCCGCAGGACATTTACGTGCCCGAACCGCGCGATGTTGGACGCAAACCCAATCTCGGCGACAAAGTCGTGGTCGAACTCCTCGAATGGGAATCGCGCCACAACAATCCCGAAGGCGAAATCATTGAAGTGCTGGGCCCGCCGGATGCGGAAGGCGTGGATATGTTGTCGGTGCTGCGCCAATACAATTTGCCGCTGCACTTTCCGAAACCGGTGCTTGCGGCGGCCCGGGCGTTTGGCAACACCGTTTCGGACGAGGAACTTATCGGACGCGAAGATTGCCGCGCGCATCAGGTCATCACGATTGATCCGGATGATGCGAAAGATTTTGACGACGCATTTTGTCTGCAGCGCATTTCGACTGAGCAATGGAAATTGTGGGTTCACATTGCCGACGTTTCGCATTACGTCACGACCGGTTCGCCGCTGGATGAAGAGGCGCGCAAGCGTGGCAATTCCACCTATCTCGTGGACCGCGTTATTCCGATGCTGCCCGAAGCCTTGAGTAATGAATTGTGTTCGCTCAAGCCGAACGTGGATCGCCTGACCAAATGCGTGGAGTTTCTTATTTCGAATGATGGTCGTGTGTTGAGCACGAAGTTTTATTCGGCTGTGATTCATTCCAAGCGGCGTTTCACTTATCAGGAGGTGTTCGCCATTCTGGAACGAAAATCACCCGATGCGACGGCTGGTGTTTCTGAAAGCATTGTGCGGATGTTGCGCGATGCGCACGAACTGGCGCAAAAGATTCGCCGTTTGCGGTTCAAACACGGTTCACTCGCATTGGATTTTCCGGAAACAAAAATTCGTCTCGGTGAGCGTGGTCGCGTCTCGCGCATCGAGAAAGTGGAGAACGATGTTTCGCATCAGTTGATTGAAGAGTTCATGTTGCTGGCGAATGAAGCAGTCGCATCGCATCTGATGAGTCGGAATCAACGAGCGATTTATCGCGTGCATGAAGAACCGGACGAACGTCGGCTCGCGGAATTCCGGGAGGAAGTGCTGAGTTATCACATTCCTTGCGGCAATCTCACCAAGCGTGCCGAAGTTCAGAAACTGTTGTCCAAACTCGACACTATTCCCATCGGCGCCGCGTTGAAGATTGCTTTTCTGCGCTCGCTGATGCGTGCCCGATACGCGGTTGAACCGCTCGGTCATTACGGTTTGGCCAAGACCAAGTACGCACATTTCACGTCACCGATTCGGCGCTACGCCGATCTCGTGGTGCATCGTGCGTTATTTCAATCCGGTCACGGCTCGGTGCATTCGCTCAAAGAAACAGCCGAACACCTTTCCGATACCGAACGCAATTCCTCGGATGCCGAACGCGACAGTAAAGACGTGAAACTTTACGCGTTTCTTGAAGCGCAATTGAAACTGTCGCAACCGCCCGTGTATGCCGCACTTGTCACGGATGTGCGCAACTTCGGATTTTTTGTGGACGTGTCCGAACTGGCGATGAGCGGTCTGATTCATTGTTCCAGTTTGACGGATGATTTCTACGAGTTCGATGAAGCGCGCGGTACGTTGACCGGACGCCGCACTCGACGTGTGTTTCGACTTGGCGACCGAGTGAACGTGCAAATCGCGAAAGTGGATCGCTTCAAAAAGCAGGTGGATTTTCGACTCGCTCGTGAGGAACGAGTTGGCGCGGCAAGGTCGCAAACAAAAGCTCGCGGCGCATCGGCTGCGGCAAATAAATCACACGATCATCATTCGCACTCTCCAAAATATCGAGAGCAACGAGGTGATTCGAATCGCGACCGTTCACGCTATGAAGCGCGACCGCAACAGTGGCCGTCGCGGCGTTCGAAAAATCGCCAGCCAACTCGCTCGCAATCCTCACTCCCAACCGATCAATCCTCTCGCTCATCGCGCGAGAACCGCAGCAAATCATCGCGCGAAACTTTTCGTGTCGGTCCGTCGCGTCCGCAGATTTCATCTTCTCACTCGCGTTCAAAATTCCGTGGCCGCCGACGAAGATGATGCGAGGGAGGGAAGTGCAATGAGTGGTCTATGATTTGGCTCTGAGCCGCGAAACTTGTGTCGGATTCGCCAGGTTGCGCAGATTAGCGCGTTGCATTTGAGTGCAAGCAAGGCTTATTTCGTATAAGTTTCATTGCCATGCTGGTGCGGAGTCATTAGATTCTGCTTCCATTGCGACCATTCAGGTCGGCAAGAAAAATCTATCCGTTTCCAATGAGCATTGTGACGGGAATTCTTAAGTCGTCGCTCGGCAAAAAGTACATCATGGCCGGCACGGGGGCGCTGCTTCTCCTGTTTGTCATCGGTCATCTAATCGGCAACCTCCAGGTGTTCGGGCCGCCTGAGCTGATCAACAATTACGCGCACTTCCTCCAAAGCAAACCGGTGCTGGTCTGGAGCGCGCGATTAGGGTTGCTTGTCATTCTCGTCGCGCACGTAACCACGGCGGTGCAACTCGCGGCAATGAATCGCGCCGCTCGCCCGGTAACTTATGCGCCAACCGAAAATGTTAGTTACGGCGCCAAATGGGCGTCGCGCTATATGTTGCTCAGCGGTTTGGTGGTGCTTGCGTTCATCATTTATCACCTCGCGCATTTTACGGCGTTAGTCCCCGGCATCAACGGAGCCGAGGATTTTCGGAAACTGCGAACGGTCATGCATGGTCAGTCGGTGCCGGATGTTTACGGGATGATGATTATCGGATTCCAAGTCTGGTGGGTATCGCTGTTTTATCTTATCGCACAAGGGCTGCTGTTCATGCATCTGCAACACGGAGTTTCCAGTGCGT
This sequence comes from uncultured Verrucomicrobiota bacterium, assembly GCA_937894935.1. Classification (GTDB taxonomy): domain Bacteria; phylum Verrucomicrobiota; class Verrucomicrobiia; order Limisphaerales; family JADLHS01; genus JADLHS01. The sequence continues at coordinate 6,175 of CALAYC010000178.1, forward strand.
TCCAATCGTTCGGCTTCCGCAATCATGTCTGGTGGCCGCGGATTGAAACTCTCACCAAGATTGTGACGATCGCGATTTTCATCGGCTACGCGTTGATTCCTACCGCGATTTATATGCGCGTGGTCGGAGCAGATTACGCTGACAAGGTTCGCGCGGAATTGAAGCAGGACGGTACGGTCTCACCGGCTGAATCTCCCGCTGCTGGAAAGGAGACGCACTGACATGGCTACTTTGAATTCCAACGTTCCCTCTGGTCCGATTGCGCAAAAGTGGGAGCAATACAAGTTCAACACCAAACTCATCAACCCGGCGAACAAGCGGAAATACAAGATCATCGTCGTCGGGGCGGGATTGGCCGGTTCATCCGCCGCCGCCACGCTCGCGGAACTCGGTTACGAAGTGCATAACTTCGTGTTCCATGATTCACCGCGTCGCGCGCACTCGGTCGCCGCGCAAGGCGGTATCAACGCCGCGAAGAATTATCAGAACGACGGCGACTCGGTGCGTCGTCTTTTCTATGACACGATCAAAGGTGGCGACTTCCGCGCGCGCGAAGCCAACGTGCATCGCCTCGCTGAAGTGTCGGTGAACATCATCGATCAATGCGTGGCGCAAGGCGTGCCATTCGCGCGCGAATACGGCGGCTTACTGGACAATCGTTCGTTCGGTGGCGCGCAGGTTTCCCGCACGTTTTACGCTCGCGGCCAGACGGGACAACAGTTGTTGCTCGGCGCATACTCGGCGTTGGCGAAAATGATTGGGGCCGGGGCGGTCAAGTCCTATACGCATGCGGAAATGCTGGACCTCGTCGTCGTGGACGGTCACGCGAAAGGTATCATTGTCCGTAATCTGCAAACCGGTGAAATCACGCGGCACAATGCGGATGCCGTGGTGTTGGCGACCGGCGGTTACGGCAACGTTTACAATCTCTCGACTTACGCACGCGGCTCAAATGCTACCGCCATCTGGCGCGCTTACAAACGCGGTGCGTGCTTCGGCAATCCGTGCTACACGCAGATTCATCCGACGTGTATTCCGGTGAGCGGTGATTATCAATCGAAGCTCACGCTCATGAGCGAATCGTTGCGTAACGACGGTCGCGTCTGGGTGCCGAAGAAGAAGGAAGATTGCAAGAAACGCCCGCAGGATATTCCTGAAGAAGATCGCGATTATTATCTCGAACGGATGTATTCGGCGTTCGGTAATCTCGCTCCGCGTGATATCGCTTCTCGCGCCGCCAAGATGGTTTGCGATGAAGGCCGCGGCATCGGAGAAACGGGCTTAGGCGTGTATCTCGATTTCGCGGACGCGATTCAGCGACTCGGCGAAAGCAAAGTGCGCGAGCGCTACGGCAACCTGTTCGCGATGTATCACGAAATCACGAACGAAGATGCGTATCGCACGCCGATGCGCATTTATCCGGCGGTGCATTACACGATGGGCGGCCTCTGGGTGGATTACAACCTGATGAGCAATCTGCCGGGGCTGTTCGTGTTGGGCGAAGCGAATTTTTCGGATCACGGCGCGAATCGGCTCGGTGCGAGCGCGCTCATGCAGGGTTTGAGCGACGGTTACTTCGTGCTGCCGGCGACGATCAGCGGCTACCTCGCGTCGCAGAATCCGGGCAAACGTCCGAAGACCGATCACGAGTCGTTCAAGGAAGCGGAAGAGAACGTTCAGAACATCACCAAAAAATTGCTCAATAATAAGGGCAAACGCACGCCGGCAAGTTTCCACAAGCAACTCGGCAAAATTATGTGGGAATATTGCGGCATGGCGCGCAATAAAGCGGGATTGGAAAAAGGTATTAAAGAAATCGCCGCATTGCGCGAGGAGTATTGGAAGAACGTCAACGTGCTCGGTGGTGCGGGCGAGTGGAATCAGCAGCTTGAAAATGCCGGACGCATCGCGGATTTCCTGGAGTTGGGCGAATTGATGTGTCGCGACGCGCTGCATCGCGAAGAAAGTTGCGGTGGGCATTTCCGCGAGGAATATCAGTACACCAAGGACGATCCGGAAGTGCAGCAGGGCTTGGTGAATCCAGGCGACGTGAAGCGACGCGACGATGCCTTCGCGTATGTCGCGGCGTGGGAATACGCCGGGTCAGTTGACAAAGCGCCGATCCTGAACAAAGAGCCGCTCGTTTACGAAGAGGTTCACATGAGCACGCGCTCTTATAAATAAGCCGTAACCAGAAACGATTTCGACGTCATGAAAGTTAAATTGAAAGTGTGGCGGCAAAAGGACCGCAATTCGCCCGGCGAATTCAAAACCTACGAATCGCCGGCGTTGAATGAGAACATGTCGTTTCTCGAAATGCTCGACGTGGTGAACGAGGAACTCGCCAACAAAGGCGAAGAACCCATCGCGTTCGATCATGATTGTCGCGAGGGCATCTGCGGCACGTGCTCGTGCGTCATCAATGGTAAACCGCACGGACCGCATCGCGGCGTCGCCACCTGCCAGACCTACATGCGCAGTTTCAAGGATGGCGATACTATTGTGGTCGAGCCGTTCCGCGCGAAGGCATTTCCGATCATCAAAGACCTCGTTGTGGATCGGAAGGCGTTGGACCGGATTCAGTTTGCCGGCGGTTTCATCAGCGTGCGAACCGGTTCGGCGCCGGATGCGAATTCGATTCCTGTGCCGAAAGAAAATGCCGATCTGGCGATGGACGCCGCGCAGTGCATTCAATGCGGTGCGTGCGTGGCCGCGTGCAAAAACGCCAGTGCGATGCTGTTCGTTGCGGCCAAGGTCTCGCATCTCGGACTGTTGCCGCAAGGCCAGCCGGAACGTTACAAACGCGTGAAGGCGATGGTCGCGCAGATGGACGCCGAAGGTTTTGGTGCGTGCACCGTGACCGGCAGTTGCGAAGCGGTTTGTCCGAAGGAAATTTCGCTCGATTTCATCGCGCGGATGAATCGCGATTACGCGGTGGCGTTGTTGAAAGGCGATCCGAAGCCGATTTCCGGCGGCGGTGCGGGTTAAGCGATTTTCATGCAAAAACGCCGGACGATTGTCCGGCGTTTTTTATTTGAACCAGTCGATTAAGCCAAGGAAGGCGCGGCAGCCCGACTACTTTCTTCCCGCGGATCGAACTGGACTCGACCCATTCTCCGAATACCACTTTTCCCTTCGCCTGCCTTCCTGATTCACCTTACGCTTCAGGGCAGGGCAGGCAAGCATCCGTCAAAAAAATTGCTTTGCATTTCTTGCCCGGGACTCGACAAGTAAAAGTTACCGTGCGGCTACAGTGCTTCCGGTGAGACGCCGATACCCACGATGCTGCACGCTTGAATCACATTCACTCCCAGTCGTTCTGCGGCGGCGAGCACTTCGTCCGATTCCGTTCCCGGATTCAACCAGAACTCATCGCAGCCTTTCGCTGCGATGTCCGGCAACACTTTTAACAACACCGGTGGTGGCAGGTACACGCTGATTTTATTCGGTCGCACCGGCACGTCGGCGATGGATTTGTAGGCGCGCAGACCTTCGATGGTTTCCTCCTTCGGATTGACGGGAAACACTTCGTAACCCTGCTGTTGAAACGCGCGTACGGCTTTGTTGCCGAATTTATTCCGATCGTTGGACGCGCCGATGATGGCGATGGTTTTCATACTTTCTTGAATTCAGATTAATTGCGTCGCGGCCGATTCTTGTATTTCTCGTAGAGCCGCGTGTGACGATTCTCCAGACTGACTTCTTTTCCGCCAATCCACATCCGTTTCACATTCGAGCGAATATCCAACACATCGCCGTCGGTTGCAAAAATCGTCGCGTCTTTGCCCACTTCAATCGAGCCGAGGTGGTCCGCGACGCCGGCCATTTGCGCGGGATAAAGCGTCAGTGCTTTGACCGCTTCACCGGCGGGCAGACCGAACGCCACTGCTTGCGCGGCCTCATAAGGCAGATTTTTCACCAACGACGCGCCAGTGCCGCTGAAGGCGATTTTTACACCGGCCCGATGCAACACTGCCGGTCCGCTGTATTGCGCGGCGTAATCGTCCGTGTCGCGCTGCGGGAGATTGAAAACATGATTGAAGATCACCGGCACGTTGTTTGAAGCAAGCAAGTCAGCGACGCGCCAGGCATCGCGCGCATCGGCCAGAATCATCTTGAACCGATTGGTAGTCGCCCAGTTCACCGCGGCGCGAATCTCGCGCACATCATCGGCATGAATGGTCACCGGTAATTCACCGCGCACAACCGGCAGCATTGCTTCCCATGCGGGAACGGGCTGAAAATCTTTTGCGCTTTCTTTGGCCTTGGCGTAAGCGCGGGCTTCGGCGAAGAATTCATCGAGTTGCCGCAGCTTTTCTTTGCGTTCGCGATCCTGCTCTTCGAGCGATTTCCAGGTGCGCGGATTGCGAGTGCGTTCTTTCGGCGTGGTATCGAGATTGGCGCGCGGCCAATACACATGCAACGCGATGGACTTCCGCACGACCATTTCCTCAGTGGTCCAACCGGTTAACGCGAGCAATCCGGATTGCCCGGCCAACATTGCGCCAGCGGGTGTCGGTTCGAAGTGCGAAACCCCATTTGCTCGCGCGACGGGCAACAGTTCGGAATCCGGATTCACGGCCAGCCACGAATATACATCCGGCGTGTATTCGCCGACCTCTTTGAGATCAAGCGTCGCGCGGATGGCGTCAATCTCCACCAGACCGAGTTCCGTGTTCAACGCAATCATCCCCGGATAGAGATGGAGGCCATCGAGTGAAATCTCCTTCGCGTCGGTGGCGCTGATGGAACTGCCAATCGCCGCAATCTTACCATCGCGGAGCAGCACCTGACCGTTGGTAATCGTAGCGCCCGAAACCGTGTGAACGGTTGCTCCTTTCAAAAGCAAGGTTTCCGCACCGGCAGACGCACAACTCATCCACAACACAACGGCACCGAAAAAAGTCGTTATCAGGTGGCGAGCTTTTTGGACAGCAGAGGAAGGAGACCTGCGTTCCACTTTGCAGGATGAAAACTGTTGAGCTGTGCTGGAAGCTGACGCTCCAATCGTATGTCGCTGGTTGTAAATCATAACTCAGTGTTCCTCCTCCATGCAGTGCCGTTCGACACCGTCGAATTCTGTTTCCAGCGCGATGCGAAAGAATTCACCGTCATTTCCGCTTTCGTTGCTGCTACCGCTACCGCCGCCGCTGAGTGATTTGAGCTTTTTGGCTTTGGTGATCAACTCTTCGCGTTCCTGTTTACGCTCGGCCGCGCGTTTCAGGGCTTCGTCGCGATCAAAATATTTCTTCCCGTCAATCCACGTTTGCAGCACCACACTGCGCGAGTCGAGCGGATGACCAGACCACACGACGAAATCCGCATCTTTGCCGAGTTCAAGCGAGCCGACCCATTTATCAATACCGAGTTGTCTGGCCGGATTGATGGTGACCAATTTCAACGCTTCTTCTTCCGGCACGCCGCCGAACTTCATGGATTTAGCCGCTTCGGTGTTTAAGCGTCGCGCGAGGTCGGAGGAATCTGAGTTGAACGATACCAACACGCCGCGTTCGCGCATCAACGCGCCGGCGAACGGAATCGCATCATACACTTCAAATTTGTACGCCCACCAATCGGCGAAACACGATGCGCCAGCGCCATGGGCCGCGATTTCATCGGCGATTTTGTAACCTTCGAGCACATGTTGCATCGTGCCGACGCGCACGTTGAATTCCTCCATCACGCGCAGAAACGCGAGAATTTCATCCTGCCGATAGCTGTGGCAGTGAATCAGGCGTTTGCCTTGAATGATTTCGCCGATAGTTTCCAGTTCGAGATCGCGCCGCGGTGGCAATCCGCCGTCGCGCTGGAAACGTTCCCACGCCTGGAGATATTGCTGCGCGGCGGTAAAGCGATTGCGATGAAACGTCGGTACGCCGGTGCGCGATTGCGGGAAGCGCGTGATGTTGCGTTCGCCCCAATTGGATTGCTTCACATTTTCGCCGAGCGCGAACTTGATGCCGAGCGGCGCGCCCTGAAATTTCAGTCCTTCCGGACTCGCGCCATCGCGTAATTTGATGACCTGACTTTGTCCGCCGATGGGATTCGCTGAACCGTGCAAAAGATTCGCGACCGTCAAACCGCCGGCGAGTTGATCCTGAATATTGCGCGTTTCGGAATTGATGACGTCGCCGATGCGGACCATAGCGGTTGAGGGCAACGTGCCTTCGTTCACGCCGCCGAGAATCGCCGAATGGCTGTGCGCATCAATTAAACCGGGAGTGATGTGAATGCCGCCGCCGCCAATTCGGTCGGTCGGATTGAACCTTAAGTTCAAAGGTGAAGAGTCAATTGATTGAATTTTACCGTCTGAGACAAGCATGAAGCCATTCGTCAGAATGCGTCGGCTTCCGCTCGTCCAGATGGTCGCGTTGGAAATGATAACCACCGGCTGGCTGTCGGGACGTTGAGCGATTGCGCCGCGCCCTTCGAGCGGACCTCGCGCCACGCGCTTCTTTTGAAGCTCTTTCAATTCTGCGTTCTTCTTTTCTTTCTCAGCTTTGGTTTTGTCTTCTTTCTCGGCGTTGGCGTTCTCGTCTTTCTTTGCGACCTCTTTTGCCGGTTGAACCGCATAATTTCGACCGTCCACCCAAACGTCGCGCACGCGGGATTCCGGATCGAAATAGCCTTTGCCGTCCACGATGGTGAGGTTGGCGATTTTGCCGGGTTCGATCGTACCAAGCTGTTTCTCCACGCCACAAAGCTTGGCAGGAATCGTCGTTAACGCTGCGAGTGCGTCGGTTTCGGATAAACCGCGATCCAACGCCGCTTTGAGATTCTTACGAAAGACCTTTTTGTCGGAGAGCGAATAAGTGGTGAGCGCAATTTCGAGATTTTGCTGACGGAGCAGGGCAGGGTTTTCCGCCGCCCAATCCCAGGCGCGTAATTGATCCAGCGTGATCTGTTCCCAATCCTCTTCGCTCGGTAATTTCGGCAGCGTGGGAAAATTCACCGGGACGATGAACGTCGCGCCGGTTTCGCGGGCGAGATCTGGACGTCGCCATTCCTGTCCGGAGGAAACAATCGCGAAATCCAGTTTCAATTCGCGCGCCACGCGGGCGGCGCGATCCACCATCAACGCACTGCCAGGTTCGAAAATAACGCGTTGCTTGCCTTCAGTCGCCGGTTGTAACGCTGCGAGTGCAGGATTGAATTCCGGACGTTTGCGACCGTGTGGTTGTTTCTGCCAATCCGCGTGGTTCAACGCGAAATGTTGCGCGTCAAAGAAGCTCTGCCGAACCGTTGCAATCGTGCCCATCAACGAAACCGGATAAGCGCGTTCTTCATCTGACTGCGGATCGAAAGCGATATGTTGAAACATATCCGCCTTGAGAATGACGTCGTTCGGATCGCCTTCAGCGAGGGCGACCAGTGCGCTTGTGCCGCGAATAATGCCCCGCTGTGGAGCAATGACGGCGGCAGTGAATCCGAGATCGCGCAGCGGTTTGATCGTTTTCGAATTGGGTGAGTAATCCTGAACGGCGCGATGTTCGGGAGAAATTTTTCCGACTTCATAACTCGCACCGCGCGCGCCGGGATCGGAGCGTTGTCCGGGCACGCCGTAAAAGTTCACGCCCCCGGCGGTAAGATTTGCGGTGGCGGAATTGTCATCGTTGGCGGTGGCGGGTGAGTTGGTTTGACCGATGGGAAAATAGCTTTCGATGAAACCGGCATAAATCGTCAGACCCTTGCAATCCCAAATCCGCGCCTCGGCTGGAATCGCCACATCAGCGCCGACCGCTTCGATGTAACCATCGCGGATGACGATAGTGCCGTTCTCAATTTTTTCGCCGGGCTTGAGAATCACCCTGCCGCCGACAAGTGCGTGAACGCCGAGCGGTTTGGGACGAAAGCCGGGTGGAAGAATTTGAGCCTGAGTGGTCGAGGTGACGAAGGAAATCAACACGCTCAGCACAACCGTCAGCGCCAGCTTGAGGCGGCATAGCAATAGCCCGTTCATGCGTGAGGACGATAGGGATTGAACCCGACGAACTCAAGCAGCGCGCGTCACCAAAAGATGTAAGCGGTGAGCGGAGATTGGCGGCACAGGAACATTAGTCGCTTACTACCGCTTTTGGGCCGTTTGCGTCTACAACTTGCGCGATATCGGTAAATCGCAGCACCCCGAGATAATCGGGACCTTCGAGGTGCGACTTTGGCATATTGATCAGTTTAACGCGCTGCACACTGGACTCGAATAACGAAGCGTAAAGTGCATTAACCGCCATTTCCCCTGAAGCAATAAGCTCAATCTGGGCAGCTTCACTTTCACGAATAAAATGAACCATTTGAATTGTCCGCCGGATGTCCCAGACGCGCATGCCATCCAGTGTTTGCCCCAACGCCATAAAGCGGCGGCGGATTCTGGTCTGGGCTTTCGCATCACCGGACCATGCGGTCAGGCCGATGCCTCGAGGTGCGACCCACGCGAGCGAATGGCCGGTCGATTGGATTTCGGATTTTAAACTGACCAGCGGTGAGACGACGTTCATAATCATGCTGGTATCAATTGGCTCATCTGCAATCGGCACGCCGAAGCCAGCGCGCAGATTGTGCAACCAGAGAGGGCCGGAATTTTCACTCAACACCTGAAGTCGTACTGTTTTAGATTCTTTCTGGCTTACATCTTCGACCAGATAAATTCGGAGTGAGACGTTTGGTTGGCTCGTGAAATCCCACACACCCAGGCGCAATCCACCGCGTTCGACTGCGAGCGTTTGTTTTGGTTCAAGCGATAAATCATCCGCCGGCCAGCCGCGAAAAACATTGGTGCGTAAAACTGTGGCAAGTTCTGCAGCCGAGCGTTTTTGCCGAGTCGTGGTCGGCACAAATGTATCGGCAATGTTGGTGTTGATGGCGTCGGTGGGTAATTCAGTGAACACGCGGAGTTGTTCAGGCGGGAAAAATCGCTTCACTGCCATCTCGATGGGTTTTTCCTCTCCTTTGAGATGGCGATTGAACCAGCGCAACACGGCGAGTTGCAATTCGGATGTTTCATCATGCGGTCCAGGCGCGATGACGAGACCGAGTTTGTTTGACGCGTTGTGAAGTTTGTAAATGCGACGGACTTTGTCGTGGATGCGAAGCGTGTTTTCGAGATTGAACAACCGGTCATTATCCGTCCCACCGATAAGCAATGGGCGTGGCGCAGCGAGCGCGGCGATTTGCGGAAAATCCCAGCGATAGTAGTTGATAGGGAAATTGCAATCGCAATGACTGTCCATGATGCCTTCGACCACGTGCGCGTGGAGGTCCGCCATGCCGGCGAGTGGGGCGGCGACTTTGATGCGGTCGTCGAGAGCGGTAATCGCCCAACTGTAAGCGCCGCCGCCGGAATGACCGGTGATGCCGAAGCGGTTTGTGTCCACTTCGGGTCGCGTGCTGAGATAATCCAGCGCGCGGATGCCGAACCACGCTTCAACTCCGGCGGGCGTGTAACCGCGTGAATTCCACCACCAGAGATTGCGATCGCGCGTGCCGGTGTGAATGCCCTGAATTTCACCGGCGAGCACAGTGTCGAGCACGAGACAAACATAACCGTTGCGCGCGAACCATGCGCCGTCCGTCTGATAACCGGCTTTGTTGCCGTAGCTGATGCCATTGCTCATGAAGCGGTAGTGGCCTGATTCGTAAAGAATCGTCGGCGCAGGTAGCGGCGAATTTTTCGGCAGAAACAAAGCCGCGGTGACGTAGAGTCCAGGCGAGGCTTGAAAGTGAAGTTTCTCAACGGTGAATTCTTCGTGCTCAAGTTTGCCGGTGACGACCGGTTTTAAATCCGTTCGCTCGGGCATCGGCCAGAGGCCGAGCATTTCCTGATACTGCCGACGAAATTCATCACGTTGCGAAGTCCAGTCTTCGCGGGTCTGGATGTCGGCGAGACAACTTTCGGAAAGTCGGGCGGTTTCGGCGCGAAAGTAGTTCCGTAGTTGAACATCGGCGGGTGTTTCAGCAAGCAGCGCAATGGAAACAAAACAGCAGAGCGCGAGACTCAGCAGTGATTTCATGCGGAAAGCATGTTAACTGAAACGGACAGCGGCAAGCTCTTTGGTAGTCGGAGAATCAATGCGGACCACGCGTGTTTTGGACTGCGGTGGCAAGCGTAGCGCAACACTGCTTTCGATGTCGGCAGTTTGCGACTTATTGCAATATTGTTGTCCACCAAAAGCGCCGTCGTCGCTTCGCTTTGCCGGCGCCGCCCATGACATCTTCGAGAAAAGATGATTTATCCTTAGAATGATGCGCGAACTCGACCGGCGCTGACGAAGGTTTGAAACAGACAGCTATTTTGCTGGATTTGCTCCGGCGTATTTCATCTTGATAGCGTAAAGGCCTTTGCTGGCGGTGATGAAAAGTGTTTTGTGATCTTTGCCGCCAAAGCTGACGTTCGCGGTCCAGTTTTCCGGCACCGCAATGTGTTCGATTTGCTTGCCGTCCGGATCAAACACAATCACGCCGCGACCGGTGAGATAGAGATTTCCTTCTGTGTCGAGCGTCATGCCGTCCGAGCCGAGTTCGCAGCGCAACGTTTTATTAGTCAGGCTGCCGTCTTCGAGAATGTCATACGCCCAGGTCTTCCGCGCGCGAATGTCGGCGACGAAGAGTTTCTTTCCGTCCGGCGTGCCGATAATGCCGTTGGGTTGTTGTAAATCTGTGGTGACGCGCTTGAGCGTTTTGCGATCGGCGGAAAGAAAGTAAACCTGCTGGGTGACTTGTGGCGGTTGATTGTAATCCCACCACTCGCGCTTGTAGAACGGGTCAGTGAAAAACAACGAGCCATCGGTGCGCACGAAAACATCGTTCGGTCCGTTCAGCGGTTTGCTTTCGTATTCCTTCGCGAGAACGGTGCGTTTGCCGTCGGGAGTAACTGACCACAGTTCGGTTTTCTCGTCGGCGCAGACGATGAGATTTCCGTGCGCATCGAAATACATGCCGTTAGCGCGTCCAGCAGGTTGCATGAACGTGGACAACTTGCCGTCCACACTCCATTTCAGGATGCGATTGTTTGGTTGATCGGTGAAAAAGACGTTGCCGGCTTTGTCGCTGGTCGGGCCTTCGGTGAAGCTGAATTCATCCGCAAGTTTTTCCAACTTTGCTCCCGGCGCGATGACGGGCGAAACGCGATCGGTTTCCTGCGCGCCAAGTGTCGTGAGCACACCGA
>CALAYC010000179.1 GCA_937894935.1 uncultured Verrucomicrobiota bacterium
GGTAATCACGTGAAGATGTATCACGGCGTGACGCTCGGCGCGCGCAGCACTTCCGGTGGTCAAATGTTGCGCGGTAAAAAACGTCATCCAACGATTGAAGATCACGTCACAATTTATCCCGGGGCAACGATTCTTGGCGGCGAAACCGTCATCGGCGCGAACAGCACCATCGGCGGTAACGTGTTTATCATGGACAGCGTCGCCCCGAATTCGTTGGTGATTTACGACGGGCTCGACATGCGCGTGTTGAGCAAAGATGACAAAAGGAAATCGCCGGATCAGAAAGCGGCGGTGGATTTTCAGATCTGAGAAAAACTGCTGGCTGGCGTAAATAAACGATACCGGAGATTAGCGGTTCAGCTTGTTGTTGAAGATTATCGTCTGACACGCTGTTCCCAGATATCCACGAACGTCCGGTAAAATTCAGCGGAAGTTTTCAAATCGCGAAAAGCAAGATTCTGTACGTTGACGTTGAACACGCGGTTGCTCTGCTGATTCTTCAGATCCACATACACCACTCGGCTTAACGAAATATTGGCGACGTCGATTCCTTTGAAATCCACCATTTCGGCGTTCGTTCCTGATTTAGGGGTGGCGGCAAACGCGAAGATGTTGGTTTGACCAAGATCGTTTCGCACCACGGCCAATTCCGCGATATTCATCTTGAGCAACCGCAAGCGCAGTTCGCGGTGTGCCAGCGCTTCGCGGTCGAACTGCACGTGCATTTCGCGAATGCTCATCAACGGCACGCCACCGAAATCAGCGGGATTGTAAAGCGTGACGTTTTCAATCGTGGCGAGGGGAGAGAGGAGGCGGAGTGAAAATTTTTCAATCTTCACATCCATGCCGGTCTGCGCCCGGATCTGTTGTTCCACCGCAGCCTTGGCAAGTGTGTCCTTGGAAAACACAATCGCGACTATCACTCCCACGATCAGCAGCACGAGGAGAAACAGCCATTTAAACAAGCGCAGCATGGGGCCAGTATGCGAACCGTCGGCGAATGGCTCAATGATGAATCCCGCTTAACACCGCACGTCTTCGGGCCGCACTTCGAGGCATTCGTCCTGATCTTCCCAGACGACGGCGGGATAATGTTCCAACAACAGCGGGGCGAGTTCCGCACCGGCGCGCGCGAGCAGGCGTTCGGCTTCCTGCGCGGCGTTCTCGTAAGCGCGATCGTAATTTCCGATACTGCGCCGTTGCCGATCATCCCAATGCGCTACAGCGTGAACCGGCTCGTAAGCCGCCGCCCATTCGTTGAGCGGACCGGCGATTTCCCCGGGTAATTCGCTGAATGGAATGAGGGTTTCGTTGCAGTGTTGGCAGATAAGACCGGATTCCCGCACATCGCGCGTGAGCAACGGAAGTAACGGCGCGCGGCAACACGGCGATTCCGAATAAGCTGCCGGAGCGGTGGCGAGGCGTTTGTACCAGATTTGCCGGTCGTGCCCGTGTTGCGCAGCCAGCCGATACGCGCCAACCAGCGGATGCGACAATCGCCATACCTTGCCTTCCAGTTGCCCGAGGGTTTGCGCGAGCCAACGGGCGAGGGTGTGGTCGTCGAATTCCTGAAAGATACGACCGTAACTTTTCCACAGCACGTCCAGTGGCGAATCGGAATCAAATGCCATCGCCCGCAGCATGGCGCGCAGGGGCCGATTTGTCGAGAAGCTGCTCGTGCTGTGCCACTCCCGTTCCCTGTGACGCACGTTCCTCGTGCTTGCAAAAAGGACCGATATTGCACCCCGCATCGTCAGCAGGGCGGGGGAATTTCGCTTTCGTTGCCATTAGCTTTCTGTTAGGAAACCAGCCGTGAAGATTTCCAAATTCTTCGGCTTGGTGTTGTGTTTGTGCCTCTTTGTGGTGGCACAGGCCAGCGCATTGACATTCGAATATACCGACGGAACCAAGGTCTCTGGCGACATCGTCCGGGCGACCGCGCGATTTCTTCAGGTGCGAACCGATGACAATCGCTACATCGAAATCGAATGGGGCAAGTTGTCCCAAAACACCTTGCAGGAACTGAAAACTTTTGCGCAGGAGAAACGCGACAACCGCCTGCTCGAAAACGTTGAGCCGTATATCGAAATTCCCGAAGAAGAAATCATCAAGAAAACCGAGGTCGTCATTAAACCCGTGCCGCGACTGGAGCGCCCGCAGCAAGGTTCATTGCTCGGTGCCATGTTCGGTTCATCGGTTGGCCTGTTTTGTTTGTTAGTGTTGTATGCAGCGAACATTTACGCCGGATATGAGATTTCGGTAATTCGCGCTTATCCTGCCGCGTTGGTTTGCGGCATTTCGGCGGTTGCACCGATTATCGGCCCGATCGTTTTCCTGTGCCTGCCCACCAAATTACAATCTGCGCAAACGGAAGAAGAACTCGCTGCCGGTGAGACCGGCGAGTCCGCGCATGCTGCTTCCTATACTGTTCCCGGCGTGGAATCACCTGCTGCGGCCGAGGCTGCCGCAGCCAGCGCGGCAGCTTCCGGTGCGACTACGCACGCTGCTGCCAACGTTCCGCAAACTCAGGTATTCAAACGCGGTCAATTCACGTTCAATCGCCGTTTCATCGAAACAAAATTTGCGTCGTTCTTTGGCGCAGTGCGACGTGGGGCGGATAAAGACATGGTGCTCCTCGTTAAATCCACTCGCGGCGAATTCGTCGCCTCGCGCATCACGCGCGTTGCCGCCAACGACATGCACATCGAAGTGCAAAAAGGCGGGGCGCCGCAGGAAATTCAAATGCCGTTTGCAGAAATTCAGGAACTCCATCTCAAGCACAAGGACGCGTAACCCGCGTTCCGTTCCCGTTCGCTCGTCATGAAGAAATATAAAACCATCCTGCTCTTCGGCGCGCCCGGGTCCGGCAAAGGCACCCAAGGCAGAATTCTCGGAACGATTCCGAACTTCTTCCACTGCGCCTGTGGTGATGTCTTCCGTGCGCTGAGCGCAACCAGCCCGCTCGCCAAAATCTTCATCGAATATACCAGCCGCGGTCAGCTCGTGCCGGATAAACCCACCATCAAACTCTGGCATCAATTCATCAAAAACAGCGAACGCATCGGCCGCTTTCATCCCAAAACCGATGTGCTCGTGCTCGACGGCATTCCGCGCAATCTGGCGCAGGCTGAAATTCTCGCCGCGACGCTTGATGTCAAAGCGGTGTTTTATCTGCATTGCCCGAATTTCAATTTCCTCGTGCAACGCCTGCAACGCCGTGCGCTGAAGGAAAATCGTCTCGACGACGCTAATCTCGACGTAATCCGCCAGCGCCTCAAAGTTTACGAACAGGAAACCATGCCGGTGCTGAAGTTCTACGGCCCGAAACTCGTTCATCGGATTGACTCCACTCAATCGCCGACGAAAGTCCTGCGCGACATTCTCGCGCGGATTGACAAAGTCCTGTTGTAAGGTTTCCCTCGCGGCAACATGTCCGTCTTGCGCGTCATCTTCATGGGCACGCCCGAGTTGGCGGCGGCCAGTCTGAAGGCGCTGCTCGCAGAGCCGACATTTCAGATTGTCGCCGTCGTCACACAACCGGATCGTCCCAAAGGCCGCGACCTCAAACTGCAACCTTCGCCCGTAAAACAACTCGCGCTCACTGCAAAACTACCCGTTCTGCAGCCGCAAAAAGCGCGGGAGGAAAATTTCATCGCGGCACTGCGCCAGTTGCAACCGGACCTCATTGCTGTGGCTGCGTTCGGTCAAATCCTGCCGAAAACGATTTTAGATCTGCCACGCTTCGGCTGCCTGAATGTTCATACTTCACTCCTGCCGAAATATCGTGGCGCCGCACCAATTCAAGCCGCGCTCCTGAACGGCGACCACGAAACCGGCGTCACGATTATGAAAATGGATGTCGGCCTCGACACCGGTGACATTCTCACGCAGCGAGCCACACCGATTCGCGACGATGATAATGCGGCGACGTTACACGATCGCCTTGCGCAACTCGGCGCGGAATTGCTGGTCGAAACCATTCGCGACTATGCCGCCGGGAAAATTCAACCTCGGCCGCAAACGCACGAACTTGCCACGCACGTTCCGAAGATTAAGAAAGAAGAAGGACGCATTGATTGGTCGCAACCCGCGCGTGCGATTTGGAATCGCATTCGCGCCTTCACGCCCTGGCCCGGCGCGTTCACGTATCTTTCCGGCGAAAGCGAAAAGCTGACGCTATTAAAGCTCTGGCGCGCTGAACCCATTGATTACAACGGCGAAGCGGGAACAATCTTACAAGCGGATAAGAACGGAATTGTCATCGGTTGCGGCACCGGCGCGCTGCGAGTGTTGGAATTGCAGCGTGAAGGCAGTCGCCGCATGACCGCTGGAGAATTTCTCGCCGGGCATCCGCTGATTGCAGGAACGCGACTAAGCTGATTAGAAAAGGTCTCAGAATCTGTCCACTGTGGTAGCCGCCGATGTGAGGAGGCGGAAACTGTAATTTCCAAACGTCCGCCTCGTTACCTCGGCGGCTACGAAATCTGAAATTGCTTCTAGCGTTTCGTGCGACTCAATTTCGCATGCGCGGCCATGAACTTTTCAACGCGCGCCGCATCCACCGCTCGTGCCCAGTGACCACCTTGTTTGAATTCTGAACCCACGATAAATCCATCCGCGTCGAAGTAAAATTTCAGATTTTTCGCGGTCACACCTGAACCCAGAAGCACCGGCAAACGCGTTTTCTTTTTGACCGCCAACAAATCCCCGCGCTGCGGCGCATCACCGGTTACAGCGCCGGTAACAATCACCGCATCGCCACGCATGAATTCCACCGCATGCGCCGTTTCAGCAATGTCCACATCTGCGGTGATCGCGTGCGAGCTGTGTTTCTTTTTCACGTCCGCCCAGACCTGCACCGCGTCCGCACCGATTTGCCGTCGATAACGCAAAAGCTCCGCAGCAGAGGATTGAATGATTCCTTCGTCGGCCACATGCGCGAAGGCGAATCCTTCCGCGCGAATGAAATCCAAACCGGCGGCTTGCGCGACTGCCATCGCTTCGAGATTAGCGCCCGCGAGAATCTGGATTCCGCACGGCAACTGACTTTGTTCCTTCACCGCCCGCGCAATGATGGCCATCGCCGCGATAATTTCCGGTCCGACGCGTCCGCGCAAATACGGCGTGTCATGCATGTTTTCCAACATCAATCCATGCACTCCCGCGGCGCAGAAAATTTTTGCCTCCGCCAACGCCTGCTTCTCGATCGCTGCCAACGAAAGGCCGTTGGCCGGCGTACCCGGCAACGCGCCAAGATGAATCATTGCGATCACCGGTTCGGGAGAGGAAAACAGGGAGGCAGCGACATCTGTCATGCGCGGAGTTTAATCACTGAACCAACGAAACCAAGCGCAGAGCAGCAAGTCCTTAACTCGTCAAAAAGTTTCGCGGCAGACAGACCGCAAGCAGCTCACGCATGTTTCCCGGCGGCTTGCGCTTCCAGCCAATCGCACGTTTGCGCCAGCGTTACGTGCCATTGAAATTGTTTTGATCGTTCCCAGGCGTTGCGACGAATTTCCGCATAAACCTTCGGCTGTTGTAACAGCGATTGAATTTGCGCCGCCAACACTTCGGGTGTTTCGTTTTCCACCACCCATCCGCTTTCGCCGTGAACGGTCGAATCCACTAAACCTGCCACCGGATAAACCACCGCCGGAGTTCCCATCGCGTTAGCTTCAATCACATTCAGACCCCAACCTTCCCGCACTGACGTGTGCAACAACAGATGCGCTTCGCTGAGACGTGCGTTTTTCTCCGTTTCGCGCAACGAACCGGTGAATTCTGTCAGGGGCATGACATTCAATTGGTTCGCCAGTTCTTTCAGCGACGAAGAAATGTCGCCCCCGCCAACCACCGTCAGTCGCGCGGAAACATTTCGATCCTGCAACAACTTCAACGCACGAATGGCGTGATCCACGCGTTTGTTCGGAGCAAGTCGGCACACCGTAATCAAGCGCACCGGCTCGGTAAGATTTTTCTCTGGCAATTCCGGCAACGGCATGGTGTCGCAACCATTCGGCAGTACTTTGACGTTTTTCACTCCGTGCCGCTCCAAATCTCTGCGCGTCGATTGTGAGGGCGTCCAGAAAGTGCAGTTCGCGTAGAGTCGATGCGTCCAGCGTTCCTGCCAGCGGCCGATGCTATTCAGTGGCCATTTGTAAAATGAATTCCAGATCGGCCCGAGTACTTCGTGGATGTAGGAAATACAATGCGTGCGACACCACCACGGCGCATACCACGGAATCCCATGATGCTGATCAATTACCAGATCAAAGCGCGGTTGCCGGCGATACCATGCGACGGCGTGACGAATCGAAGTGAATTTTCCACCGCTGCGAACGATGCGAATGCCATCGAGAACTTCTTCGCTCGCTCCACCAGGAAAAGCGTAAGTGAACCACGCGACTTCATGCCCACGCCGCACCAACTCGCAAAGAAATGCGTGCGTAACCCGTTCCGCTCCGCCGGCGAGCGGATTCTTCGGGTCACGCCAGTTCAACATCAAAAAGCGCATACAGGAAAAGCACAGACCGCGGCGTCAGCAAAATTTATCCACTGATTTTTCGTACTAACGCAGTTGTGGATTTACCCGGAACAAACGGGATAAAAACAATTTCCCCACCGACCTGCTCCACGACGCGACGTTCGTCGGGATCGAGCGTTTCCAAAGTGTAGTCGCCGCCTTTGACGTAAATATCGGGTTGGGCCAATTCGAGAAACCGGGTCGCCCGCGGGTCGGTAAAAATACAAACCGCACTGACGCTTTCCAACGCCGCCAACACCGTCGCACGATCCGCCTCGGGATTGATCGGACGTTCCGGCCCTTTGAGAGCGCGCACAGAAGCATCACTATTTAACCCGACAAGCAGCACGTCACCGAGCTGACGGGCCTGTTCTAAATAGGCGACGTGGCCCACATGCAGAAGGTCGAATCCGCCATTAGTCACGACCACACGTCGGCCTTCGACCCGACGCTCAGCGCGCCACTGCGACAAAGCGTCCCAGGCTAAGATTTTGTCTCGCGAACACACGCGCGGAGTTTGCGCGGAGGCATAACCCGTTCGCCACCAAATTTTCTATTGAAATAGCCGACTACCGCAGTAAAGTCGGCCTCAGTCTCTTTATCTCCAGTTAAACCACTACCCACAAAGGGCTTTTTTATGGCAATCATCACTCGATTTGCTCCCGGTTCGCGCTTCGCGTTCCGTCAGGCTTCGATCAGTGCCGCAGTCATCGGTCTTTGTCTCACCTGTGTGTTCCAAAGTGCTGCTCCCGCGCAGACCAATTGTGTTCCTGCTCCCGCTGGCTTGATCAGTTGGTGGAGAGCGGAGAACAGCACACTCGATTCGAGCGGATCGAACAACGGTATTTCATTCAATGGCGTTACTTTCACCGCTGGTCGAGTTGGATCGGCGTTCTCGTTCGATGGTGTAGATGATCACATTCGAATTCCGGATCATCCTGCGTTGCGACCGACGAATGCTCTTACTTTGGAAGCCTGGGTGTTTCCAACCACGATCGGAACGCATGATGAAATTATTTCCAAATGGGATGTTATTCTCGGGCCGAATCAAAAGAGCTACACGTTTTCGTTACATCCGGACCGGCGCGCTTATTTTTACGTCAGCCCGACTGGAACGGATGTGTCTGCTGACAGCGTATTCTCGACCACCCATTTGCCCGTCAACGAATGGACACATCTTGCGGCTACCTATGATGGAAATCGTCTGAACATCTATGTGAACGGTGTTCTGGAGGCTTTCACTCCATACGACCGTGGAATTTTCCCGGGCACAAATGATCTCGCGATCGGTGGCTACGTTGGGGCCGCGGCTCCCGGCCAGGTCGACTCTCCTTTCGCTGGTTTGATTGATGAAGCTGCCATCTATCAACGTGCTCTGACTACTACGGAAATTGCGGCCATCTATGCTGCCGGTAGCGCCGGAAAATGCTACGATCCTCCAGTCGCCATTCCTCCGCAAATCACTCAGCATCCGCAGAGCGTCACGACCAACGCCGGTGCGCTTGTGCGCTTTGATGTCGCTGCCACGGGAACTCCGCTACCGACGAATCAATGGTTCTTCAACACCGATGTGCTGCTGGGGCAGACAAATGCCACGTTGCAGCTTTCCGCTGTCCAACCAGATCAGGCGGGCGAATATTTTGTCGTTGCTTCCAATCCTTCCAACTCGGTCACCAGTTCCATTGCGACACTCACCGTTTTGACCTTCCCGCCGACAATTACCAAGCAACCCACGGATGTGACGACGTTCCAAGGCTCAATCGCCTCATTTAATGTTCAGGCCGACGGCACGGCTCCGATCTCGTTCCAATGGTTTTTCCAAGGCATTCCGCTTCCCGGAAAAACCCACCTCACTCTTACGCTGAATAATGTTCAGTTCACAAACGCCGGCGAATATTTGGTCGTCGTGAGCAACCCGTACGGATCTGCTACGAGTGCGGTTGCAACCTTGACCGTTCTCCCGGTCCCGGATTGTTCGCCCGCTCCTGCTGGTCTTGTCGCCTGGTGGCCTGGAGAAAGCAACCTGTGGGATGTCATTGGCGGTAATGACGCGATAAACTTTCTGTCTCAAATTCCCGACATTCTTCTATACTCCACTGGCAAAGTTGGAACGGCGATTAGCTTCACAGGCAAACCGATCGCTGCATCGCCGACTCCCGAGCTGAATCTCGGGCTGGGTGACGGCTTGACGTTTGAAACCTGGATTTATCGTCAGCCGAACGGCAGCGGTATCATTTTTGGCTGGGGCGGAAACATTCCAAACCAACCAATCGTTCCCCTCGGTGTGCGTCTCCTTTTATCCACCAGTGGTCTTCTCACCGCGTCGCTGGTTCAGACCAATGGCCATATCACGATGCTGCAAACCCCTCCGGTGCTCGCTTCAAACGTCTGGCAACATTTGGCACTGACGTGGGACTGCAGTTCGCGTTTGGCCACTCTCTACGTTGACGCTGTCCCCGTAGGTCAAATCACGATGCCGGACTTGCAGATTCCGCAGGCTTTACAAACAAGCGGGGCCTTCAACCTTGGCGGTCTTGGCGGTCTTCAGCCGCTCACGCGCACTTTATTAGATGAACCGTCTCTCTATAATCGCGCGCTCAGCGCCGCGGAAATTCAAGCCATCTACCAGGCGCACCAAAGCGGCAAGTGTCCACGCCCTACTCAACAGATATGCATCAACCCTGTCGTTGACCTCGTCGGATGGTGGCGCGGCGAATCCAATGTCCTGGACAGCACCGGGTACAACTCCGGCTCAATGTTTCCGCCATTTATCCCCCCGCAATTTTCTTACACAGCTGGCCGTGAGGGGGCAGCTTTTGCGCTTCGGTCGGGTAATCATGTCGTCATCAGCAACTCTCCAGCGCTCAATGTCGGCGCTGGCACCGGGTTCAGTATCGAACTGTGGTACAACCCGCTGAATCCGATGTACCCTCTCGTTGAGTGGAATAGTGGTACGGGAACGCAAGGCGTCTATCTGGCAACCAGCACTACCCGTGGACCGAATTATCTCGAAGCAAACTTTGTGGATACTGAGGGCAATTCGCATGTGATGTTATCCCCCTCTCTCCCTTTCGTTCCCAACCAATGGCGACACATTGCTGTTTCTTATGACAAAACCAGTGGCAGAGCGTTAATGCTGGTGAGCGGCGTGTTAGTAACGGAAACGAATCTCGGCTCATTTACTCCGCGCACTACCGGAAATCTGTACCTCGGCTATCGTCCGCCGGGAAATTATCCCGGCAGCAACACGCGCATCAACGGATTCATCGATGAAGTCGCTGTGTATGGTCGCGCTTTGAATACCACCGAGCTGCGCTGTCTGATGCGCGCCGGCGCAGCAGGGAAAATCCCACAACTGGCTGATTGTGTCTTCCCGACTGACAGTGTGGTCAGTTGGTGGCGCGGTGAATCCAATGCGCTCGACAGCGTGAGCAGTAATCACGGCGTATTCGGAACCATCGATCAAGCCTATACCGACGGTCAGGTCGGCTTGGCATTTGAAACCGACATCCGTCGTTACGTTCAGATTCACTTCCCGACAAATCTCAATGTGGGCGCCGGATCAGGCTTCACCGTAGAAGGTTGGATTAACCCCAGACTGGTGTCTCGCGGAAGTATCTTTGGTTGGATGGATCCATTCCCGATTGTTGGTTCGCGTTATGGCGTCAGCCTCGATTACAACTCACTCGCCGTTGGCAATCTGCGTGCGAATCTGATAACAACCAATAATGTTTCGCTCATTGTCTCGACCCCGGGAGGTATTATTCGCACCGGCGAGTGGCATCATATCGCGCTCTCCTATGATCGCGCTTCCGGTATTGCCAGCATTTATGTCAACGGCTCAGCCGTGATTTTCACGAATATTGGAAGCTATGCGCTGGACACAACCGGCAACTTTCTCCTCGGTTGGAATGGAAACGGTAATTATTTCACCGGCGGCCTGGATGAATTCGCAGTTCACAACCGCGCGCTGTCGCCCTTGGAAATTGCCGCTATCGCGCGTGCGACTAATGGCCGGTGCGCCGGAATTGGTCCGACAATTGTCCAGCAACCGATCAGCCTGTGGGTCAATCAGGGTAGTAATGTCATCTTTCACGTGGAAGCGGTCGGCCAGCCGCCACTCTCTTATCAATGGTTCTTCCGCGCCCTTGATTCGCCCAACTACCCGTTCGGTCGAACCAACATCGCCCTGATCGGCGCTACCAATATCACCCTCGACCTCACTAATGTGAACCAAAGAAATGCCGGGTTCTATTGGGTGCGCATCACGAATCAATCCGGCGTAATCGTCAGCAGTGAAGCCCAATTAATTGTCAATAGCCCGCCCGGTGTCATCAGCGAGTCCATCAGTATGCTCGAAGACTCCAGCACCAATATCATGTTGCGTGCTTTCGACGGGAATAAAGACCCGCTTTCTTACTCAATTCAGCAATTGCCTCAGCACGGGACATTGACCGGTAGTGGCTCAAACTACGTTTACACGCCTGATTCGAATTACTTCGGTCCGGACCAATTCACCTTCATCGTCAATGACGGCCTGTCCGATTCCTTGCCAGCGACAATCAGTATTACGGTATTACCCGTAAACGATCCGCCGGTCGCGTATTCGCAAAGTGTCATCACCGATGAAGACACGCCGCTGGCTATCACTTTGAATGCCTCCGACGCCGATGGCGACGTACTGCAATTCCACCTCAACAACCCGAGTCACGGTACGTTGAGCGGCACACCACCCAATCTCATTTACACGCCAGTGCCGAATTTCTTTGGCGAAGATGTTTTCAGTTATACCGTCAGCGATCCGGCAAACGCCGTTTCATCACTCGCGGCAGTCTCAATCACCATTCGCCCGGTGAACGATTCGCCGGTAGCGCGCATCGAGATTGCACCGCAAGACGAATTACCCGGCGTGACCAATCAGGTGCTCGTCGCGCCGGTGTGTTGCCTCGCGACCGTCCGTCTGGATGCCTCGCAATCCACGGACGCAGAAGGCGACCCGCTCAGTTACGCCTGGCTGATTGGTACGAACGTCATCGGCACTGATGCAGTCATCACCAATTATCTGCAACCCGGTTCGTGGCCGATTCAACTCCTCGTCAGCGACGGCACCAATGTCACGAGCACCATCACGACGCTGGAAGTTATTTCGCCCTCAGAAGCGATTGAATTCGCCACTGACCTCGTCGCAGAAGGCGTTCGCGAACGACGCGATCGCATGGTGCTGCTGAATTGGCTACGCGAAGCGAACAAAGCGTTCGTGCGTTGCGACGTGAGCCAGGGCGTGCACTTCCTCCAACTGTTCAAAAACCGCGTCGCTGATCACATCACCCCTCGCGACCCGGCTTTGGCCGAAGCTTTGCAACTGGTAGCCTCTGGGATCATTGAAGCCGCGCCGGATTGCGATCCTTGTCATCGTCTTGGTCGGCCCAAATCAAAACGGGAGCATGAGCACCGCGATTCGCGACGACGCGGCGAACCCCAACATCAAATCACGCCAGATAATACTCCGGAAGAACCTGCAATTCTGATTGAAGCGGAACGGCAGCGCGGCAGCGCAAACTCCGAGAGTTTGCCGCCGCGGCCATCTGTCCGCCCTGAACCGGTCTTACAGTAACGGTTATTTCTTCAACCACGGCGCAACCGATTCGCCGGCCCAGATGTCGGCGATCGGTTGACGCTTGCGCACCAGCGCGGCTTGTTTGCCATTCACCAGAACTTCGGCAGCAAGTGCCCGCGTGTTGTAGCTGGAAGCCATTACGAAGCCGTACGCACCGGCGCTGAGCAACGCGAGATAATCGCCCTCGCCGACTTTTGGCAACGGCCGGTTTTTGCAGAAATAATCACCGGATTCACAAACCGGTCCGACAACATCCGATGGAATGGTCGCTCCACCTTTCTTTGTGAGCGGAATGATCTCGTGATACGCATCGTAAAACGCCGGTCGGATTAAATCGTTCATCGCGCCATCCACGATTACGAAATTCTTTTTCCCGGTGCGTTTCACGTATTCGACGCGTGTCACCAGAATCCCGGAATTACCGGAAATATAGCGGCCCGGCTCCATCAGAATCCGCAACCCGATCGGCTGTAACAGCGGCACGAGCGTGGCCGCGTATTTTTGCGGTGTGAGAATATTCTTTCCCGGCCCGCTCCACCATTTGGCGTCACCGCTGGCGAGCGCCGGCTCATACACAATACCGACCCCACCACCAATGCTGAAAAATTCGATACCGTATTTCGCTTTCAACTGTTCGACGAGCGGCACCACTTTCTGCACCGCCAGTTGAAACGGCTTCACGTCGGTCAACTGCGAGCCGATGTGCATCTGCAGCCCGCGCAAACGCAAATTCTTCAACTTCGCCGCGCGCGCATAGACGCCAGGAATTTCTTCAAACGCGATTCCAAATTTATTTTCGTACGTGCCGGTCGTGATTTTTGCGTGCGTCTTGGCGTCCACGTTCGGATTCAATCGCACCGCCACCGGCGCTACTTTCTTCAAACGCGCGGCAACTTTGTTGATGCGCTGCAATTCCGGTTCGCTTTCGACGTTGAACGAGTAAACGCCTTTCTTGAGCGCAAATTCGATTTCCGCTTCGGTTTTACCGACACCCGCAAACACACACTTCCGCGCATCTCCACCCGCAGCAATCACGCGTTGCAACTCACCACCGCTGACAATATCGAAACCGGCGCCGAGATTCGCCAGCGTGCGAAGCACGGATTGGTTGGAATTGGATTTCATCGCGTAGCAAACCAGATGTTCCACCGGCGCCATCGCGTCATCCAACTCCTTGAACCGACGGGTCAGCGTTGCTTGCGAATACACGTAAAGCGGCGAACCGTATTTTTTGACAAGGGATTCCACCGCCACGCCTTCGCAGTAAAGTTTGCTTCCGACATAACGAAAATCATGCATGGCGCGGGAGTTTAGAAGGGTTCAACCAAAGCGCAAGCGTCGTGCGCCGCACACGCTTTCTAACGCACCAGATTAAGATGGGTGATGCGAAAACACGCGCCGGAAGGCTCGTTCGCACCACATTCAATCTCCCAACCATGCGCGAGAACGATTTGCTGCACGACCGCCAATCCCAAGCCCGTGCCTTTTTGTGTGTTGGTGAAATACGGTTTGAAAATCGCCACGCGTTCCTCCGGTGGCACCCCCGGCCCGTTATCGCGGACTTCCAATCGTCCTTCGGTCGCTGAATGTTTGATGATGCAAATGGTGATTTCGCCTCGCTCCGGCACGGCCTGCACCGCGTTCAACACCAGATTGAACAACGCCTGTCGCAACAGTTGTTCATCGGCTTCAATCGTCAATTGCTCACCGGTCACCTGCAGTTGAATCTGCTTTTCCTCCACATCGAACGAAAGCGCCCGCACTACTTCGTTGGCAACCTGATTCAACATCACCGGCGCGCGACGGACTTCGCGCGGGCGGGAATAGTTAATGAATTCGTTCAACTGCCCGGCCACGCGATCCGCTTCGTTCACAATCTCCAGCGAACGCATTCGCGTGTCGTTCGGTGTTTCCGGGTGTTTGGAAATCATCTGCGCCAGACCGCGAATGATGTTGAGCGGATTGCGCGTCTCATGCGCCAAACCCGCCGCAGCCAGATTCATTTCCTTGAGATGCAAATTCATCTCGCTCGCTCGCACGAGGCGAATTTGCAGTTCGGCATTTTTCAACGTCTTTCGCCATGCCATGCCGAACGCCAGCACCGACAGCGTCGCAAGCCCCATAATCACGCACCGTAACCACGCATCGCGACGTATCGCTTCCTCCACTGACTGGGTTGAGAGTACCAATAAAAAACTATGCACGCCCTGGCGCTCAATCATCGTGCGGAACTCGGTCTCGCTCATCCACGGTGGACGACCGAATCGCATTCGGCGCTCGCCTTCGCGGCCCCGCCGCTCGCCATTGTCACCGCGTTCTTCGCGATCGGCGCGTCGCTCAATAGTTTCGGCGGGCGCTGGGACTCCGGTGCCGATGTTTAGTGGAGGCGGTTCTCTGTCTGGTCGTGGCATGCCGCCATCCGGTGGCGGACGATTCGTTTCGCCGGGGCGACCGAAATCTTCGCGCGACAACACAATCGCCGGACTGCTGAGTTCCAAATCCCGCGTCACATTCGTACCGAGATCTACGAGGTTGACGATCGTAACGCGATTCGGCTCCCAAAGTTCAGAGCGGCCCGGGCCAGGTTTAAGATGGACATCGGCATCTGCTGGTGCGGACGCCACGACATCGCCTGCGGCATTCAACAACGCCACAGCACTGAGTTCCTCGGGGCGAATCAATCCTGCTAAGGCCGATTCAATGCGCTCTTTAGAAATGACGCCGAACCGGCGTTGCGAACGCAGCACGATGCCCACCGTGGTGGAAATATCTTTCGCGCGATGTCGCAATTCCGCGCGCGATGCCGCTTCCACGCGGGAATGCTCCATGAGCTGCCACCCGAGAATCACGAGCCAGGCCACCACCAGGAGGCTGATCACCCAATACGTGCTGCGACGGGTTTCCATGATGACGTCGTAATCTGCTGCGACAACCGCTCCGGATGCGCGCACGCCTCGCCTGACCCGACTCGTTACTGATGCAATTCCGAATCTGGCTGCACCGGCGCTGAATCCAGATACTGATTAATTTCTTTTTCCGTAAAAGCTTTCTTCGGCAACACCGCAGCCGCCCGCTCCTGGTCCGACAAAGCCAGCAATTGCGATGGCGTTTCTACAATGTGCGGCGTCAGAAAAATCAGCAGTTCGGTCTTCGTATTGTTTTTGACCTGCCGCTTGAACAGGTTTCCCAACAATGGAATGTCGCCAAGGATCGGAATTTTGCTGTCGCTCGCCGTTTTGTTGTTCTGCATCAAACCGCCGATGATCACCGGTTGTCCATTGGGCGTAACAACCACCGTGTCCGCCGCGCGCTTAGCGATAACCGGCACGCTGACGCCCGCTGCGATCGGCACCGTTTGATCCGTAAGCGACGAAATTTCCGGTGACACAATCATCTCCACCAAGCCGTCGCCAGAAATGAACGGCGTGACGCGCAAAATTATTCCGACGTCTTCGTAACTGACCGAGTTGATCGCGTTGCCGAAGTTGTCGTAGCGCACGTTGGTAATCAGCGGCACGGATTGACCGACCGTGATGGTCGCCGGTTGACTGTTGCGCGCGAGAATAGACGGACGTGACAATACTTCGGTTTTGCCAGCCTGCGCGATCGCTCGCAACGTCGCTTGATAATCCGATCCCAACACTTGATACAAGCCCGCACCCGGTGGTGTGTTGCCAAATCCGGTGATAGGCAAACCAAAGGCATTGGTTGCGATGCCGACGGCGTTGTTCAATCCCGACAAACCAAACGCATTTGCACCTGCTACCGTCGGATCGTTTCCACTGCGAAATGCGCCTTCAATGCCGAAATCGAGATTGTTGTTATACGTCACTTCGAGAAAGACCACTTTGATCAACACCTGCGGCTTCGGGATATCCAGATTGGAAATCACCTGGCTGATGTGTTGACTGGTTTCTTCGTCAGTGATGACGATGATTCGGCCGGTTTCCGGATCGCTGGAAATCGTCGCGCTGCCGACCGCCGTGCTGTTTTCGTATTGGCGCGTGCCGGATGTGTTGGCCTGTCGGTTTTGTCCAAAACCACCAAAGCCGCCGCCCGGAAATTGGGCCAGGGCTGGAAGCGCCACGAACGCGCTCAGAGCAATCGCGAGAAGCGAGTAATAGTTACGCATAGAAAATCCTGTTCCTCTCAATTTCGTTACCGTGCGGCGCCGGTTCGATTGTTTCCGCCAAACGTCCCGCCAGTACTGCCGGTGACCTGACTGTTCCGCGTGGCGCGATTCTGCAGCACGTTATTCTGCAGGGACTGCGAGTTGCGGCTGTTGCGGTTGTTGGTGTTGTTTTCAAACATGTCTTTCAACACCTGTTGCACCTGCGCCACGTCGCCGGGATCGACCTGATACACATAAACCTTTTGCTTCCGCGCGGGATTGGAATCCAACTGCCGGACCATCTCCTCAATCTGCCCCATCAAACCGCTGGTGGCGCTTACGATGATGGACGAAGTCCGCGGGTCAGGTACCGCAATCACCCGGGCCCGCTTCTTCAACCGGTCACTCTGGCTGTTGCCGCCACCGGCGTTGTTGTCGCCACCACCACGGAAAAAGTTGCGGAGACCACCCGGGCCGCCGAATCGCACCGGCGACTGACTGTTCGCTCGCGAATCGTCAGGAAACAATCCGGTCAACACGGTCGCCATCTCGTTCGGATCGGCATACTCCAATCGGAAAACGCGCAACACCGTCACTTCTTCCGCGCCCTGATCAATCGCCTGAATGATTTGCGCGACGCGATTAATGTTCGCGCGTGTGTCCGTAATGATGATTGAATTACCCGCTTCATTCGCGGTCATCGTCGTGGTGGTCGAAACCAACGGCTGCAAATCTTTCAGCAGTTGCGCCACTTCAACAAAGCGCACCGGAATGATCTGTGTGACCATTTCGTCCGTTTTCGGAATTCGATCCGGATCACTTTCCAATACGACCGGAATGTCGCGGTAACGCGCGTCATCCTTGTTCACGATGGTGAGCGTGCGTCCATTGCGAATAGCCGCGTAACCGTTGCGATTGAGCACTGAGTTCAACAGGTCCACCGCTTCCTCTTTGCTCAAAGGTTGATTACTCCACGCATCAATTTTTCCGCTGACCTTCGTATCGAGCACGATGATGAAACCTGCGGCTTCGCTCAGGTAATTCAGCACCAGATCCAACGGCACATTGCGGAAGTTCAAACGCAAACCCGGTTCGCCGTTCGGCAATAGAATCGGCTCCGGCACGGTTGTCTCGCTGGTCCCGCCGGTGGCGGTTGCGTTTGCCGATTCGGTGGCCGATGGCGGTGCTGGTGGTTGGTTCAGGGCTGGCTCTTCCGCCCCCACCGCGGTGGCGGCAAGCACGCTGCCCAACAATAAAAGTTGCGTCATTTTCATTGGCTCATCTCCCGTCGTCGTTGCATTAATCTCAAAAGTACCGGGTCGGTAATTCCCCCCGTGTCACCCGGCTCTACCTGAACCGGCTCTCCATTGGAATCCGCTTCCACTACGATAATTTCCGGCAGCTGGCCCTCTGGAAATTCTTCGCCGGCTTCCGCGCCCGAATCGTCGCCACGCGTTCGCGTGCGTACTGGAGCTGAAGCGACCTTGCGTCGCGTTTCATCATTGCTGTCGGCCACAAACCAATTGCCGTTATCTTCACGTCGCATTTGCATGCCGACCTTTAACTCGAACGTGTTCGTGCCCAACACCAACTGCACCTGGTCCACCGTCACGCGCTCCACGCGATACTCCCCAATCCGATCACCGGTTCGCACTGCTTGCTTGTAATCGTTACTCGTGCCGTCGAAGAACGCATAAATTCCCTTCTCGTAAGCCATGAGACCCACAAGCGAAAGATACTCCACCCGCGCCGTCCGCGTGCTGCGCGTGGTCGTCCGACCGGACGAACGCGCCGCTCGATTTGGATTAAAAATATTTCGGTCGCTGATCATCCGAAACGAGTCGTAACTCAGTCGATTCGAGGTGTTAGTAGATTGGGCTAGAGCCTCAACGTTATTGGTCAATAAAACGAGAAGCATGACGATTGACGATTTGCGAATCACAAATCGAAACAGTCGCTCGGATTTCGAATTTCGGGTTTCGACCTTCATTGCTTCTCCTCACCGTTCAACACCAGACCGCCAATCTGCAATCCGAGTGATAAATTTTGCCCATCTTTGTCGCGCGCCGCGATTTCCAGCGATTCGATTCGTAACGCCATCGGATCGCGTTCCACGTTGTACAAAAACTTCGCGAGTGTTCCGATGCTGCCCGCCGCGTCCACCCGACATTGCAACGTCAGCAAATCGTCCCGGTCCCGCCGCCATTGCGGCGTCACCGAATTCACGCTGATGCGCGCGTCCTGCGACCACTTGTCGAATGCATTCAACACCTGCTGTTCCGCGCGCGATTGTTCTTTCGGCAACGCGTTGGTCCGCATCTGCGCCCAGCGGTCGTTCAACACTTGTTCGCGCTCGATCAACTTCACGCCATCATCAACCTTCTTGCGCAAATCCGCGATGCGCTCCGCCCGTGTTTTCCACGCCTTGGTCAACGGCGTAATGACGAGCTTGTCCGCGACGAGCAAACCGAACACAACGGCCGCAACAATCACTAACATCTGTTGACGATTTTTAATCTGCACGTGCGCCTCCTTCCACCCACCGGAAATCAAAGGTGAATTGCAGCGGTGATTTGCCTTGAATGCGATTGACCTTCAGGTCCGCCACGTTGCCGGCATCGCGCAAGCGGTCCAGTGTCCGCAACAATGACGCGTTATCGCGGGCCGTGCCGGTGCACGTCACCAGATTCGCGTCGCGCATTTCGATTGTTTTAGCCGTCACGACGCCGTCCTCCGGAAATGCCTCTGTCAATTTCTTCAGAATGCTGAGACTGCGCACCGACTCGTCATACCACGGACGGAACTGTTTGATTTTCGCCTGCGTGACTTCCAGCGCTTCCACCTGTCGCTTCATCGCATCCCAACGGGTTTGATAACGCCACAACAAAACTTGCTGGACCAGAAACGCACCACCCACAAGCGCGACGACGCCTGCCGCAACCAGTCCCGCTTTGCGCAATTTTCCGGTACCGTAGCGGCTCATGAAGTTCTGCCACGCCGAAATTTCCGGCGGCAAAAATTCCCACTGCGCCGGCAACTTCTGCAATTTCTCCGCCGCCAGACTCAACGCCGCCGACACCGCGGTGTCTTCCGGAAGACCGGCAGGTAAATCCTTCGCGTCATAACGCGTCACCACTTCCACCGCCAGATCCGCACCCGGCAAACGCCGTTGTAATTCTCCGGCTAACTGCTGCGCCGGTTCCGTTGCGCCAAAAATCCGCACGCGCTTTAACGCCGCGCGAACCGCTTCCGGCAATTGTCCCAGCGTGATACGCACTTCGCGTGCGATCACATCAAAGTGCAATTCTGCTCGACCGCCGTTGGTTTCCACCGCGCCTTCCAACGCCCGCAAGCGCAGCACCCCGCCGCCATGCGTGATTTGCAAACCGACGTGACTCTCCCGAATCGTCACTGCCAACACCGTGTCGGAAGTCGGTCGTTGCAACGCCGTGATGCCGAGCGAAAAACTGTGCGGCTTCAATCCCGCCGCGCGCAACGCCGCCGCCAGCGCTTCCACATGCCCCAACGGCATACCAACCAATGTCGCGTGTTCTTCGCCCGTCGGTGTTTTGCTCCGCGACGCTCCAGTAATCAACGTTGCGACGTCGCACGGAAAGCTGCGTTCCGCTTCAATTTGCAGGAAGCTCGCCATTTCCGTTTCAGGCAACGGCGGAAGTTTCGTTTGCGCCGTCAGCGCCCAC
This sequence comes from uncultured Verrucomicrobiota bacterium, assembly GCA_937894935.1. GTDB lineage: Bacteria > Verrucomicrobiota > Verrucomicrobiia > Limisphaerales > JADLHS01 > JADLHS01. Next base: position 19,953 of record CALAYC010000179.1, read on the forward strand.
TTGAGCGGCAGCGCCACCACACAATTGCGCTCGCGCACTTCCGCAGCGTCGAGATGATTGCGAATCTCGCGTCCGACCAGTTCCGGCGCAGCCGTCAGCGGATCCAGCGTCAGCGGCACGATGAATGAGCTGGCGATTTGCAATCCGCGGTTCGTCCGCTTCAGCCACACGCCTTCCAGCCGGCTGCCATCGAGCGCGAGCCCGAGCAGCGAACTCATCTGCTTTCGCGAAGTTTTTTTCGTTACGTCCATCATGGTGTTGCCCGCGCCAGCCATTCCTGGCGGGTTTCAGTGCCGAGTGCCCAGCCGAGATGACTGAGATTCTGGCGATAAATAATTTTTGCCGCGCCTTCCGTTGTATCGAACACAAAGCGCGTGCGGCGATAACCGCGACCAAATTTCCCCACCGCCGCAATGTCCGCGGTGAATTGATAACTTTGCCCGGTCAAATACGGCCCGGCCTCCAACGCTTCACTTTCCGATAACACTTCTTTCACCCACGCGACCGATGTCGAACCGGCAGCGTTCGACTGCCGATAACTCACCAATTCCTCAGCTTTGTCGTCTCCAATACCCGGAATGCACGCGAGCACTGCGGCGGGCGCGGTGTTCACATTCACTTTGCCGGGCAACATTGCACCGGACTCAACCGTGATTTCCGGTTCAATCACCGCGAATTCCTCCGCTGTGAAATTGCAGAAGATGTAGAACTCCAACAGACTGGAGAATTGCCGATTCGGATCATTCAAAAACGGCGCTACGCGGGCCTGCACGCCGCTGCCCAACAAGTCGGTAATCAACGTCGCCAGATCATCGCGACTGGCGTTGATGTTGATTCGTTCCGATCCATCCGCGCGTAAATTCGATTCGCGACTCCATACCGTGATGTATTCGAGTATGCCGGGATCCACGAGGCCGTTGCGATTCCAGTCCTCTTCATTCGGATCAAGCACGCCGTTGCGATTCACATCTTCGCCCAACAGAATTTCCATCGTCGCACCATTTAAAAGTCGCAGCTCATCCACCGAATCGAATGGCGCGTTTTTGCAGTAATACGCCGGCTGCAACCGCGCATACGTCTCGGATTCCGCGCCGCCGTCCGACACTTCTTCGTCCGCATCGCGCCAATCGATGATTGCCGCCGCCAATTCCGTCGTCATGCCCGGCAACAACTCCAACATCTCCTGCGTCACATTCGTGTTGTTGATGTTCAGTTTCGAACCTTCATCCACTAATCCGAAAACCACCTGATTCGGCGTCGATTGACCATCATTGCGTCCGATCAACCAGAAATGTGCATCGCCGACCTCCACCGCTTCGCTCGCGTAATCATAAACGTAGGGAACGATGCCGTTCGTTGCCTGCTCAACCAGCACTTGAGCCACATAACGACTCGCACCTTCCACGGCCTGTTCCGCCGCGAGCAAGGCCACGCGATTGTCAGCAGCGCGCAACTCGGCGTTCATCGCGTTGCTGAAATAAAGCGTGAGCGCGACCAATCCCAACGCAATCCAGAGCACGATGACGAGAACCGAAGCGTCTTCTTTCGCTCGATGGAGAGTGAGTTTCATAATTCTCCCTCCGTAATCGAATTCGTGAGCCACTGCGTCGTCAGCGGCACGAGCAATTCCAACGGCTCTTGCGTCAACCGCATCGCGGTTGTGTTTTGAGAATTTTGCGAAGCAAGTTGAATTCGCACGCGCACCGCCTGCGGCAAACCGACTTCCGCTGCTTCGGTATCCCACGTGTTGCGCCAATCACTGCCGTTGAAACATAGAAATTCCAGACTCTCGACCTGGGTAGCGAGCACTTGTTCGATTTCGTCCTCTGCGCTCGACGCCAGAATATTTCGCGTCACGCGCCGCACGAATTCGCGACCGCTCGAATTCGTCCGCTCCAATGGATCAACCAATTCATAGCGCACCCGTTGCAAATCACTCCACGGCTCGTAGTCATCAATCACGCCAGTGGTCGTATAAAACTCGAGACTGCCCGATTGTACCGAACCAATTCCACCGCCACTGCCGCTCGCGATGAAATGCCGCGGCAACAAAGTGGAATTAGTCTGCGGCTGAACGGCGCCCTGCAAATCTCGTCGCAACACCGCGAGCGCCTGATTCAACGGCCATCGCTCATCCAACGTCCGATTCGTGGCCCGCTCCAATCGCAGCGCCGAAAAGAACACCGTGTTCATCGCCAATAACACGATTGCAAAAATCGCAACCGCCAGAAGCACTTCGAGCAACGTGAAGCCGCGACGCTTCATCTCCATCACACGACGCTCTACCGAAGAACTGAAACGTATCGAACCACAATCGACACAGCAGATCCGTTCCCGCGTTGAGCTGTCAGCCCAACCACCGGTTACTGGAATCTGTTTGCCGTTCAATTTCATTCTTACTGCGTATTCGCCAGCGTGCTCAGTTCCACGCTGAACTTCTCGCCCTGCACTGGATATTCCACCGCCACCCGCAACAATTGCATCGGTGTCGTCGTGTTCACTTCCGTCCAGGTTTCCGTCCGCAGCGACCAGCTATATTCCCGGTCTGCTTCGTAAATCGTTCCGCTCTGCGCGGCGCTGTTCCAATTCGTCAGCACGATGCTCTCGTTCAAAATCCGCTCCGCCACCCGCACCGCCTCGCGTTTGCGTTCCGCAATCGCTCCCGCGCGACCCGCAATGCGCAGTCCTTGCAACGCCACCGGAATGACGATGGCCATGAACAGCAACGCCGCCAGCACCTCCGCCAGCGTGAATGCTTCAACGCGGCTGCGTCGCGAGCTGCAATTCCTGATTGCGAATTTCATAGTTCAACCGATTCGCCGTAAGACCGACCCACAACGACACGCCGTCGCGATCCATCAACCGAAAATTCTCGCGACTGCCTTCGCTGATTGCGCCGTCAGGTTCAAAACGAATGTGCGGTAGCGACGCGTGTTTGCTCACGGAGTTCGCGCTGCCAAACAACGTGTCACTCGTGATGGAACTTTGCAGCTGGTTCGCGGTGCCGACTTCCATCGTGACGTTGCCGTCGAGCGTATATTCCACCGCTTTCGTGTCTTCCTCGACAAAGCTCGAATCCGCTTCCAGCCCGTACGTGCGTTGCTGCAAATCGACCCAGAGAATCATCGGCAATCCTTCCGCCGCTGCACGCGTTTGACCAAGCCGCGTCAACGACATGAACCGCCGCGCCTCCGCATCCAACGCGCGACCACGAAAGAATCCCGCCAACGACGGCGACGCTAATGCGATCACCGAAACCAACAACGCCATCACGACGATCAACTCGACCAGCGTGAAAGCGCGGAGCGCGGATGTGGTCAAAGGCCCAACCGCAGCGCGTTGTTTATTCGCACAATGGTAGCGACCCGGAGCTTGCTGCGACTGGTGCGTCGCACACAGTCGCGCTCCGAAATTGCCTTGTCGCCACACTTTCATCGCTCAATTGAAAACTTACTTCTTCGCCCAATTTGTGATGTCGTCGTCGTTACCGGCTTTGCCATCCGGTCCGGGCGAGGACAAATCGTACGAAGTCGTGTTGAAACGACCGGGCGATTCGTACACGTAATCGTTGCCCCACGGGTCTTTCGGAATCTCTTTCAAATACGGACCTTTCCAGCTCGTCGCATCGCGCGGCGCTTGCACGAGATCCTGCAATCCACTCTTGCCGCGCGGGTAATAACCGTTGTCCACCTCGAACGCATCCAGTGCGGTGGAGAATGAAGAAATTTGCGTCTTCGCTGCCGTTTCGCGCGCCTGTTCACTGCGCCCGGAGAGTTTCGGATAAACAATCGCCGCCAGCGTCGCGAGAATCACCAACACAAGCAGCATTTCCACGAGCGTGAAACCACCCGTGCGGCGGCGCGACGAAACAGAAGGCGAGGAAGTTTTGCAGATTTCAATTTTTCGGATTTTGCTTTGGATTTTCATAGAATTTAACGCCCGTCGTTATTTCATGTGTTGTTGCATGGTGAAAATCGGCAGGACCATGCCGATGAAAATTGTGCCGATAAATCCGGCGATCAAAAACAGCATCAACGGCTCGAGCAACGCCACGCCGGTCTTCAGATTGCGATCGAGATCCCCTTCCGTAACGGTCGCGATGCGCACCAGTTCGGTGTCGAGCTTGCCGCTTTCTTCTGCGACAGAAATCATTTCCAGCACCGAACCGGAGAACAATTGGCGACAGTTCGCCAGGCTCTGACCCAATTGTGCGCCTTCAGAAACGCGCGTGATGGATTCCGAAACCGCATCTACCAGGATTTGATTTCCGATAGATTTACGCGCCACGTTCAGCGCTTGAACAAGATTCACCCCCGCGCCCAACAACGTGCCAAGCATCCGGCAAAAACGCGCCATCGCGAATTGCGCGATCAACGGGCCGACCACCGGCGTGCGCAACATCAGACCTTCCCAGGTTCGCCGACCTTTTTCTGAGTTGAACCACCTGCGCAACGAAAATCCCGCACCAATCAAGCCGCCCAGAATAAAGATTCCATACGAACGCAAGGCGTGACTCGTACCGATAATGACTTCCGTCAATGCGGGCAACGACGCGCCGAAGCCGGAAAAGATCGTTTGGAACTTCGGAATAAAAAACACGAGCAGGAACACGACGACGCCAATCGCGAGCAGCAGCAGAATCGTCGGATACAACATCGCGGTCATCACTTTGCCGCGGAGTTCTTTTTCGCGCGCTTGAAAATCTGCGATTTGCGCCAGCACCAGATCGAGAAATCCGCCGGTTTCACCCGCTTGCACCATCGCGACGTACACACGTGGAAAGGTTTCCGGTGACTTCGCCATCGCGTCTGCGAGCGACATACCGTCCACAACGAGATCGTGAATTTCTTTCCATTGCGCCGCGGCTGCCGGCGATGACGCTTCCTTGTGCAGAATCACCAACGCGCGACTCAGCGGCACGCCCGCGGCCAACAAACTCGAAAGCAATCGCGTGAAATTTTCCAGGTCGCGCGCCGAAACTTTGTCGCGACCAAACTTTAACGAGAAGCCGCCCGCGTTACTTTCCGTGGATTGAGCGCTTTTCTTTGCCGGTGCTGCGCCTCTACCTTGGCGTTCTGCGAGTGAAATTGGGCGCAGCCCGAGGCCTTCCATGTGTCGAAAAGCCTCGGCTCGACCAGCGGCTTCAAGCTGGCCTTGCGCAATCGCGCCGTCGGCTTGAACCGCTTTGTAATCAAACAGTGGCATTAACGTTCCTTGGGGCGGAAACTTCTACCGAAGGTTTGGCCGCGGTTTCCGGAGCGAGTGAGCTGACGGTTTGATCTTTCGTCACACGCAGCACTTCTTCCGGCGTCGTGATGCCCGCGCGCACCAATCGCCAACCATCCTCATTCAACGTGCGTAAACCCATGCGCCGTGCGTGTGCGGCAATCTCACCGGACGAAACATTCCTGAGAATCAGCTCGCGCATGCTGTTATCAATGTCCATCCACTCGAAAATGGCGTGTCGCCCGTGATAACCCGTATTGCGACATTCGCGACAGCCGACAGCGCGATAAACCGTCGTGTTCGCAGGAATTCCCATGTGCTCCTTCATCGCCGCAGTCGTCGCCGACGTATCCGGCTGTTTGCAATGTTTACACAACACGCGCACGAGTCGTTGCGCTAACACTGCTTCGAGCGATGACGCGACGAGATACGGTTCGACGCCCATATCAATCAAACGCGTGACCGCACCGGGCGCGTCATTGGTGTGCAGCGTGGAAAAAACGAGGTGGCCCGTCAGCGACGCCTGCACAGCGATTTGTGCCGTTTCCCGATCGCGAATTTCGCCGATTAAAATTACATCCGGGTCATGCCGCAGGATTGAGCGCAATCCGCGTGCAAACGTCAGTCCCGCTTTTTCCGAAACCTGAATCTGATTGATACCTTTGAGCTGATACTCAATCGGGTCTTCGATGGTGATGATTTTGCGGACCTGATCGTTGATTTCGTTCAGAGCGGTGTAGAGCGTTGTAGTCTTACCGCTACCGGTCGGACCGGTGACAAGAATGATGCCGTGCGGCAAACCGAGAACGCGCCGGAACGATTTCAATTCGCGTGTGTCCATCCCCATTTCCGACATGCCGAGCAGCGTGGAATTCTGCCGCAACAGACGCAGCACCACCGCTTCCCCGTGCAACATTGGAATCACCGAGACGCGGATATCCACTTCGTTCGCATCGAGACGAATCTTGATGCGCCCGTCCTGTGGCAGGCGCTTCTCAGCAATGTTCAGGTGACTGAGAATCTTTAAACGTGAAACGATCGCCGGTTGGAAACGTTTGATCTGCGCGGGCACGGGAATCGTTTGCAACACGCCGTCCACGCGATACCGGATTTGAAATTCGTGCTCGAACGGTTCGAGGTGAATGTCAGATGCGCGCAACTCAATCGCGTCGCGCAACACCTGATTCACAAAACGAATAATCGACGCGTCCTCCGCATCGACATCCAGATCGTTGTCGTCGTCTTTCCCCTCGTCTACTACCTGCAAGCCGGTTTCTTCCGCCAGCTCGCCCATTGTATCCGCACCGACGCCCAAGCGTTTCTTGAGTTCGCGTTGCAACGCTTCGGACGGCGTCAGCACCGGTTTGAGATTCAAACCGGTCAACGTTTTAAGCGCGTCGAGTCCTTGCGTCGCGAACAATCGACTGGTGGCAATTTCCACCGCACCGTTGACCCGGCGCAACGGAAGGAGTTCTTCCTTCAACAAAATGCGCGCGGGAAAAAGAGATAGAAGCTGGCGATCCGGCTCAATGTCATCAAGGCTGGTAAAGGCGACATCGTATTCGCCCGCCAACCAACGCAGCACGTCTTCTTCGCTTTGAAGCGACACGTCCGACTGCCGCGCCAGTTCCGCCGCATCGACGGCGGAAAGTTGCCGGGCCGCAACCATGCGTTCCAGCAACTCATTGGTATTTTGCGTTTGAGCCATGATAAAAACGCCAGCTTCTCTCCTGTATGATTCGATCAGAGCAAACCGTTCAGCGTCGCAATGGCTTCCTGCCGCGGCGTCAAAACTTTGCGAAGATCAGCCTGCGCTTTTTCCAACGCGGCCTGCTTGGCTTTGCGGTCCGCAAGATATTTTTCTAAGGCCGCTTTGGTTTCGGCGTTAGAAGCCTTCGCTTCGATGGCCCGTTCCAGTGCATCCGCAGCGGGATTGGGTTGTTGTTGTCCGAAACCGCCACCAGGACCACCAGGACCGCCGCGACCGCCCATACGTCCAAAACGACTGGCTTCCACGGCGCGACGCGCATCGGTCACTTTAATAATCAACGGTTCGAGCGCTTTCCATTCAGCATCATCTGTTACTTCAAGTCGTTCGCGCGTACGCTCCAAAATGCGCTGCCGAAACTCGTTCGGATCAAAGTTGCGTCCGCCGCCGGGTTCACCGTCGCGATTTCGCCGCGGGCGATCATTGTCTTGCGCGACAACGGAACTGGCAGCCACGGCCAGCAAGGTCGCCAGACCGAGCATTTTGATAGTGTTGAATCTCATACGTTTCTCCTGCTGTGTGTTTGGTTGGTTGATGCAACAACGAAGCCGCACGGGCGCGACTTCGCCGAGGCGTTTACGCAAAGCTCGTACCAACTCAGAAATAGGGAGGTTTTAACTCTTTCTGGTTTTTATTCGCGCATGACTTGCGCAGTTGGCCGGCTTCAACTGCGCAACGTTTGCGCAGTTATTGCTTCTATAACTTCAATGAATCGCATCATCATATTAATCCCCTCGACGGCAACCATGGCTTGCCAACTTTCCGCGTTCTGGCATTCTGCATTCAGTTATGAAGAATTTAATAGGAGTGATCATTCTCGCCGTCCTTTGCGTGGGACTTGGTGTGGTTCTCTTCAGCACCAAAAAGCAAGCCGAGGAAGAAAAACGTAAAGACGTGGAATCCATCCTCTGGCACTCCAATCAATCGGTCAAAACCAGCCTCGAACTCGCTGAACAACGCCAGGTCAACACCGCGTTGACGAACGATTTGATGATGGCTCGCGCCGATTACAACAAACTCACCAACAAATACACCGATTTGACTAGTACGTTGGTCAAAACCGAAACCGAGCTGAAGGAAACGAAAAATGCCGTGGCGGAACGCGACCAGAAAATCGCTGCGCTCGAATCGCAAAATCGCGAACTCGATGAGAAAGCCATCGATCTCAGCGCGATGATCACTAACCTGACCGCGCAAATCGAAGAAACCCAGCGCAAACTCGACGCGTCCGAAGGCGATAAAGCGTTTCTCGAATCCGAACTCAAGCGCCTCATGGCTGAGAAAGCCGAATTGGAACGGCAGTTCAACGACCTCGCCATCTTGCGCGCGCAGGTCGCCAAGTTGAAAGAAGAGCTTTCCATCGCACGCCGCCTCGAATGGATTCGCAAAGGTCTTTACGGTGCGGATGAACAGAAGGGTGCTCAGAAGCTGTTGACGTTGCGCAAAGAGCCAACACAAACCAATAGCGCTCAATACGACCTCAACGTTGAAATCAGTTCCGACGGCACGGTGCGCACGATTCCCGGTCTGACGAACGCGCCCGCGACCACTCCTTAAAATGGCTGCTGCCGGCTCGCTCGTCGATTCGCATGGCCGAACGCTGCGCGACCTGCGGGTGAGCCTCACTGACCGCTGCAATTTTCGCTGTCTCTATTGCCTTCCGGAAACTGAGGCAGCGCAAAATTTTTATCGCGGTCATTGGGCGCAAATGCCCAACTCCAAACCCATCGTTCAGGAATGGGTGCCGCGCGCTCACCTGCTTACGTTTGAAGAACTCGAACGCGTTATTCGCCTCGCCGTGCGAAATGGCATTACCAAAATTCGCCTGACCGGTGGCGAACCTTTGCTTCGCCAGGAAGTCGAAAAACTCGTCGCTCGCATCGCCCAAATTCCCGGTATCGAAGATCTCGCAATGACCACCAATGGGTTTCTTTTCGCTGAAAAAGCGCGTGCGTTGCGCGATGCCGGTTTGCGGCGCGTCAGTTTCAGCATGGATTCGTTGGATCGTGAAAACTTCAAAAAAATGACCGGGCGCGACGGTCTGGATTCCGTTCTTAAAAGCATTCGCCTCGCAAAAGAACTCGGGTTCGCGCCCGTGAAGGTTAATGCCGTGGTCATTCGCTCTCTCAACGATCATGAAATCGAATCGCTCGTGAAATTTGCGCGCGACGAGGACGTGAGCCTGCGCTTCATCGAATTCATGCCGCTTGATTCCGCCCGTGCCTGGCAACGCGAAATGGTCGTGTCTGGTGCGGAGATTTTGCGGCGGTTGCAGGAGAAATTCGATCTGCGCCCCATGGCCAACGATAACCCGTCTTCCACTTCCAAACGTTGGGCGCATGCCGACGGTCGCGGCGAAATCGGTATCATCGCGCCAGTCAGCGAACCGTTTTGCGGTCACTGCAATCGCATTCGCCTCACCGCCGATGGCAAAGTGCGCACGTGCCTGTTCAGCGTAATTGAGCACGACCTTCGTTCACTGTTACGCAACGATGCGACCGATGAGGAATTGGAACGTTGGCTACGCGGTGTCGTTTTGCAAAAAGAGGAACGCCATCATATCGGCGAGGCGGACTTTATTCCCCCGTCCCGTTCGATGAGTTGCATTGGTGGGTAAAACTTTCGATCACGCCGTCCGTCTCAGCAACGATATCACTTCTTCGTCGCTGACCTGCGCGAAGTTTTCGTAGTAGCGGCCCACTGCCATGAATTCCTCTTCGGCCACCAGCGCCACGATTTCATCCGCCAATCGCGAAATCCGATTCATCGCCTGCATGGACATCACGGGCACGGCTACTTTCACAGTTACGACGTTGCGTTTTCGCGCCGCTCGCACGGCTGCGTCCATCGTTGCGCCAGTCGCCAAACCATCGTCCACGAGCCAGACGTGTTTGTTTGTTAAGTCCGGCATTCCGTCCGGATGAAACCGACGTTGATATTCACGTAACCGTTCTTTCTCCTCCCGTTCGACCGCTTCCAACGCTGCACGCGTTGGCGTGTGATACTGCAACGATTCCGCGTCCAGGACCACTTCGTCCGGCTCAGCCAACGCGCCAACCGCAAATTCGCGCTGCCGCGGATGCCCGATTTTCCGGACCACCAGAGTCGCCAACGGAGCACCGAGAATTCGTGCCACTTCCGCCGCCACCACTACGCCGCCGCGTGGCAAACCCAGAACCAAATCCGCTCGCGCTCCAGTAACGCGCAATCGTTCCCCCAACAATTGTCCCGCCTGCGCTCGTGACAGAAATGTCATACCGGTACGAATCCGCTTTTTTCACAAAATTTCAACCTTTGTTCCGCTTGCCTCCTTTCGCCATTCATGTTCTCTGACGCCTGTGAAATCACTCAATGTCCTTCTGGTAATGCTGATGGCTCTCGCCGCGCGGGCCGAAAAATATCACGTTTATTTTGGCACTTACACGAGCGGCGTCAGCCAAGGCATTTATCTTTCGGAATTCGATTCGCGCTCCGGCTCGCTCTCAAAGCCAGAACTTGTCGCCGAAACCCGCAATCCCAGCTTCCTCGCTTTACATCCAAACGGAAATTTTCTCTACGCCGTCGGCGAAGTAAATGACGCGCAAGGCAAACGCGCCGGTGCTGTGAATGCCTACGCGCGCGATGCTGCCACCGGAAAACTCACAGCGTTGAATCAGGAAACTTCCGGCGGCCTCGGCCCGTGTCACGTTTCCGTGGATGCCTCGGGGAAATGTGTGCTGGTCGCGAACTACGGCTCGGGCAGCATTGCGGCGTTGCCGATCGAGAACGATGGGTCACTCGCTGCCGCCGCGACCACCATTCAACACGAAGGCTCGAGCGTGAACCCAAAACGCCAAACCGGTCCGCACGCGCATTTCATTACGCCGTCGCCCGACAATAAATTCGCGCTCGTCTGCGATCTCGGACTCGACAAAATTCTCGCTTACGAACTCAACGCTCCCGCCGCGAAACTCACGCCTGCAACTCCAGCCTTCGCGAAAGTCGCGCCCGGCGCTGGCGCGCGGCATTTAGCTTTTTCGCCGGATGGCAAATTCGCATACGTCGTCAATGAACTGAATCTCACCGTCACCGCATTTGCCTACGACGCTTCAACTGCGAAGCTGACCGAGTTGCAAACGCTTTCTGCTTTGCCCGCGGATTACACGTTTACCGAACGTGATTCCGGCGCACACATTCTTGTTCATCCGAGCGGCAAATTCGTTTACAGCTCCAATCGCGGCCACGACAGCATTGCTGTTTTTGCTCGTGATTTAACCACCGGCAAACTGACGTTAATTAAAAACGCATCTTCTCAGGGGAAAATTCCGCGAAACTTTGGCATCGATCCGACGGGGCGCTGGCTACTCGCTGCAAATCAAAATTCGGATTCCGTTGTCGTCTTCGCGGTTGATACCGATTCCGGCCAACTGAAACCGACGGGACAAACCATCACGGTTGGAGCGCCGGTGTGTGTGGTGTTTGCTAAAGCGAATTAGAGAAACCCCAACCTTTTTCCGTGTTTTTCTTTCACGTCATCGCTAAAAGAATCTTCCATGTCAAAACATCGCATCGGAATCATCGGCGGCAGCGGACTTTACAACATCGAAGGCTTCACCAATCAGAAATGGATCAAAGTCAAAACGCCTTTCGGCGCTCCATCCGATGCGCTGCTCACCGGACAACTGGCCGGACGCGACGTCGTTTTTCTCCCCCGCCACGCGCGCGGCCATCGCATCCTGCCGAGTGAGTTGAATCATCGCGCCAACATCTGGGCAATGAAAAAACTCGGCGTTGCCTGGATCATCAGCGTCAGCGCCGTCGGTTCATTGCAGAAGCGTTACAAACCTTGCGACATCGTGCTCGTGGATCAATTCGTTGACCGCACGAAGCGCGATTTCGAACACACGTTTTTCGGTCGCGGCATTGTGGGACATGTCGCGTTTGCTGATCCGATTTGCGAAGAGTTGCGGCAACTCCTGCTGAAATCCGCTCGTGCACTGAAAGTTCGCGTTCACGACGGCGGCACTTACGTGAATATGGAAGGCCCGGCCTTCAGCACGCGCGCCGAATCCGTTACCAATCACAAACTCGGCTACGACGTCATCGGCATGACGAATCTCGGCGAAGCCAAATGCGCGCGCGAAGCCGAAATTGCCTACGCCACGATGGCGATGATCACTGATTACGATTGCTGGAAAGTGGACGAAGCGCACGTGACCGTTGAAATGGTCGTTGCAAATGTCACCAAAAACGCCGAGACCGCCAAAGCCGTCGTTGCGAACGTCATCTCAAAAATTCCCAGCGAACCAAACTGGCCGTGTCACTCCGCGTTGCAGAACGCGATTATGACCTCGCGCCAATTCTGGCCGAAGAAGACCATTTCGGAATTGCGTCCACTTCTGGCGAAGTATTTATAAACACGCGCTCCCCTATCGGACGATTGGCCAGTCCGCGCCAGGCATTCAAACATTGAACCACCGCTATTTTCCCGCACACTGTTGGGCATGGGTAAATTGAAAATACCAGCCACCGGCGAAGGTTATCTCGGTGAAATTATGGTACATCGCCTGACGCGCGCTGTTGGCGTGGTCGAATCGGTCGTTGAAGGCAAAGCCGGCTGGCCGCCACAGATCACGCTCAAGTTGAAAGATGGTTCGGTGAAAAAAGGTCGGCTCAGCGATTTCCGCGATCCCAGTGGAAACGAACGCGCCGCTTTTTCCACCACTTGATTTTCGTCGGATTTCTTCCTGCCGGTTTTCATGAACAAACGTGCTTTGATTCAAAAGATCGTCGCAGCTTTGACTGACGAGTTAGGCATTTATTTTCGCGCAGCGCTGAATTCTCGGGCGGAGGCCACGCACGAGCAAAGCAAGGCCGACAATAAATACGATACGCGCGGTCTCGAAGCATCCTACCTGGCGCGCGGCCAATCCAAACAGGCGGCAGAAGTGGAAGCCGCGATTGCCGAGTTTCAAAAACTTCCCGTTCAGGATTTCTCGCCTGCCGATCCCATCGGGATTGGCGCGGTGGTAGAACTGGAGACACCGGAAGAAACTTCCTTTTACTTCATCGGCCCGCGCGCTGGCGGAACCGAAGTTAAACATGACAAAAAGGAAATTCTTGTCATCACGCCACAATCGCCGCTGGGATCGCAACTCATGGAAAAGAAACAGGGCGATAAGTTACAACTGTTGATTGCCGGACGGAAACAGACCGCCAGGATCATTTCCGTCGCGTAGTGGAAATCAAGTCTGCGAACTCGATGCAGCCGAGTTTTGAAGTTCATTCGTGGTAGGGGGAGCTCTCCGTACGCGCCGATATTTTTGTCAGACTCGCTCTAACGCTGCCTCATTGCTACGTTTCCCCTGATGGAATTACGGGAATTTGCCGAACGCGTTTTGTTTTCTTCGTCGCTGGAAGAAAAACTCCAGACCCCCGACGTCATCACAGACTCGCGACCCGGACCGGCCATTGTTACGCCAACCGCGCCAGGGCGGCCCCGTGAATTAATCTTCAAACCTTCGGGCTCGTCGCGCGGTGAATTTCCCGGCACGCGCCATCTTGAACAAAACTACGAGCGCGGTCGCCTGTTGCATTTCTTCGCGAATCACGAATTACTCGCCACCGAACTGATGGCGTTGGTGCTGCTGAAATTTCCTGATGCTCCTGCAGCTTTCCGTAAAGGCGTGTTTGAGACGCTCAAAGACGAACAGGAACACACGCGTCTTTACATCGAGCGCATGAAAGCATGTGGAATCGAGTTTGGTTCGATTCCAGTGAGCGGTTATTTCTGGCGCGCAGTTTCCGGGATGGAAAGTCCGATGGATTATGTTGCCGGCTTGAGCCTGACCTTTGAGCAGGCGAACCTGGATTTTGCGCGACACTTTTCCTCCTGTTTTGCCGAAGTGGGCGATGCGGATTCGTCCAAACTGCTGCAAAAGATTTATCGCGATGAAATCGGTCACGTGGCTTACGGCTTGAAATGGTTTCGACGCTGGAAGAATCCGACTGAAAGCGATTGGGAAGCGTTTTGTCGCCAGTTGAAATTTCCGCTTTCCCCGGCGCGCGCCAAAGGTTTTTCCATCAATGTCGAAGGTCGCAAAGCTGCCGGTTTGCCCTTGGATTTCATCGAGAATCTCAATGTCTTTTCGCAATCCAAAGGTCGCACGCCAACGGTTTTTGTTTTCAATCCGTTGGCTGAAGCGCGAATTGCTGGCGGCAAAGGTTATTCACCGAATAAACATCAAGCCCAGCTCGTTCGCGATCTCACCGCGTTGCCGATGTTCCTATGTCGCCAGGACGACATCGTCATCGTGGAACAAAAACCAACGGTGCATTTTCTGAGTGGTTTAAAGGAAGCGGGTTTTGTTATCCCGGAATTTGTTGAACTGAATCACACTGCCGATCTGGCGCACCGCAAACTCGGTTCACTTCGACCTTGGGCATGGTCGCCTGATTCCTTTGACTTGCTGCGACCGTTGTTTCCCAAACTTTCAGAACAAAAACGCAGTCCGGAGGAATGTTTCAATCCGCGCGTCGCAGAACTTTATTCCAAAGCCTGGAGTGCAGCATTTTTGCGAAAATTTCTCACGGACCGAAAAGCCAATGCGCCAACCTTCGCTCCGTGGCTTTGCTCGATTGACGACGTTGGTGTCACAGTCCGTTCGATGGAAGATGCTTTGGCTGTCATCGCCAAGATTCGGCAACGCGATCATCACAAGATTATTCTCAAAGAATCCATCGGAGTTGCCGGCAGCAATGCGCTGCGACTTTTTGAACCGGAAATTTCCGACGCTCAACGACGCTGGATGAGTAACGTCTTCGATTCCGGTCAATCTCTGGTCATTGAACCGTGGCTGAATCGCGCTCTGGATTTTTCCGTTCAATTCGATATGTCAGCGACTGGCCTCCGCGTGCGTGGTTATACCGGATTGCTGAATGACGCGCGCGGACAGTTTCAAGCGAACTGGGCCGAGCCGAGGTATGAAAAAGCCTTTCCTGGCGCTGTTTTTAGAACACTCGGCCTCACTCCGCGCCAAGGCAAGGAAGTGCAACAGTTATTCGCCGAGTTGTTCACCGCGTTGGAACAGGAACTCAAATCAATCGGCTTCGTCGGACCGATCGGTATCGATTGTTTTGTTTATCAAACCGACAGCGATGCGATGAAATTGAAACCAATCGTCGAAATCAATCCGCGTTACACTATGGGACGTGTCACTGTGGAATTGATGCGACGCGTTTTTCAGGGCAGTTCAGGCGTCTTTCGTTTGATCAATCGTGCTGCATTGAAAGCAGATGGATTCGCTGACTTCCCTTCCTGGGTCGAGCAACGCATGAAACAGCATCCTTTGAAACTCGATGGTTCGCCGAATCCTCGGATTCGCGAAGGTTTCGTTGCGCTGACAGATTTAAAACAATCCGAAGCGTGGCTCGCGACATTTGAAGTTTTCCGCAGCCCAGAAGCGCTGAATGAAGCGTTAAAATAAAAACGCGAAGCCTTCGCCTCGCGTTTTTCTGAAAATTTTTCGATTCGCTTCAGCTCAACCGCATTGGCATGACGACGTAGAGAAACGGGCCATTGATTTTGATTACACCCGGGCTGAGCTCATCAATCAATTCAATGAACACCTCGTCGTTGTTCAGCGCGTTCAGCGGATCAATCATGTATTTCGGATTGAACGCGATGGCCATTTCCTTGCCTTTGTAATTCACCGCGATGCTTTCGCGCGCTTCACCGACCTCCGGACTGTTGGCTGTGATAGCGAGATTGTTCTTGGTGAAAGTCAGTTTGACCGAATTGGCCTTCTCGCTGGTCATGATTTCCGCGCGTTTCAAAGCGTGCAGAAATTCTTCGCGCGGCAGGCTGACGCGTTCTTTTGCTTCGGCCGGTATCACTTGGCGGTAATTCGGATAATTTCCTTCGATTAGCTTGGTTATGATAACCACCGAAAAACCTTTATCGTCGGTCAGGCTGAATTCCGCCTGATTTTCCGCGTAGCGAATCGTCACTTCACCTTTATCCTGCAGCAGGCGATTCAGTTCATTCACCGCCTTGGCCGGAATGATGAATTCACCCTGACTTTTCTCAGAAATATCCACTTCTTCATCGGTCAACGCCAACCGGCGACCATCCGTAGCCACGATGGTCATCTTGTGCTCTTTCAGGCTGATGAAAATGCCGTTCAAGACGTAGCGCGCTTCGTCGGTGGAAATCGCAAACGACGTTTTCTTCAACATCGCTTTGAA